>JAFGMQ010000181.1 GCA_016927455.1 Deltaproteobacteria bacterium
TAAACTCCAGCCGGAATCCAGAAACATGCTTGACTGGATCCCCCCGAAAGAAGATTCGGGGCAGGCTTATCAAGTCCGGGATGACAATACGAAGCAGGCTTCGGGGAATTATACCGGTAGAGATTAAAGTATTATTTCGACCGAAGAGAGAGAATTTAACCTAAATTGATATATACTTGGATAACACATTTCCATTTAAAAGAAAAGATCCATTTCGGCGCCCGGATAGCCTCAGGGAATTATTTGCTCCTTTCCAGGCTTACCGTTTTGAAAAAATGAATTCCCCGCCGCAGAGCATCGGGGTATCTTGAAAAGCATTGAATCCCCCTGGGGACGTGGATACTTGTCTGCCTTTTACCAGCATTTGGCTGGCTGGCTGGCAGATTAAACCCTCGTCCGCCTCTGGCGGATTAACAAAAATACATGCGGCGGGATTATCATTGTTAAACGGTTTGATTGATGAGAAGGAATTAGGAGCAGGATTTGCATTCACCTGAAACAGGCATACCCATTTAGACATGGTGCCCGGACACAGAAGGCCGCAGCCCCTTACAGCGGTTTTCCAGGTTCAGGAGAAATGATTTGACATACAGCCCCCCGCCAAAACCCGTGAGGGAACCGTCCTGACCAATTACGCGGTGGCAGGGGATAATTATGGGCGCAGGATTAAGTCCGACTGCCCCTCCAACAGGCCTGGCTTTTTTTCTGTCGCCTAAACGCCCTGCTATTTCGCCGTAACTTACTGTCTGTCCGTATGGTATTTTCAGCAGCAGCTCCCATACTGACTTTTGAAATAATGTTCCCTCAATGGCAATGGGTACATCAAATGCCTTTCTTATGCCTGAAAAGTACTCCCTGATTTGATTTTCAGCCAGGCAAAGGATTTCATGTCCCGGGTCTGTTTCAACGGATTTGAGAACAGGTGCATAACTGGAGAAGTATTTTTCAAATAAAATCCATTTGAGTGCAGAATTGGTTGCGATCAGAGTCAGCATTCCGATCGGACTCCTGAAGTTATTGCGGTAAAGTTTCCCGCTCCCACTCAGGATTTTTGAAAAATTTATCACGCTCCCTTCTCCATTGCTCTTTTAATCCTCTCAAGGGCTTCAGCCAGAGTAGCTTTTGAGCATCCGAAGTTAAGCCTGACAAATCCGGGGCCGCCGAAGTCCCTGCCGTCATTCAATCCCACCCCCGCTCTTTCGAAAAATCCGGCAGGATTATCCATGCCAGCCTTATGCGTGCTGATCCAGGCAAGATAAGTGGCTTCCACATGTCCCATTGAAAGTCCTTCTATACCTTCAATTACCGCTTCCAGCAGGTCACGGTTGGAACGGAGGTATTCCAGCAGGGCAGCATGCCATTCTCCGCATTCTGTATAGGCCGCCAGCGCAGCAGCATATCCGAAGACATTGACATGAGGCACAATACCCGCCTTTGCTGCAATGAAATTCCTGCGGAGCCGGGGATCGGAAATAATTGCAAATGAGCACCCCAACCCCGGGAGGTTATAGGTCTTGCTGGGCGCCATCAGTGTGATAGTACGTCTGGCAATCTCAGGATCAAGCGTGGCCGTCGGGATATGAGGCTTGCCACTGTCCAGGAGAAGACCGCAGTGAATTTCATCGGAACAGATAATTATATTGTGCTTTTCACATATTGAGGAGAGGGTAAGAAGTTCTTCTCTTGTATAAATCCGGCCCACGGGATTGTGCGGATTGCACAGTATGAAAAGACGGGTTCGGTCTGTAACGGCGGCCTCAAGAGCATCATAATCAAAGGTCCAGAGGCCGTCCTTCTCCACGAGATTTACTGTATTGAGATTCCTCCGCGAGTATCCGGGGGCTGTGAGAAACGGCGGATAGACAGGCACTGCAGTCAATATGTCATCCCCATCTTCCCCTGCGGATCGGCAGGTGACATTCAGGCCTGTAACCAGTCCCGGCAGCCACACTATCCACTCAGGATCGACAGGCCAGCCGTAGTCCTCTAACATACGATGGCAGATCGCGCCCACGAGCTCTTCTGTTGCCTGGGTGTAACCGTAAACACCGTGTTCAACCCGCCTGTGGAGAGCCTCTATCACTGCGGGTGGTGAACGGAAGTCCATGTCGGCAAGCCAGAGGGGTAATACATCAATGTCCCTGTACTTCTCCCACTTTGTACTTCCGCTTCTCCGCCTTTCTACAGGAGTATCAAAATCAAAAAGCATGAGGTCATTCCCTGGTATTTATAAACCCCGAATCCGTGATCAGGAATCTTTTATTGGGAGATCATGGCAAAATACCTCGTTCATTCAGCTATATATGCGCAAAGAAAAGAGGCGCGAACCGAACCGGCAAGGTGCTGATAGGATGATAAAACAAACGGCACTTCCTTTCAAGCTTGAAATCAAAAAAGATGTGTTCATAAATATTCCCGTTTTAAAACATCACGCAGGAGCCGGCCTGACCGTTTCAATTTTAGTATATCACCGATAGTATTATATTATCTGTCTTTATGAATCTCGAAGAAAAGAGGCTCAGCAAAATATCGGGCAAGTGAAACATCCGCCCCTATAAGTCCGAAATTCAGTGATGGCCCCCGTTCAGAAAGCCAGGAACGGTTTTTCCCTGACCAAACGGATTCCAAACGTCTGCACAGGGCGACGCTTTCTTCAACAGCCCTGTCAAGAAGCTCATCCACTCTGGTGCGGCTCATCTCCCCGGATACCGGATTTCGATACTCCAGTGTCCGGGACAGGCGTACCATTAAATATTCCGGAGCAGGACGGTAAAACAGGGCGGCCAGCTGTTTCAAGGCATGAGGCAAAAGGGGATCCAGCACTTCCGCCAGGAATGATGCTGCCGGATTGATAAATATCCTCTGCGCTGCAAGAAATCTTTTCGCGGCCAGTTTCAGCATGGTGCCAAGTTCAGGACGTTTTTTATCCCCTTCGGCCCACCCGAACAGGTTTCTGCTTTCAAGGCCCCTCCAGGATTCCCAGGCCTTGAAATGCCCGGGTTTCCGTTTCAGCAGCCTGCATACATGCAGATCAAGCATCCCCTCAAATCTGCGATGGCAGCAAACTGCTCTTGATCTCTTTTCTGGGTCATGATCATGATAATTGCCGGTCAGAAAAAAAATCAAAGGGTGAAAAACGATGTCAGCCTGAAGATGACTGACGACTCCGACCAGGAAAGATAGATGTGCAGGAGGGTTGTCATCCGGTATCCGGGACAGAACTGTGCGCGGTAGAATGAAGGTGTCTTCACCATGCGCACCGTGATACTCATTTGCCACCAGGGCGGCCATTTCAGCCAGCTTCGATGTTCCTGCAAGGTAATAGGGCATATCAGGAAAAACCGCTCCGATTTTCAAGGCATTGGGGCATCTCCTGGCTGCATTTCCGAGACAGGTTCCTGTTAATCCGGCAGCAGTTTTTTCCGCCACTAACCAGTGCATTATTTCCTTAGGCATGCTGTTTCCTGCTTATTTGTGCCTGGCCAGGGAATTTCGGTTCGGAACTGATTATGAAGAATAACTTGTTTTAGTCTTATTTTTTTTATGCTGATACGCCTTTACGAAAGATACGATCGCCTGAAGTTGTTCATCCCTGGGACCGATAAACTCAACACCTGTTAAATAAAAGCCTGAAGACTCATCTCTTTGGGTATGCCTTACCCGTCCCCTGACCTTTACCTGTTTCCCCTCAAGGTCAATTGTTACAAGAACCACAAAGACCCCCTTGATAGGATCCCTGGTCTTAAGCAGTGTGCCCGACTGGCTCAGGTTTAATGTCTGGCCTTTCCCGGTTGTTATTCTTTTCCCCGTGTCATCGAAGAGCGCATATCCCACATTGTTGACTGCTTCGATTCTCGGGTGACGTCTAAGTTCTTTATAATTGATATTTTTGGAATTTATTTCCATTGTCCTTGATTACTCCTGAGGCTAACGCCTTATTTTACTTAAAAAATGTTAGCCGCACTAATGAACGTTTGTCAAGAAGAATCAGTGCTTAAAAAGCATGGCAGGACAACCTGAAAAAATGTTTAACTGTGACATGGAAACAGTCTGCCCCCTCTCTCGTTCTCGGGCAAAAAAAGGGACTTCCATCAAAAGAAAGACTCCGTCTGACATCAAAACGGCAGAAATAAAAAATAAAGGATCAGTACCGATTTGAGGGATAAGGACCTGGAAGTGATACTGGTTTATAACCTGTGTAAAGATGGGTGATTCCAAAGGTCAGTGGATATATCTCAATTTCAATCAGGCCGGCAGATTTCATCATGCCTGAAAACACCTCAGGAGACGGGAAGTTCAAAATGGAGTCTCCAAGATAGCTATATGCTTCAGGGTTAGGGGAAAAAGCGCGCGCAATAAAGGGCAGTATGGTGTTGAGGTAAAAATTATATGCATCCCTGATAAGCGGATTTTCCGGAAAATTCATTTCAAGGATCATTATCTGCCCCCCTGGAACAACAACTCGTGCCATTTCCTTAAGGAGCCCAATTTTTTCCGGGACATTTCTGATACCGAATGCGATGCCTGCAACATCAAAATGTCCTTCAGGAAACGGCATGTTGAGTGCATCTGCCCTCAGCAGTTCTATCCTTGAGGACAGCGCCTTTTTTTCAATCTTTTTCCCGCCGAAATCCAGCATGTCCTCAACCAGATCCAACCCGACAATGTTGATATGAGGATGTCTCAGGGCCGCTTCAACAGCCAGTTCGCAGGTACCGGTCGCTACATCAAGAAAGCGCCCGGTTTTGAAAAACCTCATTTTGCGGACCGCAGAACGCCGCCAGAACAGGTCCCTTCGAAGACTGAAAAGGCTGTTTAAAAAATCATATCTTGCAGTAACAGTAGAAAAGATGTCTTTTACAATCTTGACACGCTGGCTGTCAGTCACGCAGTTTAATAATGGGTATTTTCTTTGCATGAATTTTTCCGCTGGCCGTGCATGAAGTAACTGATAAAAATAAAGGGGTCAGGCTTAGCATCTGACCCCTTTGAAACTGCTGGAGGCGGCAACCGGATTTGAACCGGTGAATAACGGTTTTGCAGACCGCTGCCTTACCACTTGGCTATGCCGCCTTGTATTGACTTTTGAAAAGCACCTTTTCTCTGGTTAGATGCCCGGCTATTTTTTTGCCATAGAAAATCGGTGGGTTTTCCCGCAAGGGTTACGGAATTTAGACTTGACCCAAGCCAAGGTTAAGCGCTTTTCAAAAGTCTATAAAGTGGCCATTCAGAAACGGCTTAGTTAACACGTCCATTCATGGACACTGTAATTCTTGTGTGGAGCGGGAAACGGGACTTGAACCCGCGACAATCACGTTGGCAACGTGAGGCTCTACCAGCTGAGCTATTCCCGCTGGACAAGTAAACAATCTACAATAGGAGCTGTTTTTTTGTCAATAAAAAATGACAATACGTTGACACAGACTGGTCACAGGGGTACATTGTCATTCAATTGTTTTTTTAGAAAAGCAATACTGCATAACCTCTCCCGATCCTCCAGGATGATAAATATGGCGGAAATAAAATAATGACCAAGACTGTAAGACAGGGACAAGGTTCGATTATTTCAAAAGGTGCTCCTACCGAGGCTATTCTTGAAAGCATATCGGATGGTGTTTTTACAGTTGATGACGGCTGGCGCATTACATCTTTTAATCGCGCGGCCGAAGAGATAACGGGTGTTTCGCGGCAGGAGGCCATAGGGCGCCAATGCTCGGAGGTATTCAGGGCCAGCATGTGTGAAACGGGCTGTGCCTTGCGACAAACAAAAGAGACAGGCTTTCCTGTAATCAATAAATCAGCTTTCATTATTGATGCTGAAGGAAACCGCATCCCGATAAGCGTTTCAACGGCTCTCCTCAGGGATGAGGAAGGGTTTGTTTTCGGCGGTGCCGAAACCTTCAGGGATCTGAGTCTTGTGGAAGAACTTCGCAAGGAACTTGAATCCCGCTTCCGGGTTAGCGATATGGTCAGCCGAAGCCCGTTGATGAGGAGGATATTTGATATCCTTCCCCAGGTGGCTAACAGCGACAGTACTGTCCTTATACAGGGTGAGACAGGAACGGGCAAAGAACTTCTGGCCAGGGCTATTCACAATCAGAGCCATAGATCCAGAGGCCCTTTTGTGGCAGTCAGCTGTGCCGCATTACCGGACACCCTTTTGGAATCTGAGTTGTTCGGCTACAAGGCAGGCGCTTTTACCGGGGCAAATAAGGACAAGCCGGGAAGATTCGCTCTGGCAGAGGGTGGCACCCTGTTCCTTGATGAAATAGGGGAGATAAGCCCTGCTTTGCAGGTTCGCCTTCTTCGGGTGCTGCAGGAAAAGACCTTTGACCCTCTTGGCAGCACCAGGAGTGTCCATTCGGATATCCGGGTGATTACAGCTACAAATCGGGATCTCGCTGGCCATGTCAAAAAAGGGGGGTTTCGCCAGGATCTGTTCTACAGGATCAATGTAGTCAGAATTGACTTGCCTCCTCTTCGAAAAAGAAAGGAAGACATACCACTTCTGGTAGAGCATTTTGTAGCCCGATTCAACAGTAAGCAGGACAAGGCAATATCATCAGTAAGTCCAGAGGTTATAGCCCTTTTAATGGCCCATGAGTATTCAGGAAATATCAGGGAACTCGAGAACATTATTGAGCATGCATTTGTCCTTTGCTCAGAAGGCCAGATTGAGATGCATCATCTCCCTGAAGACTTTATCACAGGGACACATCCTTCTCCGGAACAGGGAGGGATGAACATAGCTTTTCGCGCCCTTGAATCTCAGATGATAAGGCAGGCCCTCCGCCGGAATCATTATAATCGGGCCGCGGCGGCGCGTGAACTGGGCATGCATAAAAGCACGCTTTTCCGTAAAATCAAGGCCCTTGGAGTTTCTCTTCCAAAAAGGGATGGTCGATCCAGGTCAAAGAATTGA
>JAFGMQ010000182.1 GCA_016927455.1 Deltaproteobacteria bacterium
ATGAGAGGTTTTCTTAAAAAAGAAAAAGGCATTGTCCTTGTCTTAGTGCTGTGGGTATTGATGACGCTGTCGGTAATTGCGGGTGAGTTTTGTTATTCCATGAGGGCTGAGGTTAATATTACCCGTAATTTCAAGGAGGAAACAGAGGCATATTATATTGCAGTGGCAGGGCTAAACAGCGCAATTGCTGAAATGATCAAAAAGAGTATCCTGACAAAAAAGGAAGATATTATTGAGGGCGAACAGGAAATGGAAGAGGAGACAGATGAGGTTGACTGGAGGGTCAATACAACAATCCCGCCTGTGCAGTTCGGCCTTGGGAAATTTGAGATCAGAATTGATAATGAAAGCGGAAAAATTGACTTGAACAGTGCGGACAGGAGCCTTCTCAGGATGATGGTGGACGGTTTTGATATTGATGATGAGGAAAAGGATGTGATCGCTGATTCTATCCTGGACTGGATAGACAAAGATGATCTCCACCGAATAAATGGCGCTGAGGAAAGTTATTACTCTTCACTTCCCAATCCTTACAAGTGCAAGAATGGATATTTTGATTCGATTGAGGAGTTATTGCTGGTAAGAGGTATCACCAGGGAGATGTTTTATGGTGGCCTTAAGGACATGGTTACGGTCATTGCCAGTGATCAGACAATTGAAAAAGGCCGTATACCAACAAGAATGACAAGACCCCTGACAAGGCGAAAAGATCGTGATGGGGGTAAAATAAATATTAATGCTGCTTCACCGGATATGTTACGGATGCTTCCACAGATGACTGATGAGCTTGTTCTGGCAGTTATGGAATACAGGAAACAAAAGGATTTCAAGTCATTAAATGAAGTAGCCACCGTTTTAGACGCTGATGTTTATTCCGCAATCCAGCCATTTATTACACTGACGACATATCCTTATTATACTATCAGGTCATTTGGAACCGTTGATGACAGCAGAATAAGAAGAGGAGTGGAGGCCCTGGTACAAATAGACAGCAGTTTAAAAAAAGGTTATCAAATAGTTCAGTGGCTGGATTTTTCTGAATATGAGGAGCCTTTCAACACTGAAGAATCTGGAGTGTAAATTTGCTTTTTCAGACAAGCCTCGGCATTTATATAGAAGATGACAACCTTTCTATAGTTTATCTTAAGGCATCTTTCAAGGGAGTCCAGTTAGCTGGTCAATCCATTTTCAGCCTTGATAAGGAAAAGCCGATTAATGAGAGATTAGATACGGTTTCAGCCCTGGTAAGAGAATTCATGAGGGGAAACAGGATTTCTTCTACGAATATCCATATAGGGATCAAGAGGGATCTTGCAATTATAAGATTCGTTGAACTCCCTCTGGCTGTAAAAGACAATCTGAGGGAGACCCTCGGATATGAAATGGAGAAATATGTTCCTTTCTCAATGGATGATGTATATTTTGATTTCCAGATATCCGGAGAAGACAAGGAAAACAATAAGTTGGCGATAGTTCTTGTGGCTATGAGAAAAGACGCTTTATCTCCATACATGGAACTGAAAGACAGATTGGGCAGCAAAGGAATATACGGAATAGAGATTAATTCAACGGCAGCGGTTAATTACTTTTCACAAAGGTTTTATTCTACTTGTCAGGATGGCCTTTTACTGGTGAGTATGAATGTTAATGACTTGGAAGTAAATCTGATTAAAAACAGGGCATTGACTTATTCGAGGTTTCTGAAAATTCCGGAGAACGGTTCGGACATGAACGGGCTGATTTCAGAGGAGTTAAAAAAAGTCAAAGATACCTATGGCCCAATGCATGTTTCTTTTTTAGGTCCTGACTCGCAAATTGATCATTTAAGGAGCTCAATCCAGGATCTGGAGCTTGAAGAGTTTTCAATAGATCTTTCAAAAACAGGAATTTCCACCTGCGACCTTATTCCGGCCTATGGCCTTGCCCTTAAAGGTATCCAGAAAGTCCCTGTGGATATCAATCTTCTGCCTGCTGATATTAGAAAAAAGGCAAGCAGGGCCGGATTATATGCAATGTTCACATTGCTGGGATTGCTCGTATTATCAGGCCTTTCATGGGGGTTGGGAGACATTGTGAGGCAGAGAATGGCTTTTGATGATTTAAACAAGGAAATTAAGACTCTGAGCGCTGATATTGAAAAGATTGACAGGATCAAAGCTGAATGCAAATCCTTAGAGGATCAGATAGAGTATTTAAATCGATTAGGACCGGGCAGTTTATCGGCTCTGGATGTCTTGAAGGAACTGAGTGAGAGAATTCCTGAAAATGCATGGCTCAGGAAGTTTTCTCTTACAGAAGATAAGGTTGAAATAGAAGGTAATGCCGGTTCAGCCTCAGATTTAATTTCTCTTATCGAGGCCTGTCCTCTTTTCAAGGATGCTGTCTTTTTATCTCCTATTACAAAACTCAGAGACGGCAAGGAATATTTCAGAATTGGATTTAAGTTAATAAATATTCCCGCTGAATAAAATTGGAACGGATTTTGTCAATGATGAATTTCAGGCCGAGGTGCAATGTTGAAGATTAAAATAGACAAAAAACGAAAATATCTTATCTTGGCTGGTGCTGTTTTAATATTTTTTGGCCTTATTTACAGATTATTGCCTTTTTTTCAGGGGATGCAATCAGGAGATGCCGAGTTAATAATCAAGAAAAGGCAGCTTGAAAAATACAGACAAACTGTAGAGCAATCAGGTGTATTTGAGGAAAGACTTTCTTATCTTGAGCGGGTTCTAAAAAGCTCGGAATCAGGTCTATTAAGCGGAAAGACCCCTTC
>JAFGMQ010000183.1 GCA_016927455.1 Deltaproteobacteria bacterium
ATCGTAAAAAGGGGTTCCGCGTTTATCAACTGAAGACCAGCCTCCAAGGGGAATTACTACCTTAACAGGTCCTCCGGATCTGTTAAGCTTCTCTGCAATGACATCAGCTACCTGGATAAGTTCTTTTTCAGATAGCCTTACAAAGGTGCGTGCCGAGTCATAGACATATTTTTTCCGCTGTTCATATTCTGGCAAATAATTTTTTTTAAGAGGGCTTCCAAAATTAACGCTGCACGGAGCAATTACCTGGGGCAGGTTTTTCTTTCCGGCAGCTTCAAGTCTGGTGGGCCCGGCCTTGCGGCTGAATCCAAACAATTCTTCACCAACACCGCCAGGTGTCAGATCAATTACGGCACCGAAGATATCCTTTGATTCTATTATCTCTTCCATGGCCCTGTCTCCTATACCTGCGGCTGAGAATCCGATTACCTGCCAGCCCTTCTCTTTCAGGAGTTTTCGTACATGGACAGCACACTCTTCACTGGGTCCAAAGTGAGTCATGGCAATTAGTGGTTTATTGCCTTTTTCAGGAAGCTCTATTGGAACACGTTCACCGCTTTCCACCATGGAACATATAGCCCCCGCAGCCCTTGCAAGTACATTTCTCAGCAGATCATTAAGCCCGGCAAATTCAATAACAGAGTGCATCAATGTAATATCCGCTGTACCTATATAACGAGAAGAAAGTCCAGGAAGTGCGGCAGTACTCGAAACAGCAAGTTTGGGAAACCCGAAGGGCAGAGATTTCATAATACTTGATCCCATGCGGGTACCGGTAGTTCCTCCTGCACTTATGATGCCGGAAAGTTCTCCTTCCTCGAACATTTTACGAACGATCTGAATTCCGCCATCGACCATTATGGGCATTCGTTTACCCCTGTCAGTTACTGACAAGACTTCTTCATGGGGTCGTCCGCTCGCAGAGATTACCTCTTCACGGGAAATTTGACATATTCCCTGGGAAGAACCGGTAAGCCCCATATCGAGTATTTTAGCACGATGCCCGATTAGTTCTATCTGCTGGCGTAGAAAATCGGCTTCTTCCCATTTTTCTTCGGCCATCACAAGTATCACTATTGAACGATTCATAAAGGGAACTCCTGTTTTTTGTATGATACAGAATAATCAGCCAGATTAGAAAGAATATCCCTGATTCACCATCAAGTAATCATCTGCGGCGTATTAACCCTCTTTTTTTATTTTGGATTCCTCCCATACGCCATATAGCGATCACTTCCTTCGCAACTTACAGCGAAGTCTAAAATATTGCGACGCCGAACATCTAATACCCTGGTGGTGATCAGGAATAATCAAACTGCCAATTACACTATTGATATCCAAGTATAACTGGTTGTTTTTTTACTATAAACATCAGGGGATTTTACCTTCGGTCTTTAGTTTTTCAGTGACAATCTTCACCATTTCCTTGCGGTCGACTTTTCCGCTTTCACCCACCTGGGGGAATGCATCAACAACCTCCAGTCTTTCAGGAAGTTTAAATGGCGCAATTTTCTTAGTTTTCAGGTATTCTACCATTTCTTCAAAGGAAAATTGATCTCCCTTTTTGAGTGTTACAAAGGCACAGGCCCGTTCGCCCATTTGCGGGTCGGGCATTGGGACAATTGCAACATCGGTTATTTTATTATGGGATAGGAGGTAGTCTTCGATCTCTTTGGGATATATATTTTGACCACCGCGGATGATAATATTCTTTTTCCTGCCCATGATCTTCAGGTAGCCGTCATCCAATGCGGTCACCAAATCTCCCGGAGTTGCAAAACCGTTTTTATCAAAGGCTTCGGACATCGTTTTCTCCAGGTCTTTGTAATATCCAATAGAATTTCCGGGCCCCTTGAACCAGAGAGTTCCCACTCCACCAGGGGGAACCTGATTCCCATCATCATCCAATATTTTTATCTCGATCCCCGGGTGCAACCGGCCCACAGTTGTGTATCTCATTTCTTCGGAGGCCGTTATCGGCACTCCTGAAATAGAACCCGTATCCTGCGTTCCATAAGTTCCGAGTATGGGACAACGGAATTTTTCTTCAGCTTCCTTTGCCAGAGGAGGAGGAAGATATCCCCCGGCGCTCTTAAGCATTCGAAGCGAGGAAAGATCATATTTTTCGAGAGGCAACTCCAGAAGCTTGGCCAATTGGGTTGGGACAAGGGCAAGGACAGTTGCTTTTTCCTGTTGAATGAATTTAAGGGTTTCTTCTCCCTGGAATTGGTATTCAAGAGCGATTTTAGAACCCGCTATTGGAGCCGTAACATACGCCGGGGTTCCGCCGGCAGCTCCGGCAAGCGGTGCAATAGCCAAAACGCAATCTTCAGGACCCAGATCCCAGTTCCTTACATGGGATTTGCCCGTCCATATTTCCCTGGCTGCGATCCTGTGTTCAATGAGCTTAGGCAACCCTGTAGTGCCTGTAGTAGTGATTAAAAAGCCGACTTCCTCAACAGGGTCAAGCTTGCGTGCAACTATCTCTATCTCGTCATATTCATTCTCATAAGGGTATTCCATTATTTTGTTCAGGGAGACAGACCCATCGGGCACATCCTTTCCTGCAACAATAATGTATTTTAAATGAGCAAATTGGCCCTGAAGCTCCTTTGCAGCCTCGTAGTGATCAAATTTTCTGTACTCCTTCTGTATAACAATCCCTATTGCACCTGTGCGGCCGGCAATTTCCGAAAGCTCTGTCTGCCTGAATGTCGTCATCTCAGGGATCGACAATATCCCTGCCTTTTCACAGGCAAGCCGTACAAGCACATGCTCTACAGTATTGGGCAACTGAACCATCAGCTTTGAATCACGTGGAAGTCTTAGGTCTTTGACCAGGGCCAATGCAATTCTGTCAATCTTTAATTTGGCTTCGGCCCAGGTCAGTTTGCTACCTTGAGAGTCCACGAGGCCCACTTTTTCGGGCCATTTTCTTGCATTTCTGTCCCAGTAGTCGGGCAGGATAGTCTTATCCCAATAGCCTTCCCTGAGGTTTTTTTCAATTTCGTCTCGGTCGTAGCGTACGGGTTTCATAAATGTCTTCCTCCTGAACTTGACTCTTCGTAAAAAGTTTCGAATTCAACATGCCGGATTTGATTCGGCATCCATAACATATTGAATATTTCCATTGACGGGACTATATTCCGGCTTTTGAGACTGTATCGTAATTTATTTCTTTGTCATTTAACAACGAATCGATAAACCTCGATTCCGGTAATTTCAAGATGTTAAGATCCCTCATCACGTCACAGCGTGATTCGGAATGGCATTTTTTTTAATTACGACACAACCTCTTCGCCGGAATTACAGAAAAAACATTCTGATTTTTGTCAGGGCCGCCGGTTTCGTTAGTTAAAATCCCAGTTCAGTTGTCCACTTTGCCTCGATTTTTTTGACCAATTCCGGATCAAGAGTTACTGGAATAGGTTTTTCATCCCAGTCATAAGGAATAGTCGCATCAATAAGAAGCCTGCCCGTTATCCATCTGGCATTGATAGGCAGTGACGGATCCAGTGGTGTTGATCTTCCGCGTTTTATAACCTGGGATCTGTTCGGCTGGAACCTGAAGCTCAATGCATACATGACGCGGGAAATATCCCATGGTTCAATATCTTCATCAACCACAATTACGGTCTTGAGGCCGTATGCACCCATTTCAGTTGATATGGCGGCTGTAAGCACCTGATCTGCATGTCCGGGATACATCTGCTGCATTGATATGATTGCAAGAAATCTTCCTGATCCTTCAGGCGGACAGTAGACTGATTTGACACCTGGAATCTTCATTGCTATAAGCTGCTGCCACAGTGTAGCGCCATAGGTGAGAGCCATGGTCATGTGGGTATCAGTAACCGCTCTGCCCACGGTTGTTCCCCAGAATATAGGATTGTTCCTGTGTGTTATGCAGTTTACCTTAATAAAGTTTCGAGGATCTGTGCCAACACCGGAGTAATATCCCGTATATTCGCCAAATGGCCCTTCATCCATGAATTTCTCAGCATCCACTTCACCTTCAGCTACAATTTCGGCATGGGCAGGTACAGGCAGGTCAACTGTTTCCCCCTGAACAACTTCCACGGCTTCACCACGAATTGAACCGGCTATATCATATTCGCAGTCAAATGCGGATATTCGAGCCGCACCCATCAGAAACAGGAGCGGATCACAGCCGACTATAGAGGCTACGGGCATTGGCTTTCCGAGCTTTTGATATTTTTTGAGCATTATGTCTGCGTGTTTTCCCTTTATAAACTGTATTCCCATATGGTTTTTGTCAAATAACTGAGCCCTGTATGTCCCGAGGTTAACCCACCCGGTATCAGGGTCTTTTGAAATTACAAAGTGGGAAGTTCCCCAGAAACGCCCCCCGTCAAGAGGATAGAATTTCGGCACAGGAAATTTAAACAGATCAACGTCATCCCCCATGATTATATTTTCCTTGCATGGCGCTTCGGATTTATCAACAAACTTGGGAGGAATTTTTGATTTTCCCTTTTCTACCCACTGTTCCATAAGCTGAACGAGGTTGGATTCCTTTTGAATTCCCATGATTATGGAAAGCTTCTCTGTAGTCGTGCATGCGCTGGCCATAACTGGCATGTCGTAGCCCTTCACATTTTCAAAGAGAAGCACGGGCCCTTTATTCTCCTCATTCAGTTTTGCTATATGTGATAATTCAAGATCCCAATCGACTTCTGCCTTGATTCTATGGAGAAGCCCCTCTTTTTCACACCTCGCAATATAGTCTCTTAGATCTTTCATTTGAAACGGTTCCTCCTTTTTAAAACGTTAATTTAAAACCAATATATCCAAGCGTCATGTTTGACTTCAGGATGAAGTGAACGGAAAAAATTGTCAATTTCATAATTTTTATGGTATTGATAAG
>JAFGMQ010000184.1 GCA_016927455.1 Deltaproteobacteria bacterium
ATTTGTCTATCATCGCTTCCAGGCCCGTATCAATCTCTTCCTGCTCCACCTCTTCATCCACTTCCTCTTCACGTTCTTCATAGGTCAAAACATCATTAAGGCACCACTCAACACACTTGGGCATATCCTCCCCTTCGCACATGTCGCACCTTAAGGGAAGACCGGAATCAGGTTCCTTAAACAGGTCCCTGGAAGGACAGACAGCCCTGCAGAAGTCACACTCATCGTATTCCTTTCCGTCAATTATATACTTGTCTCTCCCCATGCACTCGGCAGGAGTATACTCGCCCGCAAATACGGGAACAAATATATCTTTAAGCGGATCACGAATTATCCTGATACGTGACCTTGCAGGATTATTACTGCTGTATTTAGGCACGGCGTGAAAGGCAGAGCAGACAACCTCACATGCCTTGCACCCATTGCATAAATCAACGTCAACCTTTATTGTCTTGATAATCTTTTTATTTTTTTCAATTTTTTCTTGCTGCACGTTTAACTCCCTCCAGTCTATTTCTTATCTTTTTCATCCGTCAGGAGACCCATCTTCAGGAGTTCTTCGCTAACGTAATCCAAAGATAAGCTGTCTAAAGTCTCTTTAGTAGGAATACCATCACTATTCCAACCTTTGAATTCGTAGTATGTATTCAGGAGCTTTTCTTCAAGCTCGGGAAATCTTTTCTTCCAGTGATCCTCGGGTGGTACTTCGTCGGATTTTTTTAGTCCTCTTCTTATATTAATTGCTCTTAGCAGATTTCTATTCCTTCTATATGCCTGTTTAAGACTCTCTTCATCGATATCTATGCCTGCAGCAGCTGAGATTATTTTAGGATAATTGTGTATATGATATGGGGGTTTCAAAGGAAAGGACGACAGGCCGGCACATACTCCGAGGGAGTCATCAATGTAATGCATCATTTCCTGCCAGTCAACAATATTAGTTGCTATTTCCGGAGTCGGGTAATATGGATTTGCCTTTTCGCCCCTGAATTCCCATTCCATAACATACTGCTTGAATTTTTCGTCAGGAACCTGAAACCAATCGTTTATAAAATCTTCCCTTTCCTCGATCGTAGCAAAAGGAGCCTGAGGAAACTGTCCTTCAATCTGGGTTATATTTACCTTCTCTCCTGTGCAATACATAAGGTAATAAACAGGATTCAGCATCCCAAGCTTGAGTGGAAGCTGCTCATGTTTCTTGATGGTATTATGATCAAATTCTTCAGCGCCCTTGCCTATCTTTCGGGCTGCAAGATAAACACCATCGGCCAGAATATCACCAATTCCTTCTCTCCTGACAACCCGGTCAAGGAGCCAGAAAAATCTAGCCTCGTTGTCTGAAGGGCATGCCTCATAGGTATCTGTCCCGGCGAAGTCTTCGTCGGTCAGAATACCTGCCTCATAAAGCTCAACAGCAAATGCAAGGATCTGCGGGGTAGAAAATCCGTCAACTCCATACTCTGTGGCACGTTGAGCGATTCTATAGGCAAAACCCAGGTCATCTACAAAAGCGGCCATGCAATAGGTAAGTTTTGTGAAGCATTTCATCATATAGGTGGGGGTTCCAGGCGTATTAATTACAGCACCGCATTTCATGGGACAGTTATAGCAGCTTATCAACCTTGTCACCGCCGTTTCCTGTGTTTCTCTCCACTGTTTTTCTACCTCTTCAGTCCAGAAATCCCTCCTGCGAACTCGGGCGTTTCCCCAGGAGAAATTTTCCGTGTGCCATTTCTCATCGTAGTGTAGCATCTCCTGCGGTGAACCAAGTCCGGCTAAAATGGGCATTACGTTTGGAACCGGTTTTTCGCTCCTGAGTTCTATATAGTCCAGAACTTCCTTACAAAGTTTATAAAATTCTTCAGGATGGGCAAGATTGACATCCTTGGTTCCGCGGACAGCCACAGCCTTTATCTTCTTGTCCCCCATAACGGCACCGACTCCAAGTCTGCTGGCACTGGATCTGCCCTGTTCGATGGAAGCCGTATAAACCCTGTTTTCACCGGCCAGTCCGATAGCCGCGATATGTGCATTTGGCTCATTAAGCTCCTTTCGAATTAGTTCCTGAGTCTCAACAGCTCCTTTACCCTGTAAATGAGTGGCATCACGCAATTCAACCTTGTCATTATTTACCCATAGATAAACCAGCTTTGGTGACTTGTTGCGGAAGATTATCTTGTCGTAGCCTGCATGCTTTAATTCCGGTGCAAAAAATCCACCCATCATTGAATATGCCATTAATGATGTTTGAGGAGAATAGGTGCTAATAATTGTCCGATTGGCACCGGGAGCAGGTGTGCCGCCCAGAAGACCGGTACTGAATATCAGAAGATTATCCGGAGAAAAGGGATCAACGTCAGCGGGAACCCTGTCCCATAATATTTTAGCGTTGGTGCCGAGACCCCCAAGGTAAAGTTCAGTTTCTTTCGGATCGGTTTCAACCCGCTCAATGCTCCCTGTGGCTAAATCAATTTCCAAGTTATATCCTGTTTCTGCGTATCTCATTTTTTACCCCTTGCAATCAACTTACAATATAGTTATCCGCGCTGCCTTTAAAAAAAGGAAAGCGCTGTCTTTCATCCCTGGCGCAGAGCCCATTATTTTAAGAGGCTGGACAGCATCCAGGCACTCAAAAAAACCATTATCTTTTTTGAAATTTTGATCGAAGTTTAGAAAGTCTTTTCTTAGATGTCAAGTAAAACAAAGGCAGGAAAGTTGATCTAATCAAATAATTACGACTTAAAACGGTGTGCTGATTGGTTACCAAAGAACATTATTTGTAATTAAAAAGATTTTCAAGATTTTGATGGTATTTATAAAACCATAAAAAAACTATAACAAACCTCCTAAAACATCAATAAAATGACATAAAAAGGGGCAAAAATCTAAAAGTTGTTGGTCGCAGGATTCACAAAAGCAACGATCATATGAAATCCCCATCATGGAGACCAGCAGGCGAGGAATTTTTGTAAGCGGCAGCTTCCAGGGTCCAAAGGATATTCTGGAGTCGGTCTTCAGTGCCAGAAGGGCCAGTTCCCAGTGTGGTGAACTTCTTAATTACAGACGTGGAAAGTTGTCCACTGAGAAGGTGTATCCTGAGCAAAGGGATGGCTCTCAGGAAAAGCCGAAGGTAGGGGCCTTTTTTGTCCCTAATTATAAATTATATTAAAGGTTGCAGGTGTTATGCGGTACTTTCTTTTATAACTCACATATTATTATAAAGTTCTCAAGGCAATATGTCGTGCCCAATCTGGTGATTTGTTAGAAACAAGTAATATGTCCGGAGTTGTAGCACATAATCTGTCCGGTTAGAATTGGTCACCAGGAGGGATGGCCAATGAGAC
>JAFGMQ010000185.1 GCA_016927455.1 Deltaproteobacteria bacterium
AGTTGGATTATGCCGGACTTATAAGGGTATTTATCCGGGAAGCAGGCTCTGATTTCGAGAAATTCGTGCAGATAATGGAAAGCAGGCACCTGTCGAACGGAATAAAGGTGGTGCAGGTCTATCTCAATCTTGCAGAGCCATGGGTGGGAGAAGCAGTTGATATTCTGCGGTCAAAGAGATATTTTTTCGGAGGAGTCATCCCCAGGTGGTTTGATGAGGATGCCCTTTTGATGCAGAAAGTGGTTGATCATCCCAATTGGGAACGAATTAACCTTTACAGCGACTGGGCCAGAAGGATCATTAAGATCGTGAGAGACGACTGGGCAACAACAATGAATTCAATGTGATCGGACATTTTTTGGAAAGGAGTTTGTCTTGAGTAAAAAGACTGAGAATAGTGCATACATCCGTCTGTTTGCAACTGCCGCCTTTACCCCGCTTGCAATGGCATTTGTTGAAAAGGCCGCTGTGGGCCTGAAACTGGGCCAGACTGAGGCCATGTCACTGACCCTGGCCACTGAAGAGATTTTTTCATACTTATGCCGGATTGCCACGTCGGACCAGCCGGTGGAAATCCATTGCTCAAGCGGTGGATACTATGTCAGAGCGGATTTCCTGTTCCCTTCTGATGATTTCAATATGAGAGCCTTTAACCTGACAGCGACCGTATCTTTTGATGATGAGGCCAGTCTGGAAGAGATGGGGCTTTTGATAGCTTCAAGGGCAGTTGAGCGGTTTTACATATCAGAAGAAAAAGGCAAAAGGCTGAGGCTCAGCCTTATCAAGGAAAAGGCATACCCTGAAACAATAACAGCGGAAATCCCTGAAGTGAAGCCCTTCAGGGATTTCTCAATCCGGAGACCTGACAGCGATGCACTGAAGCTTTTCGCCCTGCTTGTTAAACACCATTATCAGGGCCAGATAATCCCCTGTTCATTCAATTATCCAGGGAAAGTTGCGGATATGGTTGACGGAGGAGAATACCAGGCTGTTCTTGCCATCAGTCCGGGGGGTGAGGTAGGGGGAGGCATTATCTGGCGGTGGGCCGGGCTTAAGACAATGGAATGTTTCGGGCCCTATACATTTAATCAGGCCCCTGATTCGCCAATGTCAAATAATCTTCTGGACGCCTGTCTGGGTTACATTGCCAGGACGCATGCCGTGGGACTGATAAACCGTTTTCCAACAAATGACCTGCCTGTGAAATATTTTGAGACACTTGGTGCCCTGACAATTTTCGGCAGCAGGGAACAGAGTTCCTCTGTCACCGCCTATTTCCGTCAAATGCAGGAAGATGCCGGGACATCCGTATGGTCCAGCCCTGAGCTTGAGCAATTTCTGCAGGGTGAATACGGCCGTCTGTTTCTGCCCAGAAAGATACTTCCGGTCATGGACCATGGAGAAATGAAAGCTCCCTTTTCAGTCCTGTCGGCCGAATTCGACCGTTCACAGGATATGGTAACCCTGAGGGCTATTCGAGCCGGTACCGATGCATACCGGAATTTATCCGGTCACATGAGTCTGTTCAGCAGGGAATCGATCCATAACGTGTTTTTTGAGATGGATCTGGGTCTGCCATGGCAGGCTGAGTTTACGCCTGCACTTCTCAAAAGCGCTTTTAAACCCATGCTTGTTCTGCCTTATGCCGGGCAGGGCGATATTATTGTATTTCAACTGTTCAGGAAACTGTAATGAAAACGGTATCCCTGCAAAACCTGATCCCTGAATATATCAAACAATTTGAAGCCTATATTCCGAGCAAGCCGGACGATGTCCTGAAAGATCTGTTCGGCTGCCGTCACCTGTTCAGGCTGAACAATAATGAAAACCCCCTGGGACCGACAGCAGCGGCCCAGGCAGTAATCAGGGAATTCCCGCCTCCACGTGCTTCAGTTTATCCGAGCGGAGATGCCTTTCACCTTCGGTGCAGGCTTGCAGAAAAACTGGGACTCCATCCGGATCAGATTCTTGTAGGCAACGGTGCCAATGAGGTGATAACCTTTGTAATCAAGGCATTCTGTCAGGAAGGGGATAATATAATAACTGCCGACAAGACATTTGCCGTATATGAGTGGGTTGCCGAGTTTTCAGGCTTTCAGGCAAGGCTGGTGCCTCTCAAGGATTTCATGTTTGATGATGAGGCCATGCTGGGGCAGATAGATGAGAAGACAAAGATCATTTTTATCTGCAATCCGAATAATCCTACCGGTACCTATTGGAATGAAGAGAGGTTGCGCCATTTTCTTGATACAGTTAACGGACGGCAGATTGTGGTTGTGGATGAAGCCTATTTTGAATTTGTGGAAGAGGATGATTTTCCCGACGGTATCAGGCTGATAAAAGAGTACCCCAACCTCGTTGTTTTCAGGACTTTTTCCAAAATGTATGCGCTGGCCGGGCTGAGAATAGGATATCTTGCCGGAGATCTCGAAGTGGTTGATATAATCCGCCGTACCTGCGTAGTGTATTCGGTAAACGTACTTGCTCAGGAGGCTGCTCTGGCTTCGGTTGATGATCAGGAACACATTACAAAGACCCGGAAACTGGTCTCTGAGGGCAGGAGATTAATCACCAGGGAACTGGATAATCTGGGCCTTCCTGTGGTAAGCGGCCAGGGCAACTACATGATGATAAAGCTTCCCATGAGTGATACCCTTGCCTATCGCAGGCTTATGTCTTACGGCGTCATGGTTCGTACAATGACCGGCTTCAGGTTTCCCAATTACATAAGACTGACTATCTCGATCAGGCAGGCAATGGAGGCCTTTGTTGAGGCATTATCCAAAATCTTAAACTGAATCATCTCCGGCGGGTTCTCAGGAAGGGAGTCAGCCCGGAACCCGGATTAACCCTTTAATACCAAAGGACCAAACAATTTTAATGCTCAATATAGGCATGTCAATCCCCAGGCTGGATGCCCGCAAAAAGGTCTCCGGCCTTGAAAAATATGCAGCCGATTTCTATGGCCTGGATTTTGTCTGGGCCGGAGTAAAACGGGCCGGCATACCCCATGCCAGGATCAGAGGCATAGAGATTGAATCAGCAAAAAAAATCCCCGGTGTCATTAATGTGCTCACATGCAGGGATGTAAAGGGATCAAACCGCCAGGGCGTTGTTCGAAAGGACGAGCCTGTTCTGGCAGATGACAGGGTAAGGCATTGCGGCGATGCAGTTGCTCTCGTAATAGCTGAAGATAAAATGGCCTTATCCCGGGCCCTTGAACAGATAATTCCGGATTACGATCCTATTCCGGGCGTCTTTGACCCGGAGGAGGCCCTTAAGACAGAAGCCCCGCTTGTGCATGAAGACAATCCTGAAAAAAACCTCCTAATGAAAGGCTTTCTCTCAACAGGCTGTGCGGAAAATGCATTTAATGAATGCGATGCCGTGGTTGAGGCCTGCTTTGAGGTCCCTTTTCAGGAGCATGCCTACCTGGAAACGGAAGCTGGCTGGGCTCTTCTCAACAAGGATGACAGGCTTGAGATAGTTGTTTCCACCCAGACCCCTTTCAGGGATCGTGCCGAGGTATCAGAAGCGATCGGCATTGAAGAGGAGAAGATTCGCATAATAGCGCCTTACTGCGGAGGGGCATTCGGCGGAAAGGATGGGGTCACCGTTCAAAGTCTCCTTGCCCTGGCCGCCCTCTGCTGTCCTGAAAGACCCGTCAAGATGTGGTGGGGCAGGGAGGAAAGCTTCATATCAAGCGCCAAGCGCCATATGGCAAGGCTGTATTACAGGCTAGGGGCAAAATCAGACGGTAAATTTCATGCGCTCGAGGCACGCATTTATTATGATACAGGCCCATACGATCATCTTGGCGGGGTTGTTATGGCTCTCGGTCTTGAACATGCCGGGGGTGCATACCGTATCCCCAACACAGATTTAAAGGCATGGTCAGTATATACAAACAATCCTGTCGGAGGGCCCTTCCGGGGGTTCGGGGTGGTACAGGTCACTGCAGCAATGGAGCAAATGGTGGATATGCTTGCTGTTGAACTGGCAATTGACCCTGTGGAACTCAGACTTCGAAACGCCCTTGGAAAGGGGGATAAAAATCCGATAGGAGTAACCATGTCAGGGTCCACAGGTATTGAGGAATGCCTCGCGACATTAAAAGGCAATCCTTTATGGGAAGATCGTGAAAAATGGAAGTCAAAAGCCGGATCTTTTAAACGGAGAGGAGCAGGGATGACATCTGTTATGCAGGGAATGGGTTACGGGCCTGTAGTTCCGGATGTCGCAAACGCCAAGATTGAATTGACTGAGGGTGGGAAATTCCGTGTTTTCTGCGGGGTTGTGGACATGGGACAGGGGAATGCAACAACATACGCTCAGATTGCATGTGAAGTGCTTGGGCAGGATATCAGGGATATGGAACTGGTGCTGCCCGACACCTCAAAGACTCTTCCATCGGGGTCGGCCTCTGCAAGCAGAACTACTTATACCTTCGGAAACGCTCTTATAGGTGCTGCGGAAATCCTTAAGGAGCGCATACTTAAGTGCGCAAATAGGGTTTTTATGAACGGAGAGGGAAGTGACATTGCTTTAATACCTGGCGGAGTAAGAAATATTCCTTCAGGTCAAGAAATATCCCTGTCGGAGATTGCCGGCCTTCTTGGTAATTCTGAAAGGCTGGCTGTAAGCCGTTTTCAGGCGCCTGTTTCAACAGAGACACCAGCAGAGGATCCGATACTAAGGGTATACGGCGTCCCTCATGTTATCTTTTCCTTCGGTGCCCATGCCGCATTCATTGAAGTGGATGAATTAACCGGCCGCATTGAGGTCGTGAAATATATAACAGTCACAGATTGCGGAAGGATAATAAACCCTCAGCTCTTTGAGCAGCAGATGCAGGGCGGTGTTGCCCAGGGAATCGGTTATGCCCTTATGGAGGATTTCGTTACAGAAAGAGGCTTTGTTAATACTCCGGACCTTGCCACCTATATCATTCCGACTGCAATGGATATGCCGGATATGGATTCCATAACAGTAGATGCATATGAACCGACCGGGCCTTTCGGGCTCAAAGGCGCAGGGGAGGTTGCATGCAATGGGCCATTGCCGGCTATAGCCAATGCCCTTGCCGATGCCTGCGGAATCCGGGTGCTTAGATCACCCCTGACCCCCGAAAGGGTCCTGGCTGAAATGAATAAAGAAAAGTAGGGAGGATATCTGGAATTGAAGATAAGCTTTATCCTGAATGGAACTGAGACATGCATTGATGTCGCACCTGATAAAAGGGTGATTGATGTCCTGCGTGAAGATCTATGTTTAACTGGTACAAAAGAGGCATGCGGTTCCGGGGAATGTGGCGCCTGCACTGTCATTGCGGATGGAGAAACAAGGCTTTCATGCCTCATGCTGGCAGCCCAGCTGGAGGGCAGGAACCTGGTCACAATTGAAGGGCTTGGATCTGAAAAATCCCTGCATCCGGTTCAGGAGGCCTTCATGGAGCATGGGGCTGTTCAGTGCGGATTCTGCACCCCGGGTATGGTCCTGAGTGCTGTTGCACTACTCAAAAAAAATCCAGGCCCTTCAAGAGAAGAAATAAGAAAGGGTATAAGCGGGAATCTGTGCAGGTGTACCGGCTACCAGAAGATTGTGGATGCAATTTCAGAGGCTGCAGTTAAAATGGGGAGGCCGGATAAATGAGAAAGGTCTTTATCCCCGAAACTCAGGCTGAACTGTTCGATATAATTGCCTGTAACCCGAAGTCACGCATGTTTGCCGGCGGCACGGATCTGCTAGTTAAACTCCGGAGCGGGCAGTTTGATTCCGATGACCTTGTTTCGCTGGAACGGATCGATGAACTCAAAGGGGTTGAGGATTATGGGGATGAAGTCTTTATCGGGGCCTGCACCACACACTCCGCCCTGATTGCAGATCCGGTAATTCAGATGCACTTCCCTGTACTGGTTAAGGCGCTCAGGGTTCTGGGATCTCCGCAGATTCGCAATATGGGTACCATAGGCGGGAATATCGTTACGGCTTCTCCCGCGGGGGATACGCTGCCGCCGTTATATCTGCTCGAAGCCGATCTGGAGCTTAAGACAAAAGATTCATCACGCCTTGTTGGAATAAAGGATTTTATCAAAGGTCCGGGCAGGAATGATCTGGCCCCCGGTGAAATACTTGCGCGCGTCAGGCTGCGCAAATGCCCGGCATATAACCTGCAGCATTATGAGAAAGTGGGACAGCGGAATTCTCTGGCCATAAGCATTGTAAGTCTTGCTGCTGTTTTGAATGTTTCAGACAAGGGAATTATTACGGAGGTTCGGTTTTCCTGGGGAAGCGCAGGACCCACAGTAATAACATGTAAAGAGGCGGAAGCAGTGCTTGCCGGCAGGCCTGTGTCAAATGAATCGCTGGAGAAGGCTGCACGTCTGGCACGCAAGGCAGTAAAGCCGATTGCTGATGTGCGGGCAAGCGCTGAATATCGCCGCCAGGTGTCAGGAAATCTTATCCTGCGTATTCAGGGACTATTGAACGGTTCAGGTGATTCAATACAGTTTGCAGACTGAAAGAATATTTATGAGGATGTCAGGATGATTGAGGATAAAGAGAAAAGTTGTGATATAGAGCCGGGTCAGGATTGGGAGGTTGATCTTTTCCGGCCTGAGGATGCAGATGGAGTTACCAGGCTTTTTCTGGAAGTGTATGGTAAGGGATATCCGATTGAGACATATATCAATCCCGGGAAGCTGATCGAGGAAAATGCAAAAAACAGGACTGTTTCCAGCGTTGCCCGAACTGTTCGCGGTGATATTGTAGGGCATAACGCCCTTTACAACAGTGCTCCGTATCATGGAATATATGAATCCGGGGCTGGGCTTGTGCACAAGTATTACAGAGGCGGGAAAGGGATTTTCACGAAAATGGTTGCACATGGCCTTGAAATGGCATCGCAGAGATTCGGTTTTGATGGAGTTTATGCAGAGTCTGTCTGCAATCATGTTTTTTCACAGCGCCTGACAAGGGACCTTGGTTTATCTACCCATGCAATTGAAGTGGACCTTATGCCTGCGACGGCTTATGTCAAAGAGGAAAGTGCTGCCGGTCGGGTTGCTTCTCTATTGGAATTTTTAAGCCTTAAGCCAAGGACCCACAGGGTTTATCTGCCGCCTGTCTATAAAGACAGCCTCAGCTTCATTTATTCCGGCCTCGATGACAAACGTGAACTGGCGGTTTCAGACGAGGCATTATCCTCAAACTCAAAGAGCGAAATAAAGACGCAGTTGTTCAGTTATGCTCAGGTAGCACGTCTCGCTGTCACTGATACAGGAGATGATTTTGAGCCGGCAATCAGGAATGAAGAAATAACCGTCAGGCAACAAGGTGTTTCAGTTATCCAGGTATGGCTTAAACTTTCTTCCGGAAGTGTTGGTGAAGCGGTTGAGATACTCCGTTCAAGAGGCTATTTTCTTGGGGGGGTCCTGCCGCGGTGGTTCGATGATGACGGCCTTCTAATGCAGAAAATTTTTATTGCACCCAGCTGGGAGGGGATACAGATTGAGTATGAAAGGGCCAGGGAACTTCTTGAAATAGTCCGCATTGACTGGGAAGAGTCAGCAAAAAACATAATAGACTGAAAATGTGAGGAGGCTGATGGCCCTAATTAAACCACTACGCTACAGGATTCATCTTGAACCCGATTTGAGGGCCTTTAAATTTTCCGCCTGGGCGGAGATTCTGGTTCAAGCTGAAAAGCCGGTAAAAGAGATATATCTGAACATAATCGAACTGGCGATCTGGACCTGCAGGGTCAGGATAAAAGGGGATTTTCTTGACTGCAGTTTCAAGGTGAATCCTCAAAGAGAGGAACTTGACGTTTTTCTTCCATATCAGATGGCAGGGGAAATTATTCTTAGAATTGATTATGAGGGGATTATTAACGACAGGATGGCCGGCTTTTACAGAAGCGGGTATAAAAGCGAAGGGGCAACTGGATTTGTTGGAGTTACCCAATTCGAAGAAAGTGACGCCAGACGAGCATTTCCCTGTTTTGACCGGCCGGCTGACAAGGCTGTCTTTGAAATTGAAATGCTGATCGACGATGACCTGGCGGCAATATCCAATGCATCAATTAAGGAGGAAAAATACCTCGGAGAAGGAAAACGGCTTGTAAAATTTTCCGAAACTCCCCTTATGTCCACATATCTGCTTTTTTTTGGTGTCGGTAAATTTGAATTCATTGAAGACAGAGGCGAAGTACTGATCCGTGTGGGAACCATTCCAAAAATGACAGAATACGGTCAGTTCGGGCTGGATTTCGGCAGGAAGGCTCTTGATTTCTATAAAAATATATTTGGCGGGGGATATCCCCTGCCAAAACTTGATCTGATAGCTATACCTGATTTTGCCTTCGGGGCAATGGAAAACTGGGGTGCAATAACATTCCGTGAAAATCTGCTCCTGCACTACCCGGGAATTACATCAAGGGCAGGAGAACAAAGGATATGCGAAATAATAGCCCATGAAACAGCGCATCAGTGGTTCGGAAATCTCGTTACCCCTTCAGACTGGAAATATCTTTGGTTAAATGAGAGCTTTGCCACATATTACGGCTATGCAGCCGTGGACAATTTCCATCCGGAGTGGGGTGTGTGGGACCAGTTCCTGAACACGGAAACCGATACAGCCCTTAACAGAGACTCATTGCACGAGACATCCGCCATTGAGATACCGGGCGGCGAGCATATTGTCATAAACCCGAGCACAGCTCCCATAATCTATAATAAAGGCGCGAGCGTAGTAAGGCACATAAAGGACTATATCGGCGACGAAGAATTCATAAAGGGGGTCCGAAATTATCTTGACACTTACAAATACGGGTGTGCATCAAGCAGGGAGTTATGGAAGTCTTTTGGGAAAATATCAGATAAACCTGTTGCCGATATTATGAAAAGCTGGGTCGAACAGAAGGGTTTCCCTGTTATTACTGTAAAGAGACAGGGTAATCAGATAACCCTTACCCAGAAAAGGTTCACCTTTCTTCCAAATGAGTCAGGGCAGAAATGGATCGTTCCAATCACTGTCAGTATTTTTTATAGTAACGGAGAATCCGGGGTCATTAAAACTCTCCTCCGGGAGAGGGAGGCAAGCCTTGACATAGGAACTGATGCGGTGGCCTACAAGGTTAATGCCGGACAGGCAGGTTTTTACAGAGTCAAATACCATGACAGAGATGTACTGGCTGACCTTGGCCGGCGGGTTCGCATGAAAAATATTCCGGCCGAGGACAGGTGGGGGCTTCAAAATGACCTCTATGCATCAGTCAGGAGCTGTGATGCCCCATTTGATGATTACCTGGAGTTTCTTTCAAATTATTCTGATGAGGATGCCTTTCTTCCGGCAGCAGGCATTGCCAGTAATCTTTTCCATGCATTTTCCGTGCTGGAGGGGGAAAAACAGGAACGGGCAGCATCAACGGGGAGGGGCCTCTTTGAGGGGATGCTTTCAAGGATCGGGTATGAGCCTTCTGACGATGAAAACCATTCAATATCAATACTCAGAGACCAGATCATATTTCATGCTGTTCTTTATAATTCAAGGGAGGCCCGGGAATATTCATTTGAAAGATTTGAAATGCTTCTGGAAGGACAGGCAATACATCCCGATATCATGAAGAGCATCATGCAGACCGGAGCATCTTGTTTCGGAGACGATGCCTACCGCTATTTTACTGAAAGACTTCTATCAAGCGACAGCGAGCATGAAAGGATGAACATACTGATCGCGATGGGATGGTTCACTCCAAGGGAACTGCTTGTAAAAGCCCGGCAATATATCCTTTCGAACGTACCTGCCCGGAATAAATTTGTGCCCATAATTTCCATGACAGCCAATCCCCATTCCATCCCGGGCATGTGGGAATGGTATGTTTCGAACATCCCTGAGCTTGAAAAACTGCATCCCCTGCATTATGAGAGAGTGATCGAGGGGATTGTTCCCTTATGCGGCCTTGGAAGGGAAGAAGAGGTCAGGGTGTTTTTTAAAAATTATTTGAATCGGAACGCCAAGGCTGAAGAAGTTATAAAACTGTCTTTGGAAAGACTTGAGATAAACTCGAGGATGAGGCGTTATAATTCTTCAAAAGCGAAGATATTATCGTGAAAAAGCCCGAGGCATATATCAACAATATCGGCATCATAAAGGATGCCCCTTTTGGAGGAAATTTCTTCCAGGGCCTTGTCAATGCCAAGGGAAGCCCTGTAAGGCCTGTGAGAGGCCATGGCTTCAACAACATCCGCCACTCCCAGAATTTTTGCCTCAAGCAGTATCTCGTCGCTTGATATACCAAAGGGATAACCCGACCCGTTAATCCTTTCATGATGCTGAAGTACTATTTTGGCTATGGGCCACGGGAATTCCATACCTTTCAGGATGTTGTATCCCACCTGAGGGTGGGTCTTGATCAGTCCGAATTCTATCTCGCTTATTCGTCCAGGTTTGCTGAGGATTTCTGCAGGAACGCCTATCTTTCCCAGGTCATGGATTACACCGGCCAGATGAAGGCCGTCAACCTGGTCTTCTGAAAGCCCCATTTTTAATGCTATGGCATCAGCAAGCCTTGCAACACGCTGCTGGTGCCCTGCTGTATAGGAATCCCTGATCTCAACTGTCAGGGCTATGGCATTAATGCTTGACTCTAATGCATTACGGAGCTTCTTGACAGTTTTCTGGATCTCAAGGGTGCGCTCGGCAACCATTTTTTCCAGACTTCCGCTGTATGCCTTGTTATCAATTTCAAGCTGGCGCCTTCTAAGTGCATTGGCAGTGCTGATAAGAATTTCATTCATCTCAAACGGTTTGATGATATAGTCGTATACGCCTATTTTCAAGGCCTCTTCCGCTATCATCGGATCATCTACACCTGAAAGCATGACCGCTGCAGTCTCGGGATATTGTGCGACACTGTATCTGATAAGGTCCAGACCGGATTCGCCGGGCATGTTAATGTCGCAAAGGATCAGTTCAAATGTATTTTTATTCAGCAGTTCACGGGCTTCCAGTGCATTGGCTGCGGAAATGCATTTATAACCTTTGAGTTCGAGCATTTCGCTGACCATGCTTCTTACGGTATCTTCATCATCAACTATCAATACATTTGTCATTATATCCTCGGAATAAAACCAGGATTTGAAATACCCCGTTCTTTGCTCAGGGAACTTTCCGGCCAGGCCTGAAGCTTAAGCCGGGCACTTAAACAGGCAGACTTCGCCGCAGCAAATTTTACTGCATGTTTTCGTTATAATATACATATTTCCCGTTTCTGTCACGTTAAAAAAGTTAATTTCATGTAGACTGAAACTTGGTTGCCGGCGATTTTAAAGTCCTTTTGAAAAGATGCGGAACCAATAAAAACAGCTTCATTGCACGGCACATTTGTTCAGAAAAAAATATGACTTGATAACACAGGATATGACTGCTATTAATCTGCATAAATAAAACAGAATTGAGCAGGGAATTATGATTGAATCATCCATATCTACAGAATGTTATCAGCGCCTGATGCTCCTGCGGGAAAATAAGGGAATACTGCTTACGGGACTGACCGGAGGTATTGCCACCGGAAAGACTACAGCAGCAGAGATGCTGAAAGTGCTCGGATCAGAGATCATTGATTTTGATATCCTTGCGCGGGACGTAGTTGAGCCTGGCAAGCCTGCATGGGAACAAATAGTTGAGTATTTCGGGGAAAGCGCCCTTAAGGAAGACCGCAGTCTTGACAGGAAGAGAATATCTGCAATTGTGTTCAGGGATCCCGGTAAAAGGAATGTCCTTGAGGCGATCACACATCCGGTTATTTTTGAGGAATATGAGAACAGGCTGATTAATATAATTCGAAAAGATCCAGGGGCAATTGTCGTTGGGGTTATGCCCCTGATGATAGAAATAGGACTTCAGGATCTTTTTCAAAATATTATTGTAGTTTATATCTCAAGGGCAGGGCAGATAAAGCGTCTGGTTGATCGTGATAAAATCACCGTTGAACAGGCAGAAAACATACTGAATGCCCAGGTGCCGATAGAAGAAAAGCTCAAATATGCCGATTTTGTTATTAATAATGAATGTCCTCTTGATGAGACCCGGAGGCAGGTGGAGGCTCTGTGGCAGGAATTAAAAAGGATTCAGAAGTACAGGGATAAATCCTGAAAAGCATCTAAAGATGTGTTTTGCCTTTTTCTGATAATGGGATGGAACAGGCTTTTCCTTTTTAGATTGAACCTTTCCTTAACGTTTTACTGTGCAACCAATTTGATGACCTGCAATACCCCCTGCTGTATAAAGGGGGGGAATGGAGACTGGTTCAGTGCCTGTTTTTATGCAAAGGACTCATCAGCTTTTTATAACAGCCTCTTAAGAAATATTCAGTGCCCCATCAGGAGAATCTCTTGAATGCTCTTTAACATATCCGAGATTTAGTCAAATTCGTCTTTCCTTGAATTGCAGTCGTTGAGATTGATGTTGACTGGATCATCCGGTGCCAATATATTTGATTCATATATATAATTAACGGACATGTCCTCTTCATGGAATTTATTGTCAGGCCTGTATGGCTGCTGAGTGTAATCACAATCTTGAGCAGTGGAGTCTTGAATTATGCCCCGCAAGATATTGATTGTAGATGATGACCCTGATGTAGTGCTGTTTCTGTCCACTATCCTTCAGGATAACGGGTACAGCACAATTGATGCCCCCAATGGCCAGAAGGGACTTGAGATGGTGAAATCCGAAGAGCCCGATCTCATAATGCTTGACCTGATGATGCCGCGAAAAAGCGGTATATCCATGCTGACAGACTTGAAAAATGACGATAAGCTAAGGATTATTCCTGTAATAATGGTTACAGGGGTCTCAGGCGAGACCGGAATTAACCTGGAGTCTTTTCTTGAAAGGAGCTCTAACGGAGGTCCGGGTGGCGTTGATATAAGGCCTGATGGTTTTCTTGAAAAGCCGCTGGATCCGAAAAGGGTTCTAAAGATGATTAAGAATGTACTTAAATTATGAAAACGGTAAAAACAGCAATTATCGGCAGCGGGCCTGCCTGCACGAAAATCCTGGATTTACTGCTCGGCGCCTGGCACCATGATAATAAAATACAAATTGCAGGTATTGCAGACAAGAACCAGGAGAGTCCGGCTATAAGAAGAGCCCGGTCATTAAATATCCCAACCACTGCTGATTATCGTGAACTCCTTTCTGTTAAAGACCTGAATTTTATTGTTGAACTGACCGGCGATCCCGGACTGAAGGAAGTCATACTGAATGAAATGCCTGACAATGTGAATATTATTGACAGCGCTTCAGCTGAATTTTTTTTGAGACTTTTATCTTCAGATACAGAGAAGAAGGGGATAGAGGCAGATTCTCCGGGAGGAGAAGATCTGTCATCAGAAACTTGGGTCAATGTTGAAGATAAAGATGCTGCATCCGCTAAGCCGGACAAATTTGAGGCGACATACAGGGAAAGGCTGGAGAAGGAGGTTGAGGAACGGACAAAGGAATTGATGGCCCAGAAACAGGAGACAGAGAGAGAGAAAAAGACCGCCGAAGGAATCATATATGGTTCACCGGCCCCCATGTTTGTAGTCGATAAAAACCACCATATTATATACTGGAACAAGGCCTGCGAAAATCTTACGGGATTTCGCAGCCAAGATATGATTGGAACCGACAGGCAGTGGGAGCCTTTTTACGCCCACAGGAAACCTCTTCTGGCTGATGTGATTATCGATAATGACCCAAAGACAATGGAAAAGGTAATAACAAGCATGAACCTTAAAAAATCGCCTGTTGTTGAGGGTGGTTATGAGACTGAATATTTTGTACCAAATCTGGGGGATGAAGGAGCTCACCTTTATATAAACGCCGCGCCGATCAGGGACGATTCAGGTAATATACAGGGAGCCATAGTTAGCTACCAGGATTTTACTGAACGCTTTAAGATGACTCAGGAAATAAAAAGACGCGAGTCATTTGTTCAGAACCTGATTCAGAACTCTATTGACGGCATTATTGCAACCGATGCAAGGGGAAAAATCACTATTTTCAACCGTGGTGCCGTGGAGATTCTGGGGTATGAGCCTGAAGAAATCATCGGGCATGTCAGTTACCATGAGATCCTTTCAGAAGAGACTTCCAGGGCAATAAGAGAGGCTTTTTACAGCAAGAAATACGGGCCTGAGGGCAAGATTATTAATATGGAAACCGATCATCTGAACAAGGCGAACCAGAGAATACCGGTAAGGCTTTCAGGAACACTTATCTGCGAAGCAGAAAAAGAGGTCGGGAGTGTTGTTTTTATTCAGGACCTGAGAGAAATTCACAGGCTCCAGAAGGAAAAGGAACAGGCTGAACGCATGGCGGCAATTGGCAGCGCACTGGCAGGACTTGCCCATTATATCAAAAATATCCTGACAGGACTTCAGGGGGGTGCATATGTGCTCAATTCGGCTATCAGCAAAAATGACCTCGACCTGGTAGGAAAAGGATGGGGCATGGTCAGGAGGAACATCGACCAGATTGGTATTATAGTTACGGACATGCTTATTTATTCCAGCGAAAGGAAGCCGGTTTATCAGATGGTTGACCCCAATGGCCTGGTTATGGAACTTATAGATTTGATGGAAGAAAGGGCAAAGTTGTCCGGCGTCAGAATTGAATATGACCTGCAGCCTGACCTGGGTAAAACAGTTATGGACAGGACGGCAATTTATCGCTGTCTGCTGAATCTGATTACCAATGCCATTGATGCCTGTACTCTGGAGGGTATTGTCGCCGGCAAGGGTGTTGTCATTATAAAAACCGAGAGGCCGGCCGGAGGGTCTGTCAGATTCGAGGTGTCCGACAATGGAACCGGTATGGATGATGAAGTACAGAAAAGGCTTTTTACCGATTTTTTTACCACAAAGGGTTATAAAGGTACCGGGCTCGGCTTGCCGGTGACACAGAAAATCATAAAAGAACACGGGGGCGAACTGTCATTCAAGTCCAAACCGGGGCATGGTACGACCTTCTCAATTTTACTTCCTGAGAGAGTTTTATAACTTTCAATTCTCATTATAACTGCCGCCATTGACAATACCTGATTTTTACTCTATTAATCTACAGTATAGTACCCCTGTAAAAAGCGTTAAGATGTATTTTGAGATCTGAGGTTTTTTTGAAGGCCGCCCGCTGTCTTTTTCCATAACCAATTATCTGCAGGTTTTCAAACGGGGTCGAGTACGAGTAACGAATTGCCACGATTATGTGGCTATGAAAATATTGATTCAATAAGGAGGCAAAAATGAAAAGAGTTCTGGTTGTATTATCCGTTCTGGCGGTTTTTTGTTTTGTGGCAATCGTACAGTATTCTGACTGCATTGCCGCTGAAGGTGGGCTTCGTTATTCAATAAGCGTGGCCAAGTTTGAAAACAAGTCAAACTGGAGAGGGCAGTGGGATCTTGGTGACGCATGGGGTGCGGTCCTTACTGACAGCCTTAATCAGACTGGTAAATTTATAGTACTGGGTGAAAAGGATATGCGGCGTGAGGCAATGGATGAGCAGGACTTTGCTGCAAGCGGAAGGGCCGCCGGTGGAGGCAAAAAGGTGGTAACAGGCCAGATGACGCCGGCCCAGTTGCTGGTAAAGGGAGATATTACTCACTTCTCTGATGCCACTCAGGGCGGAGGCGGAGGAATCGGCTTCAAGGGTATTCGAATCGGGGGCGGAACAAGTGAGGCCGAGATAAATGTCGTTATGTATATTGTTGATTCCAGCACTGGTCAGGTGATGGCTTCCAAAAAATGCTATGGCAAGGTAAGCAAGACCGGGCTTACATTTGGTCTGACAACCGGCGGATTCAGTGGTGATGTCGGAGGATTTAAAAAGACAAATGCCGGAAAAGCTGTGGAAGCGGCAGTTGATGAAGGTGTAGCCTTCATGATATCTCAGATCGACAGCATCCCATGGTCAGGAACCGTTATTCTGGTCAAGGACGGCAAGGTATATATAAACCGTGGTGAAAGAGAAGGCGTCAGTGTGGGTCAGACCTTTAATGTTGGAAAGGCAGAAATCTTAAGGGATCCTGACACCGGGGAGGTGCTGGATCAAAGCCTTGAAAAAGTGGGAAGCATTAAAGTCGCTACAGTTAAAGAAAAACTTTCCATATGCAATGTTATCAGCGGTAAGAATATTGCCAAGGGAATGACAGTGGCCATGCCCTGACAGATAGATATACGGAGGCTGGATGATAATATGAGAAATGGCTGTTGCCTGTTTTTGTCTGCTGTATTTTTACTGGTCTTCTTTTTTCTGCCCCTTTATGTGACTGCTGAGCAGAAGAACCTTGACGGATCAGGATTAAAGGTCATGGTCGTCATACACAGTGTTGAGGTAAGCAGTTCATTTTTCGAGGTTGAACTGGAAGGCAACAGGAACGCGGAAAATCAGTTAGAAAGGTGCCTGATCAATAAGGGATTCCAGCCTGTGGATGCCGGCCAGTCCAGCCGCAGGAAAGAACTGGAGAATCTTCTTGGAAAGAACGATCCGTCTGCCGGCAGGATAGCCAGGGATTTGGGGGTGGATATCCTTGTACAGGGTGATGTAAGAAGGACCTTTGTTGATAGAAGGAGTATTTTAGGCAGGCCTGCCCGGTTTTTTTCAAATGAGATCCGTATAAAGGCCTCCAGGACTGATACAGGCAAGGTTATCTATTCCGGTTACAGGACACGGCCACCTTCAGGAGCAGATGCCTTCCAGCCTCTGGAAGATGCCACTCAGGAACTTTGCGAAGAAATGACAGAGATGTTGCTGGCAAGGGAGGTTGTTAATATTTCTCAGGGAGGGGTATATGAGCTGAACATATCAGATGTTTCCTTCAGCAGCCTTTCAAAATTCAAGAAAAGCCTGGAGACTGTTTCGGGTTTGACAGATATGAAGGTAAGGAATTTTCAATCAGGGAAGGCACTTGTTGAGGTAAGATATGAAGGGCCTCCTGATGAACTGGCTGAAAAGCTTAGCCGTATAAAGAGCCCTGCTTTGAAGATTGTCGGCATGCAGTCCGAAAGCCTCGAAATAAAATTCACTGAGTAATAGCTGGCGGTTACGTAAAAAGGGTTACCCCGGGTTATTGATTATTCCCGGGCAGTAGGATTAAAGATTCTTTCTCATCTTTTAAAGGGGCCTTCATCCAGATCCGGTACATCTTTTCACCTGAAAGTTCAAAGCATTTGTATCCGGTTGATTTGACCTCTTCAACTTCAACCTCTCCCAATTCCCTGCATTGCTCAAGCCAGTTTTCAAAATGCCGGCCGCCCCCAAAATAGACCTTGACCCATTTATTCCCTTTTTCATCAGTTTTTTCACGTATCAGTTCTTCTGCAGCCATTTTTTCACGGAAAGAACTGATGGTATCATCACTGTCGCATGACATTGTCTGCTCCTGTTAACCTTGCCGGATAAAATGACAGGACAGCAGCAATTTCTGCTCCGGTTTCAGTCAAAGTTTTTGACATTGGCCTGCCCTCCTTTTAGGATATGGAAAAAAACTATTCACACGTCTATGGCACATGTTAAATCTGGGAATATTTTATGGCCATACACGGGTCAATTTACCGTTAATAATGAACTACCCCGCAGCAAGCTACGGGGTATCAACCGTCATTCCGGCCCCGAATCAAGTTCGGTATAAACTCCAGCCTGTCCCGGATTTCTGTTCGGGGCCGGAATCCAGAAACATGCTTTACTGGATCCCCCCGAAACGAGGTCCGGGGCAGGCTTATCAAGTCCGGGATGACAA
>JAFGMQ010000186.1 GCA_016927455.1 Deltaproteobacteria bacterium
GATATATTCTGATTTCAGGTTTTGCTTGCACGCTATAGTTTGCAGTGGATTTTTAAAACCAATCCAAGATAATCGGAAAATATCTGATGAAATCTTAAAGGATTTTCATAAAAATGCGCCACCCGGGATCAGAAAGACCCTGAGTGGCGCGGACTGTAAATTCAGCTATTCAGTCTGCTGTGCAAGGTTGACTTTAATGTTTGACCTCTATTTTCTTTGGAGCATTAACCTCAGCCTTTGGGAGTATGAGCTTGAGAATGCCATCTTTATATTGAGCATCTATCTTGTCTGTTATTATCTCAGCAGGAATTCGGAAACTCCTCTGAAACGATCCGTAGTACCTTTCAACCAGATGGCAGCTCTTGTTTTTGTCTTCCTTTTCCTCTTTCTTTTCGCCTTTAACAGCAAGAACTCCATCTGAGAGATTCACGTCAAGGTCTTTAACATCAATACCTGGCAATTCAGCGCTGATGATATACTCCTTTTCATTTTCAGAAACATCAAATGCCGGTACCCATGTCTTTTCCTCGTTGAAAAAAGGGAACGTCAGGTCGTCATTGAATAAATTGTCAAATATCCGCCTTCGCGGGAAAATGCTGTCTGTCCTTGGAATCAGATTAAACATAATATACACCTCCATGTTCTATCCTATTGTTATTTCTTGGTTAAAAGATAATCATGCTTTTATTTTCTTCAAGTCTTCTGAAATATTTTTTCTATAACCCGCTTGCCGAACCAGACTGAAAGACCTCCAGCCGGATTCTTTTATTCAGCAATACAATCAAATTTTTGAAGTTCATGATCAGGCAGTTGATTTAATGTCGAGTCAGATTTAAAATGTTGACTGAATACATTACCTTCTGGTAGTAATTTTTTAGAATTTACAGATAAAAAGGAGCTGAAAATCATTTGGAATTTAATGCAATCAAGGGTTTTAAAGATATACTCCCTGAAGAAATAACTAATTGGCATTATCTTGATTTTTCCTTTCGAAGACTGTTTGAGGCCTTCGGATTTCATGAGATTAAAACACCTCTGCTCGAAAAGAACGAGGTGTTCAGCCGGAGTATAGGCCAGGATACCGATATTGTTTCAAAAGAAATGTATTCTCTGAAGGACAGCCGCGGACAGGTTTTAACCCTCAGGCCTGAGGCCACTGCCTCAGTTGTGAGAGCATATATTCAGCACAGGCTGTATGAAAAAAATCCGGTACAGAAGCTTTATTCATTCGGCCCCATGTTCAGGCGAGAACGGCCACAGAAGGGTCGGTTCAGGCAGTTTCATCAGATAAACGCGGAGTTGATTGGTGACCCCGGACCGAAAAGTGACGCAGATATAATCGCAATGGCTGTTTTCCTGTTTGAAACCATTGGACTAAGCGGCCTTGTCCTTAATATTAATTCACTTGGATGTCCAGTCTGTCGTTCAGGTTTCAGAGATGAGCTTAAGGATTATTTAAAGCAAAAGAAAATATCTCTATGTGATGATTGCCAGAGAAGATCTGAAACAAATCCACTGAGGGTCTTTGACTGTAAATTGGATGAGTGCAGGAATATTGTGTCAGATGCTCCGTCTATTCCTGACTTTATTTGCAGGGACTGCAGAGAACACTTTGAGTCCCTGCAGCGTTACCTCAACTGCCTTAATATAAGCTATATATTGAATCATAGACTTGTAAGGGGGCTTGATTACTATACAAGGACTGCCTTTGAGATTCAAACGGAGCATTTGGGAGCTCAAAATGCAATCGCCGGCGGAGGCAGATATGATGGGCTTGTAAACCTTCTTGGGGGGCCCGACCACCCTGCAATCGGTTTTGCGGTTGGTGTCGAACGGGTAATTGCACTCCTTGAGGAGAAACAATTAATGGAAACCAAAACCCCCGATCTCTTTGTTGCCGCATTGGGAGAAGCTGCCGAAACTCAGTCATTAAACTGGATAATGGCCCTGCGGAAATCAGGTATCTGGGTGGAAACCGATTACAGTCTCAAAGGACTGAAGGCTCAGATGAAAAGGGCCGACCGTCTTGGAGCAAAAAATGTCCTTATAATGGGTGATGATGAATTGGCCATAGGCAGGGCGGTATTCAGGAATATGGCTACCAGGGAACAGCACGAATTGAATACCGAAAATATTCTGGATAATATCAGGAAAGTGTTGAAAAACAATGGGAAACAATAAAGATATTTTAGTTGACTCTCTGGAAAACTGGAAGAGAACACACAGTTGCGGAAGGCTCAGGGCTAAAGATGAAGGCCTGACTGTAATATTGATGGGATGGGTAAACAGCAGGCGTGATCTTGGCAACCTGATTTTTATTGACCTCAGGGATCGCGAGGGAATTACACAGATCGTATTTGACCCTCAGGCAGACATCATAAGCCACGAAAAGGCCCACGTGTTGCGAAATGAGTGGGTGCTTGCCGTAAAAGGGAAGGTTTTTTCCCGAATTGATGGCCAGAAAAATCCCAAACTGCCGACAGGGGATATAGAAATAAGGGTATCTGAACTCAAGGTCCTTAACATAACTGAGACACCGCCATTTCAGGTAGACGGGGCCGTAGACGCTTCTGAGGCACTCAGGTTAAAATACCGTTATCTTGAACTTCGAAGGCCGCAGGTATTTGACACGCTTTATAAGAGGCACTTGATTGGTTCCTGCATCAGGGATTTTTTAGATAAAAAGGGATTTATCGATGTTGAGACTCCATTCCTTACAAAAAGCACACCTGAAGGGGCAAGGGATTATCTGGTACCCAGTAGAGTAAACAGGGGGCTTTTTTATGCACTGCCCCAGTCTCCCCAGCTCTTTAAGCAACTGCTTATGGTAGCAGGGTTTGACCGATATTATCAGATAGTCAAATGTTTCCGTGATGAAGATCTCAGGGCTGACCGTCAGCCTGAATTCACACAGGTTGATCTTGAAATGGCCTTTGTTGAAGAAAATGACATAATGAATGTCTTTGAAGGCATGATGGTTGAGCTGTTTCAAGAGATATTGGGGCATACCATCCCGACTCCCATCCGCCGCCTCCAATATCAGGAAGCAATGAATCGTTTCGGCACGGACAGGCCTGATACGCGGTTTGACATGGAAATAAAGGATATAACTGATATCGCAAAAAAATCTGATTTCAGCATCTTCCTTCAGGCGATTAAAAACGGGGGCGTGGTCAAAGCCATTACGGTTAAAAATGGTGCCCCTTCATTTTCGAGGAAAAATCTGGACGAACTTTCGGAATCAATCGGAGAATATGGCGCCAGAGGTCTTGCCTGGATAAAGATTAATGATGATGGATGGCAGTCATCCCTCAACAGATTTTTTAAAGAGGGGGACAAAACTGAGATTAATCTTGAGCTTGATGCCGGGCCCGGAGATTTGATAATGATTGTAGCCGACAGTGCTGCAATCAGCAATCGGGCGCTGGGATACCTGCGTCTTGAAATTGCGAAAAGGCTTGGCCTGGCAGCAAAAGACGGATATTCATTTGTCTGGATTACAAGATTTCCTTTGCTGGAGTTCAATGAAAAAGAAGGCCGGCTTGAGGCTGTTCACCACCCCTTTACTGCCCCTGCCGGAGAAGATATTTCTCTTCTCGATGATAGTCCTGAACAGGTAAAGGCCAGAGCCTATGATCTTGTCCTGAATGGGGTGGAAATCGGCGGCGGAAGCATAAGGATTCATGATATTGCCACACAAAGGAAGATGTTTGCTATTCTTGGTATTTCAGATGTTGAAGCCCAGCAGAAATTCGGCTTTTTACTGGAGGCGCTCAAATATGGCGCCCCTCCCCACGGCGGCATGGCCCTGGGTTTTGATCGTTTAGTTGCCCTAATGACAGGAGCGGAATCAATACGCGAAGTGATCGCTTTCCCCAAGACCACAAGCGCAACCTGCCTGATGACGGATGCACCTTCGCACGTGGACAGAAATCAGTTGAAGGAACTTGGTATTGGTCTTTTTGAGCAGCCAGACACCTTGACCTGAACAGGCCCTTCCTGACCGGTAAAAACGTCCCGTCTATTGAAGGGTCGTGGCTGGAAGTCTGCAATTGCGATTAATCTTTAACCTTTTATTATGGGATTCATCGGGAAATACTTAATTTTTGATCAGTTTTTTTTGAGCTGTTCCTTTTGTGCTTGACATTGCCGGAATAATTGGGCATAAATAGCGGTTCTAAATTAAATCTCCCCCTATAACAGGCATTCTGAAATAGTCCGGGGTAATCAATACACGTTAATTAAAGAAAGGATGTGGTTAAAATGATTTGTACAACCGCAAAAGAAGGCGTTGACTGCTTCTTCATGAGCAAAAATGGCTGCCAGTATAATGGTGGCACATGTCATCCCGTTGTCGAGCAATGCGAAGGCTGCGAGAAGGCAAAAGTTTTTCCTACCAATACATATTGCCTTGTCTTTCCTGACCCGGCTGCAAAGTGGCGTACAGGAAAATGCAACATGGCAACTCACAGGAAAGAAACAGCTGCCAAGACAACAGCAAAACTTAATCCCATTAAGGCATCCAAGCGTAAGGTTGCATAATTCCCTCTGAAGGCCAAAGAGCTCTCCAGGTCTTTAAGGTTTATTGTCTGCTGGATAAATTATAGCGGAAGGGATCAGTTTGCCCTTCGTTCAAGGAAGATCAGGAATTCCCGGTTTCCTTTCGGTCCCAGGATTGGTGATTCTATATGTCCTTGAACAGTCCAGTTAATGTCCCGGAAAAACCCTGAGAGATTATCAATGACATTCTGGTGCAAGTCAGGATCCCGGACGACGCCTCCCTTGCCGACCTGGCCTCTGCCCACTTCAAATTGCGGTTTTATCAGGGCGATAATAAAGGCATCCGCTGAAAGAATGTCCGACACCGGAGGGACAACAAGCCTGAGAGAAATAAAAGATACATCAATTACAGCCCCGTGAATTGACTCCTCAAAGTGACAGGGCTTCAGGTTTCGAACATTGGTTTTTTCAATAACTTTGACACGGGAATCATTACGCAGTCTCCAGTCTAACTGCCCGTAACCTACGTCTACTGCAATAACTTTTTGAGCCCCGTGTTGGAGCAGGCAGTCTGTAAATCCTCCTGTTGAGGCGCCTATATCGAGCAACACCCTGCCTGCAACAGTTACTGGAAAATGTTTCAGCGCTGCCTCAAGCTTTAGCCCTCCCCGGCTTACATAGGCAGTAGAACTTTTTTTTACACTAATCGAAGCTGATATGGCTATAAGGCGGCCAGGCTTGTCAATCTTTATCCCGTCAACCTCCACAATGCCTGCCATTATCAATGCCCTTGCCTTGTGCCGGGATTCAGCCAGCCCCGCTTGAATCAATATCTGATCCAGTCGAACCTTTTTGGATTTGGATTCCATATCACTGAAAGAGGTCTCTTGCCCCCTTTAGTATCCCTGAAGCATCGAGGCCGTACTTTTTTTTCAACATCTCTGCCGGGCCATGTTCTATGAACTTATCAGGCAGTCCAAGCCTTTTCAGGCGGAGGTTTTCTATCCCATTGTCATTTAAAAATTCAAGTATTGCTCCACCAAAGCCACCCTGTCTGATATTTTCCTCCACTATCAGGATACGTCCAATGGATTTGGCAAGATCTGAAAGTCTTTTATCAAGAGGCTTGGCGAAACGGCAGTTGACAACGCATACGGAAAGCCCCTCTTCTTCCAGCCTGGACGCGGCCTCCAGAGATGGATACACAGCACTTCCAAGAGCCAGTATCAAAAGACTGCTGCCCTCCCTCAGGATTTCCATCTGACCAATGGGGATGCTTCTGTATTCCTGATCCATTTCTACTCCAACGGCACTCCCCCTTGGGTATCTTATCGCCACCGGGCCGGACTGCTGAATGGCCGTATAAAGCATATGCCTGAGTTCATTCTCATCTTTCGGGGCCATGAGGGTCATATTCGGCAGGCTGCGCAAATAAGTTATATCAAAATGCCCATGGTGTGTAGGGCCGTCTTCTCCAACAATGCCTCCCCTGTCAATGGCAAAGACAACAGGAAGACAAGGCAGGCAGACGTCATGAATAATCTGATCAAATGCCCTCTGAAGAAAGGTGGAATAAATTGCAACAACGGGCCTGAATCCTTCAGTGGCAAGCCCGGCAGCAAAAGTCACTGCATGCTGTTCCGCAATTCCGACATCCAGGAATCTTTCAGGATAGGCCTTTGAAAATTCAGTCAGGCCCGTCCCCTCCGGCATCGCTGCTGTAATTGCAAAAAGCTTGTCGTTCTTTCTTCCGAGGTCTACCATGGTACTGCCGAACACTTCAGTATATGAAGGCGGAGGTTTTGGCTCACGCTTCCGGGCCGTCCCGGTTGAGATGTTAAAAGATCCGACTCCGTGATAGTAGGCAGGATCAGCTTCTGCGGGTCCATATCCCTTTCCTTTTTGTGTCAGGACATGCACCAGGATCGGCCCTTCCATATGGCGGATATTTTTGAACATATCAATCAGCTGGTCCAGGCGGTGGCCGTTAATAGGCCCCACATATTTGAATCTGAAGGCTTCAAACAGCATACCTGGTGTAAAAAAGGTAATAAGCGAATCCTCGCTTTTGCGGACCAGATTGAGTATGTTCTCTCCAACACCGGGCAGTGACTTAATAAAATTTTCCAGGTCTTTTCTGAAATTGACAAATCTTTTGGCAGTTATTTTACGGCTCAGGAATGAGGAAAAGGCTCCTACATTTGGTGATATCGACATGGCGTTATCATTAAGTACAACAATAAGGTTTTTCTCCGTATGACCAGCCTGATTCAGCCCTTCAAACGCCATACCGCCGGTCAGAGATCCGTCCCCGATTACGGAAATGACCCTGTTGTTTTCCTGCTTGAGTGCTTTTGCCGTTGAAATACCCAGACCGGCTGAGATTGAGGTACTGCTGTGCCCTGTATCAAATGTGTCGTAAGGACTTTCGGCCCTTTTTGGGAAACCGCTGATCCCTTTATATGTGCGGAGGGTATGAAACTGATCTCTCCTTCCGGTTATAATCTTATGTGCATATGCCTGATGTCCCACATCCCAGATTATTTTATCTCCGGGTGTATCGAAGACGTAGTGAAGTGCAATAGTCAGCTCCACGGTGCCCAGGCTCGGGGCCAGATGGCCCCCTGTTTTAGAAACAGTTTCAATAATTTTTTTCCGGATTTCACCGCTGAGTTCGCGAAGGTCATCAACAGACATGCCCTTCAGGTCGGCGGGGCTGTTTATCATGTTCAGAAGAGCCTTTTTTTCTTTAAATTCAGTCATTTTTTCCTTTCAATTATATACCCGGCAATCAGACGAAGGGGCTCTGCCCTGTAATCAAATGTGCTTAATGATTCAATAGCCTTTTCAATCAACGCAGACTGAATTTCCTTTGCTCTCTTCAGACCCACGACACCCGGGTAGGTAATTTTACCCATTTTTTCATCCATTCCTGTATTCTTTCCAAGTGTCTCGCTGTCGCCCTCAATGTCCAGTATGTCATCGGAGATCTGAAACGCCAGCCCGATATTTCTTCCATATGACAGGATGGCGTCAACCTGGGATGTATTTCCCCCTCCCAGCATGGCACCGGAGGTCACAGAGGCTGTAAGTAAGGCCCCTGTCTTATGGGTGTGTATAAATTCCACGACAGAAATGTCAACACTTTTCCCTTCCGATTGGATGTCAGCTACCTGGCCCCCTACCATTCCCCTGTATCCGGCAGCATCTGAAATCAGGCTGATTACCTTCAATATGGTATCAGGTGCAAAGAGTTTTGTCAGTTCAGGCGTCGTCATCATGCTGAATGCTTCGGTCAGCAGGCCATCACCGGCAAGCAGGGCCAAAGCCTCACCAAAGACTTTGTGGTTGGTCGGTTTTCCCCGCCTTAAATCGTCGTCATCCATCTCGGGAAGATCGTCATGAATCAGTGAATAGGTATGAATCAATTCAAGGGCACAGGCGATTGGAACAACATCTCTTCCTTTTCCTCCTACGGCTTCTGCCCCTGCCATACAGAGAATGGGCCTGAGTCTTTTACCTCCGGCGGACAAACTGTATTTCATGGACTTGATAAGGTCGGAAGCCGGCCCGGAATATTCAGTAAAATGGTCATTGAGCGCTTCATCCACTATAATTCTTTTCTCTTTCAAATAGGTTTTTAAATCCAAGATCATCTCACTCCTTATCATTATCTCCCTCAGGCTCAAACGGGATCTGGGTTGATTTTTCTTCGCTTTCACGAATCAAAAGTGTCACCTTTTTCTCTGCCTCTTCCAGCTTATTTGAACAGAACTTTATTGTCTTAATGCCTTCCTCAAAGACCTTCAGGGCATTTTCCAGTGACAATCCTCCTTCCTCAAGGCTCTTCACCATCTCTTCGAGTCTCTTCATTGATTCTTCAAACTTTTTTTCAGCCACTGTTTCCTCCGGAATGTTAATGCTTCAAAGTCTACTGCTGAATTGTCTCAGCACTTCGTGGATTAGAAATATCAATCGTCGTCCCGGCCGGCTGTACCGCCTGTCCGGGAGAGAACTGAAAAATATTATTGCCTGATAAGCGAATCAGCCCGACAGCCCCTTCCCAACTGTGCTGTCAACCAGACATTCAAGTTCACCCTCTGCCAGGAGCACTCCGATCCTGTCTCCCTTTTTGACACTCGAAGCTTCAGTCAGGACCTTCCTCTCCGGAAGCTTCCTCGCAATGCTGTACCCCCTTTTTAAAATTGCCAGTGGTCCCAGGTCATTCAGCCTTTTTTCCAGCAGCGAAAAGGACATGGATTTGTCCCCTAACAGATTCGAAATTGCATGACCTAAAGATATTTTGTGAAATACCAGTTGCTGCTTCATTGATTTGACAAGATTTTTTGGAGAATTAAGCAAAAGACTGCGATTTTCAGCTGCAAGCCTTTTTTTTCTGTCGGATATAATAATCCACATAAGCCTTATGAGTCTCGAATGATATTCATCAAGACGAATCCAGCTTTCAGCAATGCCCCGTCCTGGATCTCTGAGGCGTTCAGTCAACCGCTCCAGTTCAGCAGAATAGAAGCTGATGCGTTTTCTTATCTCGCCTATCAACCTCAGACGCAGTTCCTTAATACGGTTTTCAAGGGATTCCTTTTCCATTACAAGCAGTTCAGCAGCGGCAGAAGGAGTCGGGGCTCTTAAATCCGCCGCAAGATCTGATATGGTAAGGTCAATTTCGTGTCCAACGGCTGAAACCACAGGTATACGGGAACTCCTTATTGCTACTGCAAGTTCTTCCTGATTAAAGGCCCACAGGTCTTCAAGGGAGCCCCCTCCACGAGTCAGCACAATAACATCTGCATTTACCTTCAGGTTGACATAGCCAAGGGCATTAACGATATCGGCAGTTGCTCCGTCACCCTGGACCCTGACAGGCACTACAATTATCTCAATATTAGCGAATCTTCTGTGAATCACTTTTAAAAAGTCTCTGATCGCAGCGCCTGTTGGCGATGTTATAACCGCAACACGTTGCGGCAGAAACGGGAGGGGTTTCTTTATACTCTGATCAAACAGGCCCTGTTCAGCCAATCTCTTTTTGAGCTGCTCAAAGGCTATGGCCAGGGTGCCTGCTCCCAGTGGTTCAAGGTAGTCAAGGACGATCTGATATTCACCTCGCGCCGGATATACGCCTATCCTGCCTTGTACAAGCACTTTCATGCCGTTTTCAGGAACAAATCTGAGATGCCGGGCCTGCAGGCGAAACATGATTGCACGTATTTGAGCCTTTTCGTCCTTTAGAACCATATAATAATGACCGGAAACAGGGGCACTGAAATTGGATATTTCACCCTCAATCCAGACAAAATCAAAGTGCTTTCCTAAAAGCGCCTGAATCTCATCGGTAAGCCTGGTTACGGTATATATGGTATTAGAATGTGACATTTGACACGGATTCTAAGTCAGTTGTTTTTAAAGGGCCTTCTAAGCAGTTTCAATGCCGCATATTCTGTTACTCGCACTCTATATAACTCATAAAAATATGTCAAATCGAGTACAGCCATATTTTTTGATCTTGCAAATTGTTGAATAAGTCAATATCTTAGATAGAATGGGTAATTGTTAAGGCTGAGAAAATGGAGAGAATGCTGTTTTTAAATAATAACTTTCCAGTTGATTGATTCCTGCACGAAATAAGAAATTTGCGCCTTGACAATTTTTGTTATAAACCTTTTCCGGCTGTAAAACTCCAGGAGGTTAACGATGAATGATTTTTTAGAA
>JAFGMQ010000187.1 GCA_016927455.1 Deltaproteobacteria bacterium
ATGAGATCCCCATGCGATGTGATAAAGTCCCTCGTAATTTCCAGCTTGAAAGGAAGTACCGTTTGCTTTATCATTTTATTGGCACCTCGTTTGTCCGGTTCATGATTTTTTCTAAATATTTACCTGAATCAACGGGATTTTTCAATGCATATCCCCACTGAAACACCTCTAATCGACGATTCGGGGGCATATTGAAGAGAAATAACAGGATAAATCAGGTCCATCATGATTTTCAACCATAAAGGCGCTGAAGTTTTCTGGAAAGCGGAGAGATACAGCCTTTCCTTCAACGACACTGAATCCGTAATATAGAAATTGAAAGCCCTTAATTCAGGAATGTGGAATTAAAACAAGGCAAAACCATAAAGATGCTCTGTGTTGAGATACCGGTAATAGATTATTCGGAAGCGCTTGAACTCCAGCGTAATCTCGTATCTGCCAGAAAAAGCAGGATTATTAATGAAGACATTATCCTGCTGCTGGAACACCCTGCTGTGTTTACACTCGGCCGCAGAGGAGGGCTTGAAAACCTTGAAGTATCATGGGACTATCTTGAAAAAAAGGGCATCCCCGTCATAAAGACCGAGCGGGGGGGAGACATAACCTTTCATGGACCGGGCCAGCTTGTCGGATACCCGATCGTTGATATCAAGGCAGCGGGACTAAGTGTTACTGATTATGTTGAAAGACTTGAAGAGGTTATGATCCGTACGGCCGGGAACTGGGGGATAATCGCCGGACGGAATTCAATGAACAGGGGGGCCTGGGTTAATAACAGCAAGCTGGGAAGTATTGGAATAACCGTCAGGCGCGGAATAACTTTCCATGGGTTTGCGTTTAATGTCTGCCCCTCTCTTGAACCGTTTGGATGGATAAATCCATGCGGGCTCAAGGGAATCGCCATGACATCCCTGGAACGGGAGCTGTCGGCACGAGTCCCTTTTCATAAGGTCCGCGAATCTGTAAAATATAATATTGAAGCTGTTTTCGGAACCGTGCTTATCAATACCAGCATGACTGAACTACAGGAAATGTTTAAAAAAGATAATGGCAGGATAACAGGATAGACAAGATTAAGTGAATTGGAAAAGCTCTGGTTCACAGTTCAAGGTCCCAACCTGGAATATAAATCCTTTCAAAAAGGTCTGTTTACAGATCCGAATTGAAGCAAAGGTAAAAATGGATCAGAATCACAAATCTGAAACGCCTTCACGCAAACCCCCGTGGCTCAGGCGCAGGCTTCCCACACATCCGGACTACGAAAAGACACGTTCTCTTCTGAAAGAAAACCGCCTTCATACCGTTTGTGAAGAGGCAAGATGCCCCAATCTATGGGAGTGCTTTTCCTGCCGGACTGCAACATTTCTGATTATGGGGCCATGCTGCACCCGCAACTGCCGGTTCTGTGCTGTGGCACACGGAACACCAAAGATCCCTGATGCTGAAGAACCTGTCAGGGTGGCGAAGACTGTTAAAAGCATGAATCTGCAGCATGTTGTTGTTACATCGGTTACACGCGATGATCTTCCTGACGGGGGGGCGGGTTTGTTCGCTCATACAATCAGGGAGATTAGAAAAAAAATGCCGTTCACGAGCGTGGAGGTTTTGATACCTGATCTTATGGGAAACCTTGACGCACTTGAGACTATACTCGATGCACGTCCGGATGTCCTGAATCACAACATTGAAACCGTTCCGCGCCTGTACCCGGAGGTCAGGCCAGGGGCAGACTACGGGCGCTCACTGGGGCTCCTGAGGCATGTATCGGAAATTCCGACTAAATCAGGGCTTATGCTCGGCCTTGGTGAAGAGCACGAAGAAATTAACAGGACACTTGAAGACATCTTCGAGACCGGCTGCAGGATGCTGACACTGGGACAGTACCTTCAGCCGGCAATGAAAAACCTGCCGGTTGTGAGGTATATACAACCGGAGGAATTTGACGACTGGAGATCAGCTGCCCTGGGGGTCGGTTTTTCAGAAGTTGCCAGCGGGCCTTTTGTAAGAAGCTCTTATCACGCAAAAGAGATGTTTAATAATGCTTATAATCCTAATCATCAGGCTGAATAAACATGTCAGGGATAATTATCGGCATACACGGCCTCGGGAACAAGCCCTCTGAACAGATACTGGAAATGTGGTGGAGGGATTCCATTCTTGAAGGACTGGTTGAAATCGGAAAACCGCAGAAATCCTTAAATTTCAAAATGGCCTACTGGGCTGACTATCTTTATACCGCTCCAATGGATTCCGGGATAATGGATAAAAAAAATCCGCTTTATCTGACCGAACCTTACGTGCCCCGAACGAAAAAGGCTGAGATAAAGAAGCCAAATGAATTCCGCAGGAAAGTCATTCATTACCTTGAGAACCAGATGGAAAAAAGATTCCTTAATGAAGATTTTACGATCAACTATTCGTCAATCAATGATTTCATTATCCGCTATTTTTTCAATGATCTTGAAAAATACTACAATTCCGGTTGCACAGGGCAAACAGGGAATAACTGCAGGGCCAGGGATGCCATTTGTTCGCATCTTGCGGGCATCCTGAAAAAACACCGCAGAAAGAAGATCATGCTTATTGCCCATTCCATGGGATCCATTATCGCTTATGAAGTATTGACGAAGTTTGTGCCTGATGTGTCCATAGATACCCTCGTTACAGCAGGTTCTCCCCTGGGCCTGCCTGTAATAAAGAGCCGGATAGCGGCTGAACAGGAAAAAGATTCTGACAGTAAAAAAGCCCTTAAAACCCCGGAAAATATATTATCAGGCTGGTATAATCTGGCCGACTTGAAAGACAAGATAGCAATGGACTGCAGCCTGAGTGATGATTTTGAGGAGAATGCGAGGCATATCGGTGTGACAGATGTAATTGTCAATAATAGTTATGAGTATATGGGAAGGGGTAATTCGCATAAGGTATACGGTTATTTACGGACTCCTGAACTGGCGGAAATAATAGACGGATTTTTGCGGAAAATGCGCTATAATCCACTTAATTGGATTGCAGGATTAAGTGCTAAATTTAAATCTTTGGCTGACTCGGCCATAATCAGAAGATTAAAAGGGGAAATATGTCCGAAGGAAGAATAGAAAAACTGGCCGTATTAATAGATGCAGACAACGCACAGCCTTCCATTGTCGAGGGACTTCTGTCTGAAATTGCAAAGTATGGAACAGCCAATGTAAAAAGGATTTACGGTGACTGGACCGCTTCAGGCCTGAAAGGCTGGAAAGAGGTCCTGCTGCAGTATTCAATTCAGCCCATCCAGCAATTCGGTTATACTTCAGGGAAAAATGCTACGGACAGTGCCCTGATAATTGATGCAATGGATTTGCTTTATACAGGCAAATTTGACGGATTCTGCATCGTGTCAAGCGATAGCGATTTTACCAAGCTGGCATCAAGGATAAGAGAGGCCGGTCTTATTGTCTATGGTTTCGGGGAGAAAAAAACCCCCAAGGCATTTGTTTCCGCATGTGATAAATTTATATTCACTGAAGTCCTCCGCATTAAAGATGACTACAGCGAAAGAATAAGGCGGAAAACCACAAACGAACTAAAAAAAGACACGAAGCTTTTAAATTTATTGAGAAATGCTGTTGAAGCATCCTCAGATGACAGCGGCTGGGCCCATCTTGCCTATGTCGGAAGCAATATCGCCAAACAGGCGCCGGAGTTTGATCCTCGAAACTACGGTTATAAAAAGCTGGGGGAACTGGTAGCAGCAGCAAAAATCTTTGAGATAGAAGAAAGGGCAATAGGAGATGGTCTGTCAAAGGCAGTTTTCATTAAGGATGTAAGAAAGAAATAGAGGCATGGAAACAGGCTTCAGGGCGGGGAGACAAAAATGAATATAAAAGAAAGCGTTTTCAGGTTGATGGAAAAAGCGGATCTCACTTCACTTGAGATGTTTTACAACAGGAAGAAAGACAGGCTGATTCTCCTTGGAAGGAAAGAATGGGATGACAGCGTTCCCTGGGAAAGATATATGGATGAATTTTCACATGAGGATATACTGACTGACGATTACAGGGCCACAGGTTCGATGAGTCTGCTTGATATTTTTGATGAACTCGGCCTGTCTGATTACCTGAAAAGGATAAAGCAGCTCCTGATAGAAGGCCGGCACCACGGGATAGAATTCTATTATAATACAAGGAAAAATATCAGGGTAATGTACTGCAAGCACCTTAACACGCTCGGCATAAGGAACCGAAGTCATGCAATACGGTCCGGAGGGATAAGAAGACATGAGCCGGAAGAGCCTGAGATTGATGTTATTATTGATGGATTAAACCTGGCCAGAGCAATGGCATATAAAAATGCCATAGCCGATCTGCCCTACGGCGGATGCAAGACAGTTGTGCAGTGTGAAAAGGTGAACCTCGACGATCTGGAAACGATTGGCTTTCTTGGTTATGTGATCAGCAGGACAAGGACTTTTACCGGGCCGGACATGGGGTTTCAGCCTGAGATGGCTGACATTATCCGTGACAGATATACAAAGGCCATCACAGGCGGCACCAGAAGCTCAATGGGGCCAACCGGCGGACCTACAGCATACGGGGAATACCTGGCCATAAAAGAGGCATGCGAATTTGTATATGGGGACAGGGACATCTCAAAAAGGAAGGTTGCCGTTCAGGGACTCGGCGCAGTCGGTTATCCGCTTGCCGGGTACCTTTTAAAGGAGGGGGCAAGGCTTGTTGTGACTGATATAGACCCTTCGAATGTAAAGAGACTGCAAAAGAAATGGGGGTCCGACCTGGTTGAATATGTGGAGCCCGAAGACATATATTCTGCAGATGTGGACATCTTAAGCCCGTCTGCGACAGGTGGAATAATAACCGGGGAAAGGATAAGCCAGCTCAAATGCAGAATAATCCTGGGGCCTGCCAATAACCAGCTCCGGGCCACAAGCAGGGAGGGAGAAATTGCCCTGTCGAAAAAACTGGCAGATGCCGGAATCCTTTTTGTTGTTGACTGGGCTCACAATACTGCGGGCGTTATTGCAGGCTGGGCGGAATGGGTATGGCAGGAAAATGCAACCATTGACAGGATAAGACCTAAAATCGAGTCGGTGTGCAGGGATAACCTCAGGGAAATATTGAAACGTTCAAGGGATACGGGAAAAACTCCTACTGAGGTTGCCTATGAAAATGTCGAGGGATTAATCTACAGGGAATCCTGATGGCTGAATAGTTTGTTGCCCATAATGATTTCACAGGACTTATTGAAAATTTTTTGAGTTTATTCGCTATTGACAAAGGGCTTTTCAGTCTCTACAATTGAATTTATTCAAATTAAGCTATTACTTACTATTATTGCTCAATATAAGAGGGCATCACATCTTACTGTTTGATAAGATTAATGAAGCCCCGGAAAAAGCTGAGGGGAATGTAATTGCTGTAAACCTTCAAAAATGGAACTCCTCCCCCATGTAGCGGAGTCCCTGTCTTTTTTATTTACTGATATTCAAGCAGAATAAACCTGACTCGTTCATGTAATATAGCATCAATGATGCCGGCATTTATTAATTGTTTTATAGCATTCATTAACTGAGTCACTGGATTCTTTTCG
>JAFGMQ010000188.1 GCA_016927455.1 Deltaproteobacteria bacterium
AAGAAGATAAGGGCCGATTTCGGCATTACCTACGATTCGGATGCCCTCAAGCTGATAGACGATCTCAGGGGCTGGGATATCAATGTCCTCGGCGTTGTCATAACCCGGTTTGAGAATCAGCCAACCGCCATTCAGTTCAGGAACAAGCTGGAAAGAAGGAACATCAAGGTCTATACCCATCAGTATACCAAGGGATATCCCACGGATGTTGACCTGGTTGTAAGTGACGAAGGTTACGGGGCCAATGAATATATTGAAACCGACAAGCCTCTCGTTATCGTAACCGGGCCCGGGCCGGGAAGCGGCAAGCTGGCTACATGCCTTTCGCAGATATACCATGATTACAGGAAGGGCAGAAAATCAGGATATGCCAAGTTTGAGACCTTTCCCGTCTGGAATCTGCCTCTAAAACACCCTGTCAACGTGGCTTATGAAGCGGCAACAGCCGATATCAGGGATATCAACCTCATCGACCCGTTTCATCTGGAGGCCTATGATAAAAAATCGGTCAACTATAACCGCGACGTTGAGGCCTTTCCTGTCCTGAAAAGGATACTTGAAAAAATAACCGGGGGCGAGTCGTTTTATAAATCGCCCACTGATATGGGTGTAAACCGCTGCGGATTTGCCATAACGGATGATGAGGTTACAAGGGAAGCTGCAAAGCAGGAACTGATCAGGCGTTATTTCCGTTATAGATGCGAGTATGCCATGGGTTTTGCCGACAGGGAAACCGTTCAGAGGGTGGAGCTTTTTATCAAAGACTTTGGCCTCGAACCTGAGTTCAGAAAGGTTGTTGAGCCGGCACGCAGGGCTGCTGCCGAGGCAAAGGAAAAAGAGAAGGGGAATGAAGGGATTTATTGCGGAGCGTCTATAAAATTGAAGGATGACACCCTTATTACAGGAAGTAATTCCGAACTTCTGCACGCTGCATCCAGCCTTGTTCTGCATGCAATCAAGCATCTGGCAGAGATACCGCCCAAAATAAAGCTTCTTCCCCCTTTTATCACGGATTCAATAAGCAACCTCAAGACGGCGGTGCTCAATGAAAAGTCCGTCAGTATGGATCTTGAAGAAACGCTTATTGCCCTTAGTGTCAGCGCAACGACAAATTCAGCCGCCCAGCTCGCCATGGAAAAGCTGAAAGAACTTAAAGGGTGTGAGATGCACATGACTCATATCCCGACTCCAGGGGATGAGGCCGGGCTGAGGCGTCTCGGCGTAAATCTCACGAGCGACCCGAATTTTCCTACAAAGAACCTGTTCATTACCTGATGATGGAATTCTCCTTCACAGACAGGCTGGAGCTCTTTAATAACTATGCTGACGAGTCTATCGGGAAAAACCAATGCCAAGAATACGATTGAAGCCTGAACCGGTCTATGAATTCAGTTACCATGTAACCCTGAAACCCAGGGACATGAACTATGGAGGCCACCTGGGAAATGATACCCTGGTTACACTTGCCGGAGAGGCAAGGGCCGGTCTTTTTAAGGATCTTGGCTTCAGCGAGGGAGATCTGGGGGACGGGCAGATGGCCTTGATAATGGGCGACCTTGCAGTAAACTACAGGGCTGAAGGCTTTCTTTACGACGAATTGCTTATTGAAAGCCATGTGGGTGAAATTACCAGAAACAGCATGCGCATTTTTCATCGGATCACAAAAAAGGGGACCCTTGTAGCGCTTGCCGAGACAGGCGTGCTGGCATTTGATTACCGCAAACGCAGGATTGGCGAGATACCCCATGTCTTTATGGAAAGCCTGAAGAAATACAATGAAGCACAAGTGTGATTAGAATTTTAAGGAAATCAGTCTCTGAACGGAGTTTTTCATGATATCTACTGAACTTAAGAAAAAAATATTTGAAAGGATAGAAAAGATACCTATTGTTGATACGCTTAACATGCAGTTCCTGAATTTCTCTGAAGGCTACTGCGAGACAAGGGTTCCGAGGAAAACGGCCTATGACGGTGTATTTGAGTCCTTTCACGGCGGATTGCTCATGACTGTGGCCGACAGCGCTGCCTGTTTTGCCATATTTACAGGAACCGGTCCGGACGTGCGCCTTACAACGACTGACATGAGCATACGATTTCTGGCGCCCTGCCTGACCGACGTGATTGCCAGGGCAAGAGTGGTCAAGTTCGGACGGACCATGTGCCCGGTAACTGTTGAACTGTTTGATACGAATGACCATCATGTTGCACTGGCACAGGTCAATTATATGCTGCTTGCCGCTTAGCGCATCAGGCGTTTTTTTTTACTTCGGCTCGCAGGAAAATTGCCTGAAAAGCGTTTTTGCCGGAGCAGCAGGTGCCATTCTTAAAAAATTGAAAAATTACTTCCTTTATATTGACAATTGACATTCAATATGATTAATATCCAAAGTTTTTTAAAATCCTTGATATGAAATGTCAGATAAGGATACCTGATACCTTGAAATATCTGGGTTTATCAGAATTTTAGATATACTGCGGAGGGTTAGTCAGGGGAATGAAATCATTAGGCAAACACTTTTTAATCGAGCTGTATGAATGCAACACTGAAATAATAAATAGCGTAGAGAAAGTCGAAGAAATAATGCTTGAAGCCGTAAGGGTTTCAGGCGCTGAGATTATCAAGCCTGTGTTTCATA
>JAFGMQ010000001.1 GCA_016927455.1 Deltaproteobacteria bacterium
ATAATGCCCAAACCGGAAATATTCATTAAAGGAGTTCAAGAAATGTTTCGATTAGGAAGAATGAAAGAGCGAAAAGATGTCAAACGGGAAATAAGTTTACTGAAACAACAGTTTAAGACCGTTGAACTTCAGCCCTGCTATGGTGATGCTGATCTAAAACAGAAGGATGATGATCTTAACAGGCTCTGGGAAGAGATTTATAATCTTGAAAAAGAAATCAATCATTTTGCATTTCCGGTTTTCCAGGGCTTAAGATAGGGTAAGCTGTAGATTCAAATCAGGTGTTATTCCAAATGCCTTATCTATTTCTATGCATTTTGAAGTCAGGTGTCTAATAGACTGAACACGGCGCTTAACTATTTCCCTGCCTTGACAACCTTTTCTCCGATGCTTAGTTATTACTTAAATGTTTTATTGTTAAATTTAGAAAAATAATGAATAAGCATGATCTGTTAAAATGATTAATTAAAATCAGTAAACAGGTTAAGAATATATCGGGGGACAAAGTTATGAGTGATTCTTCCATTAAAAATGATGAGTTAGCAGAGATTATAGATGATCTTCCGGAAGAGCTTCCAATTCTTCCATTAAGAAATATGATCGTTTTTCCTTATACGATCATGCACCTTCCTATAGGTGTTCCCAGGTCCGAACGCCTTATCAAGGATGCAATAAAGGGCAACCGGCTAATCGGTTTGATTACATCAAAGGCCCCGGATATTGAAGAACCTAACCCGGGGCAGCTTTATGAGGTTGGTACAATTGCTTCAATAACCAGGGTTTTTCAGTCACCGGATAATTCTCTGAACGTAATTGTTCAGGGGGTGGAAAGGTTCAAGGTAAAAAGCTGGACAAATACCTTTCCTTATCTTACCGCAAAGATTGTTGAGGCTCCTGATTATCATGAGGAGGGAATGGAGTTTGAGGCCATGGTCCACAGCCTGAGAGATCTTGCAAAGGAAGTTGTTAAGATGTCTCCAAGCTTTCCTGAAAATGCGTCAAATTTTATAGACCAGATTGAAGATCCCAGGTATCTGACATACATGACAGCAGCTAATCACGGACTTGGCATTGATGAAGCCCAGTCCCTTCTGGAGGCGGATGACCTTAAAGATAAGATCAGGGTTTTAATTTCTCATCTGACCCATCAGAAAGAGATTTTAATGCTGGACAATAAGATCAAAAGCGAAGCAAAGGAAACACTGGATAAGGCCCATAAGGAATATTTTTTAAGGCAGCAGCTCAAGGCCATACAAAAGGAACTTGGTGAGTCTGAAGACGGGCAGGCAGAGTCTGAGATTGAAGAATATGAACAAAAATTCAGGGAAGCCGGTCTTCCGGAGGAAGCAGAAAAAGAGGCAAGAAGGGAGTTAAAACGCCTTTCAGGGATGTCTCCCCATTCCGCAGAACACCCTGTGATAAAAAACTATCTTGACTGGATTGTTGACCTTCCATGGAAAAAACTCAGTGAAGATCAGCTTGATATTGAACATGCCAGAAAAATCCTGGATGAAGATCATTATGATCTGCAGGATGTGAAGGACAGGCTGATCGAGTACCTGGCTGTGCGTAAACTTGTGCGTGACAGGGGAATGGAATCGGAGCCAGGCTCAAAAGAAAAGGCAAGCGAAGCACAGGGTGCAATACTCTGTTTTGCCGGTCCTCCAGGTGTGGGTAAAACCAGCCTTGGAAAGAGCATCGCAAGGGCGCTTGGCAGAAAATTTACCAGGATGAGCCTGGGAGGAATGAGGGATGAAGCCGAAATACGCGGGCACAGAAGAACATACATAGGCGCAATGCCTGGCAGGATTATACAGGCAATAAAAAGGGCCGGTACAAGAAATCCCATATTTATGCTGGATGAAATTGACAAGATAGGCTCGGACTGGAGAGGAGACCCAAGCAGTGCGCTCCTTGAGGTGCTTGATCCTGCGCAGAACCATGCCTTCAGGGATCATTACCTGGATGTGGATTTTGATTTGAGTGATGTTATCTTTATCACTACAGCGAATCAGCTTGACACAATCCCTGCGCCCCTGAGAGACAGGATGGAGATCATACAGCTTGAAGGGTACACTGAGCATGAAAAGGTCAAGATTGCCCAGGGTTATCTGGTCCCACGTCAGATCAAGGTAAATGGTATAAGCAGCAGCGAGATTATTGTAAAGGAAGATGCGCTCAGAAAGATAATTCAGGACTATACGCGTGAAGCCGGGGTTCGTAACCTTGAGAGGCAGATCGGTTCGGTATGCAGAAAGGTGGCAGTTAAGATTGCTGCAAATGAGATAGAAAATATTGAGATTACACCTGAGCTTGTGAGGGAATATCTTAAAAAAGAAAAATATGAATCCGAGATGTCCGAGTCGATCGAAATCCCGGGGATAGCTACAGGTCTCGCAGTAACAGCAACCGGCGGAGATATCCTGTTCATCGAGGCAACCAGGATGAAAGGAAGCGGACATCTGAGTCTTACAGGTCAGCTTGGCGATGTTATGAAGGAGAGCGCGGAAATAGCATTCAGTTATGTTAAGGCCAAGACCCAGGATTGGGATCTCCCGAAAGACATAGCAAAAAAAGAGGATTTCCATATACATGTGCCTGCTGGGGCTATTCCTAAAGACGGACCTTCCGCCGGCATCGCAATGGTTATGGCGATGACAAGCCTGTTCACAGGAAGGCCGATCAAAAGCAAAGTGGGTATGACCGGTGAAGTGACACTCAGAGGAAGGGTTCTGCCTGTAGGAGGCATAAAGATGAAGGTTCTTGCAGCCCATCGGGCAGGTCTTAAGACTGTAATCCTGCCAAAACGAAATGAGGCGGACCTCGATGAACTTCCGGAAGAAGTAAGAAAGGATATTGAATTTATCCTGGTTGAAAGAATCGAAGAGGCCCTTAACGCAGCCATTAAACCCTCCGGAAAGTCCGGGAAACCGGCAATGGACTGGTTTTATGACAGGAGACCGCATCCACCCTCGCCGGTTACTACGGTCTAGTCAGACAAGTTAATAATCAAACAAAAAACGCCCTTTAATAAGGGCGTTTTTTAGTTGGTGCCCATCCAGAAACGGCCCTTTTGAACAATCTCTGCGTCACACTCAGATTGTAATCCTCAAAATACTTCAATGTATTCCTGTG
>JAFGMQ010000189.1 GCA_016927455.1 Deltaproteobacteria bacterium
CAGACCATCTTGGAGGGTTAAAAGGATTTCTGGAGGAAAACAAAAACGTCACGGTATTCATCCCATCTTCTTTCCCTGATTCCATAAGGGATATGATAAAAAACCAGCAAGCTGAATTTACAGATGTGTCTGGCCCTCAAAAGATCTCTGAAAATATTTACAGCATCGGAGAACTTTCCGGACCTCCAAAAGAGCAATCCATAATTATAAACTCAAAAAGAGGTTTGATTATCATTACGGGCTGCGCCCATCCGGGAATCATAAGCATCATAAAAAGAGCCAAAAAACTATTTCCTGATCAAAAAATATATTTAGTAATGGGAGGTTTTCATCATCCTCCTTTATCTGTTGTTCAAAAGCTAAGAGATTTAGGGATAAAAAAAATCGCACCATCTCATTGCACGGGTGATCAGGTTATAGAAGTATCCAAAAAAGAATATAGGGACAATTTTATAGAATACGGGATTGGTAAAACAATTGAAATTAATGGGGAAAGGTACTAATCTTTAACTTAATTCTGCAGGATATTTATCAAACCAAAAAACATGCTGTCTATTTTGACATGGAATAAGCTGCTTTACTGAATTAAAATCGCGGCATATTAACAGAATGAGTCAACTTTCGATCATAATCCTGCTCTCGTGGCTGGCAGGGCTGACCGCCTTTGCAGGAGGTATACTGGCCAGGCTGGAAGGAACTGCCGAAACTGAGGGCAAACGTGAACTGATACATGGAATCGTTGCGTTCGGAGGTGGAATCCTCGTCTCTGCAATCGCTTTTGCCCTGGTTCCAGATGGGATTGCGCTCCTGAACCCGACACTTCTCGCTGCTTTATTCTGCTTCGGGGGACTTTCATTCTGCGGTCTGGATGCCTGGCTGAGCAGACGCGGCGGAAGCAAAGCACAGTTCATCGCCATGTTAATGGACTTCGTCCCTGAAGCCATTGCTCTTGGTGCACTGTTTGCACACAACTACAATACGGCCATACTGCTGGCTCTTTTCATTGGTGCCCAGAATCTGCCTGAAGGATTCAATTCATTTCGTGAGATTGCGGCAAGCGGTTTTACCACTGTCAAAACCCTGACTGCCCTTTTTGCAATCAGTCTGCTTGGCCCTGTTGCGGCATGTACAGGTTATTACTTCCTGCAAGACCAACCGGGCCTGACAGCGGGAATAATGTGTTTTGCCGGAGGCGGCATTCTATACCTCATATTTCAGGATATCGCACCTCAGTCCATAATGCGAAGGCACTGGACTCCACCGCTCGGAGCGGTTCTTGGTTTTGCTTTTGGGATGCTCGGGAAACAACTCCTGGGCTGAAAGAAATAAAATTCATAACAATCTAACTGTCCCCCATCAAGCAAAGGAGTATAAAAAAAATACAGCTGAATGGTTGTTCACTAAGCTTTTATATTCTTATTGAAGCTCCCCGCAACAAGTTGCGGGGAATCTTCGATTGTCAAGGAAAATCTTTATTTGTATTCGCTCGCTTACCCCGCCGCAAGCCTGCCTGTGGAAGATGTGGAAGAGTAGTTCATTTTATTACATACAGTAGACTCGGGCAGCTTTAAGCCCCGACCACCGGAAATTCAAAAACATGGACATCCAACCCATTCCTTATTCTTTTATTAAAATCGCCCCCGCAGACTCTGATTGAGTGTCTTATATAGTTCATCTTTGACGGTCTAATCAGAGCAGCACCTTTAGATGACTTTGTTGATAGATACAAAGATACTTTATCTTTCGAAACTTCCAGTTCAAGACTTATATATTTTTCTCCGCCTGCAGCCAGAGGCTCAAGTGCAGCAGTAAGGAGGTCAAGGAAGGCATCCCTATCCGTTGAAATTAATGCCTTTTCACAGGAGGGATTAAAATCAAATATGACGGAAGAAAATAGAGGCTTGTAGGCGATCCTGCGAGCTAGTTCCTGCGTGTATTTCTCCCTGTCATAGGCAGCATCAAATATGGCCTCCTCTTCATAGGGTTTTTCTTTTAAAGTCCTCACAAGTCCTTTGACAGCCTCATTCACATCAAAAAGGGTATCCTGATACTTAAATTTAATCCCGTGTATGACATTGATAAAATCGGTCAGGATGCTGTTCATTCTTCTCAGCAATGATCCTTCCACAAGGTGGCTGATCGCATCGGGTGAAATCAGCTTGTTAATCTTCCTGACAAACTGCACAGCCTTGGAGATAACTGGTGCTCCCTCCATTTTTTCAAGTTCCATTTTAAAATAGTGGAACTCATCAACCATCTTTTCAATGGAATCAGAGTCAAAGGATCTGATGATCTCAAGTGCTGCTTCATCTTCCTCAAGCATTTCCAGATAATAGGAAACCTTTAGAAGACGGCCCGAAATAATTGAAAATATATTGCCTGCTTCTTCCAGAAGAGCCAGCGAATAGTCCGATAGATACAGTGAACGGGCCCTGTCGAGTCGAGCCAGGTCACTCAGTCCCTCCGCTTCCTTTCGGACTTTCTCGAATATCCCTTCTGCCTTTTCGAAAGGTATTGCGTTTCCGTGGCCTGGTATGACCATATTTGCATTCCTTTCCCTACCTACCTTTATAATGCCTCCAAGTGATACGGCCAGGGCACGATTATCCCAACCTGCCTTCCCTGCAATTCCAGAGCTTGTTGCCAGATGTATATCTCCCGTAAACAAGAACCTGCCCAATCCGTAGCATATCGTGTCTGGACTATGTCCGGGCGTGTGAAATAAATCAAGGACATCATCCTGACTTATGGCCAGGGAAATGGCTGGCAGACAGCCCACTCCCGGGCTCTTGACTGAAACCAGCCTGAAGGGAAATGATTCTCCATACCAACCGTTTGAATTGTTTCCGTCATTCTGAGGATTATCTGACATGAAAAATCGCGATGATACACTGCATGTCGGCAATATGGACCCATTCATATTGGCAAGGGTAAGGTTATCGTCCCTTTTCTCAATAGCCTCTGCACAGATATTATGACATATAATTTTTCCGTTTATATCCTCCTCCATTAGCATGGAGACGGACAGAATATGATCAATATGGCAGTGGGTAATAAAGATATACACAGGAATATCCGTTTCTTTTTTCAGCGGAATGATAACTCTTTTAATATGCCGGATCTGCTCAGGATCGGCTCCGGGATCCAAAATGATAATGCAATCGGAAGTCTTAAAAATAAATGAATTTGCACAGGTCACACTTGGTTTCCTGATAATAGGATAAACC
>JAFGMQ010000190.1 GCA_016927455.1 Deltaproteobacteria bacterium
GCGCTCTTTAACGAGCTCAGGCTCAATATCTCCAACTTGAGACTCTTAATTTAATGGTGCCGAAGGGGGGACTTGAACCCCCACAGGTATACACCTACTAGACCCTGAACCTAGCGCGTCTACCAGTTCCGCCACTTCGGCTTTAAAATAGGCTTGATATTTTGTTTTCGATACTATATCATATCTCGATTCCTGTCAAAGGCTTTTTGCTATCACAATAAACCGATTGAACAGACAGCATTCCGGTTTTTTTATCTTTAAGGAACAACATGTTTAAATGATAATAATATTTGACTTGAATGAAATTAATCAACCTATTAAAAATGCTGTAGTGACTATAGGAAACTTTGACGGTGTCCACAGGGGTCATCTGGCTCTTTTTGAAAAGGTAAAGCATATAGCAAAAACAATAGGAGGACAATCGGTTGTTATAACCTTTGATCCGCATCCTGTTAAAATTATGAGGCCTCAAAGTGGCCCTCCTCCATTAATTACACCTACCGTGCAAAAACTGAGGTTGATTAATGAAGCGGGAATTGATAATACAGTATGCATACCGTTTACAAAACAATTTGCTGAAATATCAGCGCGTGACTTTGTAAGAAAAATCCTGCTTGAAAAAATAGGAATGAAGGAGGCTGTAGTCGGCTACGATTATACCTTTGGACATAACCGGGAGGGGAATATCCAGCTCCTCAGGGAAATGGGCGCTGAATTAGGCTTTGGTGTAAATGTTGTTGAGCCGGTTATTAGAGGAAATATCATAATATCCAGCACAAATATCCGAAACCTTGTTCAGGAAGGAAGCCTTTCCGAAGCAAAAGATCTGTTAGGAAGAGATTATCAGATATGCGGAACAGTTGTATCAGGAAAAAACAGGGGTGGAAGGCTTCTGGGTTTTCCAACCGCCAATCTTCAGATTGTTGATGAATTGACACCCAGGATAGGAGTTTATGCTGTAAGGGTCCTGATAGATGATGAAATATATAACGGCTTGACCAACATTGGCTATGACCCGACATTCGGCACAGGGCCTTTTTCGGTTGAAACCCATATCCTTGATTTTTCTCAGAATCTGGTTGGAAAAACTGTAAGGATCAATTTTATTGAGAGACTTAGAGATGAAAGGCCATTCCAATCTGCAGAAGAACTTGTGGAACAGATCAGCAAAGATATTATAAGGGCCAGAAAGATTTTTAAACAAATGGGAACAGCATAACATTATGCAATTCCGTTGCACACTATAAGTGATCAGGAGATAGAATAGTATGTTCAAGAACACAATAGAAAATCAAGAAAAATGGAATATTGACAGGCGGTCTTTTTTAAAGATCTCCGGACTTCTTGGTCTTGGCCTGACCTCATTCGGTATTCTCCCCCCTGTGGCAGAGGCAGTCAAATTTAACAAGGAGACTTATAAAGTCTCCAAGACCAGGCTGGCGATGGGGACATTTGTTAACATGACTCTTATCTGCTCTTCAAGAGCAAAAGGCGAAGAAGCAATAGGGCATGCCTTTGAGGAAATAGATCGATTAACGCTTCTGATGAACCGTTTTGACAGTTCCACGGCCATAGCCCAGCTCAACAAAGAAGGTTTTCTCGCCGATCTTCACCCTGATATTTCAAATGTCGTAGGCGGATCTCTGCAATTTTACAGACTTAGCAGAGGGTCTTTTGACATATCCGTAAAGCCCGTTGTAGATCTTTTCAGGGAAAATTTTCATAGCGGGAAATTCATACCTCCAGCCCAGAGGAGATTAGAAGAGGCAATTGCACTCGTAGGCTCCGATAAGATAGAACTTAAAAATAACATGATCCGGCTTAAAAAACCGGGCATGGGAATAACGCTTGACGGTATTGCAAAGGGTTATATTGTAGACAGGGCATCAGAGGTTCTTTCCAGCCATGGAATCAAAAATCACCTTGTAAATGCGGGCGGTGACATCAGGGCGATGGGATCTGGAAAAGATAGAAAACCCTGGACCATAGCAATACAGGACCCTCAGAAAAAGGCAAACTATCCCGGCATTATCCATCTGACAGACGGGGCAATTGCAACCTCTGGAAATTATGAGGTTTACTTCGATAGAGAAAAGATGTTCCACCACATTGTCAACCCGGAAACAGGGCTTTCAGCAAATCTGAACACAAGCGTATCAGTACTGGCAAAAACAACCATGGCCGCTGATGCGCTTTCAACGAGCCTTTTTGTTATGGATCCTCCGGGCTCTACCAGGTTAATTAATTCTCTTCCTGAAACCGAATGCCTTGTAGTCTCAAAAGAAGGAAAGAAATTCAGATCAGCCGGCTGGAATAAAGCAGGAATTGAATAGTATCTTGCTGGATATGGAATAAGGGATGCCCTTTAAGTGAATAGAGCATCCCCTTTCTTTTTATTTATTTCTCTTAAGTGTGTCCATTCGTAACTCAAGTGATCTCAGCCCAAATGCCAATCCAACTACGATCAGCAGAAACAGACGACCCCATTGAGTTCGTCTTTCAGTTCCAAAAGCATCCATTGATTACCCATAGCCCGGACATTAAATTTGTTTTTACTTTCCCCCTTTACTTCCATCGGATATCTTAATTGGTTGTTTGTTCAGCACTTCCCTTACCTTGGTGGCCAGAGTTTTCATGGTAAAAGGTTTCTGAATAAAATTCACTCCATTATCAAGAACCCCGCGATGGACAATCAGGTTGTCTGTATATCCGGACATATAGAGTACTCTGACGCCGGGAAATCGAAAAGATACCTGTTCAAACAGCTCTCTGCCGTTTATACCCGGCATAACCACATCCGTCAAAAGCAGGTGCAAAGCCCCGGAATAGCCTTCCAGGGCTTTCAGAGCCGCATCCCCGCTATCCGCGGGGAGGACATTGTATCCCTGCTTATTGAGAATGGTCCGGGCAATATCTCTGACCTGCTCATTGTCTTCCACGAGCAGAATCGTTTCCCGGCCTTTCAAATCAACGGATGGCGCGGAATCTCTGTCACTCGAGGAGACATTTTCCTTGCAGACCTGCAAATAGATCTTCAAAGTCGTTCCTTTTCCAGGTTCGCTGCAGGCACCAATAGCACCACCATGCTGCTTGATAATTCCATAAGAAGTAGCCAGTCCCAGACCGGTGCCTTTTTCTTTTTCCTTGGTAGTGAAAAATGGTTCGAAGATATGTTCCAGTGTCTCCCTGTCCATACCGCATCCGGTATCGCTGATATTGATCATAACATATTCACCGGGTATGGCTCCCGGCACTTTAGCGGCAGCTGCTTCGTCCAGTTCTGTCAGATCTGCCTCGATAATCAGAGTCCCTCCATCAGGCATTGCGTCCCTTGCATTTACAGCAATATTCATAAAAACCTGCTCAAGCTGACCGGTATCTGCTACAACTTTACAGGGCCTGGTGCTGAGCCTCACATCCAATGAAATATCCTCTCCGATAACCCGTCGCAGCAGACGCTCAAAGTCCGAAATAACCTTGTTTACATCAACAGGACGCATTTCCAGAACTTGTTTGCGGCTAAATGCCAGAAGCTGGCGGGTCAGATTTTTTGCCCTCATGCCAGCCTGAATAATCTGATCCAAAGACCCATAACGCGGATGCTCACTGCCAATGTCCATGAGCATCAGCTGACCATATCCAAGGATAATACTGAGCAGATTGTTAAAATCATGCGCAATCCCCCCCGCCAAACGGCCAACGGACTCCAGTTTCTGGGATTGGAAGAGCTGCTCATGCAGGACCTTCTGTTCAGAAATATCTCTTGCAATGCCAAGCACAATGTCCTGCTCGCCAATTTTCATCGGGAATGTGCGTATTTCAACGAAGGCCTGGCTTCCGTCCTTTCTGGTTAAAATGAATTCCTCCGGTCCTGAGGGCAGGCCCAGTTTACTTCTCTTTAGAAATTCCATTGCCTTCTTCCGTTCTTCTGAAGCCAATATCGGGAGTTCCAGAAAACTTTTTCCGATAAGTTCTTCTTTATTGAAGCCTGTAAGGACTTCTGCAGCCCGGTTGCCTTCAATAAACTTGCCATCAAGATCATGCAGATAAAAGGCATCCGGGGCATATTCGAAAAGGAGCTTGAACCTCTCTTCGCTTGCTCGCAGTATCTCATTGGCAAGAACCTGATCGGTAATATCCACATGGCATCCCATAAATCGCCGGGAATTTCCATCCGCCTCCGAAATCAGCCTTCCGCTCGAACTGATCCATCTGTAGGTTCCGTTTTTATGGCTCAAGCGATATTCGGCACGATAATCAGGGCTTTGGCCCTGGAGGAATGCCTCAACCTTTTCCATGACATGCGGCCGGTCTTCCGGATGAAGGCGGCGTTTCCATTCTTCATAACGATTTGTGATTTCATGATCTTCATAGCCTAACTGGCGTTTCCATTCCGGGGAAAACCAGACTTTTTCCGTATTCAGGTTCCACTCCCACAACCCTATATTGGAAGATGCAAGGGCAAGCTTCAGTTTTGTGCTGCTTACCTTCAGGGTTTCTTCGGCCTCCCGTCTGGCCCTTACTTCCTCTTCCAATTCCAACATCTTCTGTTCCAGTTTCTTTACCAGTCGTTCATTATAGAGCTTTAGAATTTCCCCTTCCTGTATTGGCTCCTGGGCCGGAGAAACTTCACGGTCCCCGGCTGAAGACATAACATCATTTACAGCCTCAATAAATGCATCAGGCTCGCAGGGCTTGAGGATAAACCTGTCTGCCCCTATCTTGACGGCTAAGGCCTCATCCTGAGGGCCCGTGTAAGTAGCTGTATAAATAATAAAAGGAATATGTCTCAGTGCCTCATCTGCCTTAACCTTTTGACACAACTGAAATCCGTCCATGACAGGCATGAGGATGTCGCTTATGATCAATTCAACTCCGCCATTCCTGAGCCTTTCAAATGCTTCAGCGCCGTTTGAAAAAACCTCAACATCATGGCCGTTTCCCTTTAGCAGGACCTCAAGCATGTAACGGTTTTCTTCCTTATCATCAACGACGAGAATCTTCATTTTACTTCGATCCTTTCTAATATATGTA
>JAFGMQ010000191.1 GCA_016927455.1 Deltaproteobacteria bacterium
GGGCCTGTAATATTATGAAATATGGCGATATGGCTCGCGAGCGCGTTTGGGACGATTTCCGGGAATAAAAACGGCTGTGCTCCCCTTGGCCCGTCTCTGAGAAGGCTGACATAAAATTCATCCACATGGGAACTGCTTCCGTATGCCGTTCCCACAACAACCCCGATCCTTTCCCTGTCCATGGAGTCAAGCTTAAGCCCTGAATCGTTTAACGCTTCTATGCTTGCTGCTACGGCCATCCTGGAGATGCGACTCATTCGTCGATAGCTCATAGGGGGCATAAAACTGGATGGATCAAATCCTTCAACGAAAGCGGCAATATTCGATCTGAAAGACTCTGTATCAAAGGAGTTGATTCTTTTAATTCCGGATTGTGCTTTTCTGCAATTCTCCCAGAATATGTCTCTGCCTGCACCAATAGAACTGATTACTCCAATGCCTGTAATTGCTATACCGGTCATTTCAGACCCTCTGCTTTTTCCTGTGCCTGATTCCTTTTAAAGACAATTGCGGTATTATTTCCGCCAAAGGCAAAGGAGTTGCTCAGGGCGATATTGATTTTACCGGGCCTTGCTGCATTGGGGACAAAGTCAAGGTCACATTCGGGATCAGGATTTTCCAGATGTATAGTTGGTGGAATGATCTGACTGTCAAGGGACAGGACTGTTGCTATGGCCTCTATTGCTCCTCCTGCTCCAAGGCAGTGCCCGACCATGGACTTGGTTGCACTGACAGCCAGGTTTTTCGCCCCTGTCTCACCAAAGACCTTTTTAATGGCCATGGTTTCAATTTTATCATTCATTTTTGTGCCTGTACCGTGGGCATTAACATAGTCAACCTCATCCGGTCTTATCATTGATGCCTCAAGCGCCTTTTCCATAACCCTGGCCATTCCTTTTGCCTCCGGATCAGGAGAAGTCATATGAAAGGCATCCGAATTTATGGCATAACCAAGAATTTCAGCGTAAACAGTGGCGCCTCTGTTCTCTGCATGTCTATACTCTTCCAGCATAAGGATTGCCGCCCCTTCGCCCAGAGACAGGCCGTTGCGGTCTTTGTCAAAGGGCCGGCAGTGCAGCGGGTCAACGAGACGAAGTGAATTGAAACCTGCAAAGGTGACCTCTGAAAGTGATTCGCTTCCGCCGGTGACCACAACATCGTGAATTCCTGAACGAATAAGATCGAAACCGTACCCTATTGCATTTGCGCTGGAAGAGCAGGCCGTTGAAATTGTGGCGCGGGTACCTGTCAGTTTATACCGGGATGCTATAAGATCAGTCAGTGAACAGGATGATGAGAAAAGAAGAGAAGACGGCCTGGGTTTAGCCTTTTTTGTCCATAGTGCCCTTCGGTATCTCTCCCACGACAGCATTCCTCCTGCGCCTGCCCCCAGTATAACGCCAATGGTGCCTTCATTATATTCTTCAAAATTGATGCGGCAGTCTGAGATTGCTTCCCCCGCAGCTGTAAGGCCTAACAGATCACACCTTGATAATCTCTTGATTTCTTTGGGTTCGAAGTCCGTTTCCAGATTTTCATTGCTGACCTGTGCGGCGGATCTTGCGGGAAATCCTTCCGTTTCAAACAGTGATATTGGCCCTATTCCGCATTTTCCGTTAAAGAGTGCCTCTCTGAAAGAGGTTATGGATTTACCGATAGAGGTTATAATGCCCAGTCCTGTAACTGCCACTCTTTTTGGGGGATCAGGATTCATCTTTTTTTCCAGAATAAATTCATTAGAAAAATAATACTGATACGAAAAGTATCTTTTATCGGACGGAAATATGATCGATGCATGTGGTTTGAAAAATAGATTGTCCTGACAGGGACAAAAACGATTTTATATCCCCGTTTTCCGGCCCTGATAAGAATATCGCTTTCAGCCTCAAAACCGTCGTTCAGGACATGAATATTCTTCATCACCTGATAATCGTAAAGCCTGAATCCGCACTGGGAATCAGGAACAGGCTGCCCTATCAGCCAGGAGAACATCGAACAGCCTATCAGGTTGGGCCCATAACGTATCCCCGGGATCTTTTCCCTGGCGTTCAACCTGTTCCCTGCTACTATTCCTGCTCTGGAGGTCTCATGGAGTTTCACAAATTTTGGTATTTCAGATGGATCGTGCTGGAGATCAGCATCCAGGGTAATAACAGCCTCAAAGCCATTTTCAAGAGCATATCGGAAGGCAACGCGCAGTGCATTACCCTTGCCCCTGTTTTCCGGAATTCGTATTACATACGCATTTTCATTTTTGGCGGCCCGTGCTGTTCCATCAGTAGAGCCGTCATCCACTACCACTATATGTTGGACATTTTGTCTTGCTTTTCTAATAACATGACAGACGGTTGTTTCATTATTAAATGCCGGTATAACTGCACATATCTTCATGCGCTTTTCTGAAGCCCTTAATATTATTATGTTTTTATGTGAGATGTTCTTCCGTCTATGCCCACAGTCAAGTTTGCTGTTTACAGAAGTTTACCATGCTGCTGACACGCCTTTCAAGTTCGCCTGTAAATCTGTAAACCATTTTCTTATCTCTGGTTAAAAGGATTTGAGTTGTGTCTCCGCGGGCCAGGAGGTTTCGGTTTTCCTTGAGAACAACTTCAAATTTGAATATTAACGCTGCAATTTCCGGTTTAACCACCGTTGTTCTTATTATTATTAAATCGTTGAAAACGGCAGGATGTTTAAAGTCACAGCGCAGATTTATTACCGGGGCAATATAGCCCAGATCAACCATCTGTCCCGGGAGCAGGTCAAACTTCCGCAATATTGCCATCCTTCCTACTTCAAACCAGGCCATGTAATTGCCATACCATGCAATACCCCATTCATCAACTTCGTTAAAGCGGACTGTTTCCTCTGTCTCAACCCAGTTCATGGCCTATTTCCCTGATTTGTACTCTCCCTGTATAAACACTGCCAGAGCATTTATAGAGGCAAATGCCTTTTTTCCAACATCTTCGTCTTCAATAATTACATTAAAGATTTTCTCAATTGCAACAACCAGTTCCAGAGCGTCAATAGAGTCAAGCCCGAGACCTTCCCTGAAGAGAGGGGCGTTGCTGTCAATACCATCGGCATTAATATCTTCCAGTTTAAGCGTATCTATTATCATCTTTTTCAGGAACAGGCAAAGTTCCTCAGTGTTATTTATGATTTCTTCCAATTTGTTTCCTCTTGATTCTTGATAAAATTGAAAATTTTTTTCAGGTCAAACCCCCATCAACAGCCAGTATCTGTCCTGTAATATACCTGGATTTTTCAGATGACAAAAAAAGGACAGCATTTGAGATATCCTCCGACTCACCAAATTTTCCCATTGGTATAAGGTCAAGGAAGCTCTTTGCAGTTTCACTGTCAATGCCTTGTACCATGGGAGTATCGATCAGGCCCGGACAGACAGCGTTTACCGTAATTCCCAGGCGTGCAGTTTCCTTTGATAGAGATTTTGTAAAAGAGATTATTCCTCCCTTGGATGCCGAATAGTTTGTTTGACCGGCCCTGCCCGTTATCGCACTGGGGGATGTAATATTAATAATACGGCCGTATCTTTTCCCTATCATAGACCTTAATACAGCCCTCGAACACAGGTAAGTCCCTTTGAGGTTGATTCCCAGAACGCGGTCCCAGTCCTCTTCGTCAAGAAACATGAGCAGTTTATCTTTTACTATGCCTGCGTTGTTGACAAGGATATCAACATATTCCCATTCCTTCAGAACTTCAGATGCCATTTTGCCAACATCAGAGGCTGAAGAGACATCGGCCTTTATAACCATTGCATTTGAGGCGCACTCTTTCAGGTCTGCTTCTGCCATAAGAGCACTCTTTTCATCAGAAGAATAGGTGATACACACCCAGGCGCCCTCCCGGGCAAAGGATAAGGCTATAGCCTTGCCAATGCCTCTTGTGCCGCCAGTCACAATTATACGTTTATCTTTAAAATCCATGAAAGTTATTTCTTACAAGGTTGAAAAAACCGGCCAGAGCAGATAAAAGTTTGTAGCAGAGGAATATTTATTGTGCAAGACTAAATTCGACGGGCAAGGGAAAAGGGCCTTTTGAGTCTATATTCCAATAATGTTTTTCCCTTTTTAAAGTGAACCAAGTAGCATGAACAATGAGTGCCCGAATCCGATTGTTTGCTGGAATTGCCTGGGAAATCGAACTTTTACGGGACTGAAACCATATGAACTACAGAGTATTCATAACCGACGGCCATTGGAGAAAGTCTCTGGCTGCTGTCAGGGGGCTTGGCAGGAAGGGGATAAGTGTTACGGTGGGCGAAAGCACATTTCTGGCTACCGCAGCCTTTTCCAGATATTGCCGCCGGAGAATTGTGTACCCTTCAGTTTATTACAGACCTTCCGAATTTTTGAATTTTCTTGAAAATGAATTGGCTTTGAACAGCTACCAGATGCTCCTTCCCATGGAAGAAGATACTCTGTTGCTGATTTCAGAACATTACAGTGATTTTGCAAAATACACTTATCTCCCAATACCTTCATTTGAGAAACTTGAGTTTGCACGGCGCAAGGACAATGTCCTGAGGTTTGCTGAAAACATGGGAATACCTGTACCCAGGACCTGGTACATTGATGATATCTCACAATTAGACAGTATCAGGGGTTCGCTTGCCTATCCTGCAGTTATTAAGCCTAAAACGGGGTCCGGCGCTGAGGGTATATCATATCCGGAAAACAGTGATGATCTTGTGGATCAGTATCTTAAGATTCATAGCCGATTTCCCTTTCCATTGATTCAGGAATTAGTGCCGAAAGATGGGCCGGGTTACGGGGTTTCTCTGCTCATGGGAGAGAACGGAAACCTGAAGGCGTCTTTTGTTCACAGGCGGTTGAGGGAATATCCCGTAACCGGAGGGGCAAGCACATTGAGGGAAAGTGTCAGGTGTGACGGCCTGAGAGATATGGCGGTGGCATTAATGAAAAAACTTGACTGGTTCGGGGTTGCCATGGTTGAGTTCAAATTTGATTCCCGTGATAATACCATGAAACTGATGGAAATAAACCCGAGATTCTGGGGCTCCTTATCGCTTGCCATTGAAGCCGGGGTTAATTTCCCATACCTGATGTTCAGGATGTCAAGAGGGCAGAGATTTGAGCCAGTTGAGAATTACCAGACAGGTAAAAGATGCCGGTGGCTCCTTCCGGGAGATATCCTTCACTTTATTTTTAATCCCGGACGTAAAAGTCTCTTGCCCGGGTTCCTGAACTTCTGGGATAAAAACACCGCCTATGATATTTTGTCTGCTCATGACCCGCTGCCGGTCCTGGGAAGGATACTTACCCCGCTGACTTTCATTTATGACCGGGACATGAGAAGGCGACTTAAAATGAGGAAATAGTTGACAGCCCGGTATAAGAAGGAAGGTATGAATGAAAGTGGGGATTTTTTTAATGTGATTCGTGCTGTGCTGATCTTATAAAGAATCACTTGGCAGATTGATTTTAAATGCCAAAACATTTTGGCTTATCGTGACAGTATCAAAAGCAGTTGACTTTTAAAGCAATGACAATCGAGAATATTTTAACTATAGACCTGGAGGACTGGTTTCATATCTGCGGTGTTGAAAGATATATACCCAGGTCAGACTGGCCGGGACTGGAAAGCAGGGTTATCAGAAATACAACCCGGATTCTGGAAATCCTATCAAAAAAGAATGTAAATGCCACCTTTTTTGTGCTTGGTTATATTGCTGAAAGACATCCTGAACTGATTGAGGAAATCAGGAGCCTGGGACATGAAATCGCATCTCACGGTTATGGACATGACAGGGTCTATACGATGACACCGGAGGGATTCAGAAAAGACCTCAGGAAGTCTTCTGAAATCATCTCGGCCATAACCGGATCGCCTGTGAAGGGATACAGGGCTCCTGAATGGTCAATCAGGGATGATTCACTCTGGGCACTTTACATATTGAAACAGGAGGGCTTTGAGTATGATTCAAGTATGGCACCTTTGCCCTTTATCGGTAATAAAAATTACCCGGGGTTTCCTTATCATCTGGATATTGGTGAAGGAGGCTTATGGGAGTTTCCTCCGCTTGTCTATAAAGGTTTTCCGGTTAATCTACCTTTCGGCGGCGGATGGGGTCTGAGGGTTTTCCCATACAGCCTTATTTGCGCTTCAATCCGCAGGCTGAATAGACATGACAGGCCGGGAGTAATATTTTTGCATCCCCGGGAGTTTGATGAAGCCAATCCTGTGATAAGGCTTCCTTTTGTCAAGAGATTTGTCCTCGAAGCCCGGATTGAAAGTACTGAGAAAAGACTTAACCGTTTGCTGGATGATTTCAGATTTTCATCAATGTCAAATGTGCTGGAAAAACCGGGGAATAATCTCAGTCCCCGGGCATCCATTGAGAGAAGTGGGCCGACTTATGCTTGATGCGGTAATGTTTTTGAAGAACAATCTTGCCGAACACTTTGTTCTTTATTTTATCCCTCTTTACATACTGGGGGGCAGGCCCGTTTCTATTATCAGCGCTCAGTTATTAGGATTTGACATGTATTTTCTGTTGCCAGTAGTGGTTATGCTGGATACTCTTCAAATACCATTCTTTTATGTTCTTTTCGCAGCATTGTCAAAGAGTGCTTTTATAGGAAAGCTGTATGAAAAGGCGAAAAAAAGACAGGAGAGGATAAACAGCTCAAGAGCTTTCAACTGGATGAGGATAATGGGGATTCCGGGGGTTGTCACAGTTACAATGCTGCCATTGAAAGGCTGCGGCATGTTAAGCGGTTTTCTTTTGTCAAGGGTATTCGGATTGTCCAGAATTAAGGCCTACCCGCTTTTGATTGCGGGGAGCATCTTAGGCTGCCTGCTTGTTTTTTTAGCAGGAGAGGGTATTTTAAAGTTCGGGAGTCTGATGATTGCCGATCAGTAGTTCTTCAATGTTGAAGGAGAAATAACAGGTGTTGGATAGAATCAAACAGATAATATTGATAAAGGCCCTGAACCTGCTCTTTTCTGTTCTGTCATTGGTAAGGAATGACAGAATTTTCAGATGGTCATATTCACTTATAGCCTTTTTTGCACAACGGCTCGTAAAGAAAGATTATTACGTGGAAAAAATCAGGTGGATAAAAGGGTTGTTTGACAGCAGCCATCCCTGTCTCCCAGCAACGAGAAAGATACTCCAGGGAACGAATCCTCATCACCGGAAAACGATTATAAAGTCATTTATTATCAACCAGCTCCTGACTGGCACCAACAAAAGAAAAGCATTTTCACAAAAAGAATCAGGTTATTACCCTCCGGGGTTTTTTGTTATCAGCCCGAGCATGAAATGCAACCTTAACTGCTACGGGTGTTATGCGGGCTATTATGATAAAAAGGCGGAACTTACATTTGATGAAATAGACAGAGTTCTTCTGCAGGCAAAGGAAATGGGGATATATTTCTGCGTTGTGTCCGGAGGTGAGCCGCTGTTTTATACAAAGATCTTTGATATGTTTGAAAAACACAATGACATGATTTTTCATGTATATTCAAACGGGTCATTGATAGACGAGGATGCCTGCAGAAGACTTTCTGAGGTCGGAAATGTTATTCCTGCAATCAGCCTTGAGGGTTTTCGGGAAGAGACTGACAGACGAAGAGGGAAAGGTCATTATGACCGGGTAATGAAGGCCATGGATTTGCTGAGGAATGCCGGGATTCTGTTCGGATTTTCAGCAACCCTGACACGACAGAATTCGGATCTTTTGAGCAGCGAGCAGTTTATTGACGCAATGATTGAAAAGGGCTGCATTCTCGGATGGTATTTTATGTATGTGCCGATCGGTCGTGAGCCGGACCTTGATCTTATGCCGACGCCTGAACAGAGAGGGCTTCAGTTTGAGCGGCTTACCCGTTTAAGGAACAGCAAGCCTATATTCCTGGCTGATTTCTGGAATGACGGCCCTGTGGTCGGAGGGTGTATTTCAGGCGGGAGAAAATATTTTCATGTTAACGCCAACGGCGATGTTGAACCTTGTGTGTTTTGTCACTTCGCAACTCATAACATAAGGACCAGCACCCTTCAGGAGGCTGTTAATTCCCCTTTATTCAGGTCAATAAGATGTCAGCTCCCTTCATATGAAAACCTCCTCAGACCCTGCACAATAATTGACAAGCCGGAAATAAGCAGGAATGCCATTTCGGAGCATGATGCCTATTTTACCCATCAGGGAGCAGAGATTATCTATAGGGATATGGTTCAGGAGATTGATGATTATGCAGAGCGATATGCTGCAATTGCCGATCCTTTGTGGGAGAGGTATTTTAAAAGCAGGAAATAAGTCAAGGGGTCTTTTTTGTTGCATAAGATTATCTACCGCTTCCATAAGATTATTCTGATTTCTGCCATTATTATTACTGTCGGAGCTGCTATCCTTGCCTCAAGGCTCAGGTTGGACCTGAATTTCTTTTCCCTCCTCCCGACAGGCAATCAAAGTGTCAGGGCCTTTTTCAGTGTTACAGAGAAAATCGGCCTTCAATCCTATCTGATAGCAATTGTAAATCTGCCTGCGGATTTTTCCCGGGACAAGGCCGAATCCTTTGTGGATATTTTTTCAGGATACTTGAAAAAAAGCCCCCTTATTGATGGTGTAGACTATAAGGGGTCTGAAAAAGGCCTGACCTCGTTTTTCAACAAATTCATCGAATATCTCCCTCTTTTTTTAAAAGAAGATGAGCTGGAAAAATTAAAAGTAAAACTTTCAGATTCAGAAATAGAGAATCAGATAGCCAGAAATAAAATGCTTCTTGCGTCACCATTAGGCGCTTCAGCGAAAGAGCTTGTCTCTCTGGATCCATTAGGTCTGAGAGAGGTTTTCGATGACAGATCAAGTGGTTTCTCAGAAAAGGGGCAGATGCAGAAATTCAGGGGCTATTTCCATTCCGAAGCGGGAGATGCATATTTCCTTTTTATTAAGCCGAATAAACCACCACAGGACATTCCCTTCAGCAGGAAACTGATGACGGAAATCGACGGCCTTAAAAACATGGCCTTATCTGATTTTTCATCTCAATCCGGTACATTATCTCCTGGTTTGGATGTGTCTTATACCGGGGGGTATCCCATAGCAGTTAATGACGAGGAGGTTACGAAGAGAGATATCAAGATTACAATATTTACCTCCCTGCTTGCGGTAATGCTGCTTTTCGGCCTGTCTTTCAGGTCAATAAAGATGCTTTTCTATGTTGGTGTTCCCCTTGCGTTCAGCCTTGTGTGGACTTTTGGATTTGCCGTCATGGCCTTTGACAGCCTTAATATCCTGACCTGCATCTTTTCATGTGTATTGATTGGCCTGGGGATTGATTTTGCCATTCACATAATTAACAGGTTTTTCATTAAGGAGAACAAGGAATTAGATATCTCCCAGCGTCTGGAAATAACATTCCGTGAGGCCGGAACCGGCATCATAACAGGAGGGATAACAACGGCGGTTGCATTCTATTCGGTAGCAATTTCCAGTTTCAGGGGTTTCAGAGAACTGGGGATTCTGACCGGGACAGGGATATTGTTCTGTCTGGCGGCAATGCTCTTTGTCCTTCCTTCCATGCTTGTATTTTTTTCAGACAGAAGGAGTTCAATGACAGGAGTTTCCATAGCCGGCTTTGGTTTAAAGGCATTGATAATTCGAATATTTAAATACCCGTATATAACTCTTACAGGTTCGATGATTCTTTTAACTGTACTGGGAATTCAGGGGCTTTTCATCAATTTCGATGATAACCTGAAAAACTTTCGTCCTGACGATCATAAGATATTGAATCTGCAGCAACAAGTTACCAGTTGGCTGGGCGCCTCAATGGGCGAGGTTCTCCTGATAGCAAAAGGGAAGTCAGAAGAAAATGTCATGGGAATAAACAGGAAGATATACGATGTGCTTGAAAAACTGAAGGATTCCGGCATGATTGCGGGTTTCAGGTCGATTGGAAAATCTTTTATTCCGCCTGCTCAGCAGAAGGAGACCAGGGAATTTCTCATGCGAAATTCTGATGCCTTTGATATGAAACGAATCACAAGTATCTTCAATAGTTCTCTTGAAAAAAACGGCTTCAAAAAGCTTGATGCATACGATGAATATCATAAATCTCTTTCAAAAGCTCTTTTATGGGACAAAACATTGTTTCCTTCTGCATTGATGGAAACCGAGCTGAATGACCTTATTAAGACTTTCTGTTTTCAAGAGAATGAAGTCTTTAATGCTGTTTCCTATGTGATCCCGTTTGATGATTTGTGGTCTCAGAATGAAACGGGCCATTTCAGGAATATGATTATGAAAGAACTGGAAAAAGCCGGCATTGAAGCAGGCAGCTGCACACTTACAGGTATCAGCATGCTTACCCGGGACTTGAAGAAACTTATAATTGAAAATCTCAGATCATCAATGTGGGCTTCAGGGCTTATTATAATTTTGGTTCTCTTCCTGTGTTATCGCAGTCTGAAACTGGTATTATTATCGACACTGCCTCTGATCACGGGCCTTGTGATCTTGTCAGGCAGTATGGCTGTTCTGGGTCTGGATTTCAATTTTTTCAACCTGATAGTAATTCCAATGATTGTCGGAATAGGAATAGATGACGGTGTTCATTTGACCAATACTTTTATTCAGGCCGATAACGGAACTATGCCGGAAAAGCTGAGCAGGACGGGAAGGGCTGCTGTTTTAACAACTTTAACAACCATTGCCGGCTTTGGATCAATAGCACTGTCCAGTTATCCGGGTTTGAGGAGCATGGGTTATGTCGCCGTTATTGGTATCGGTGCATGCCTATTTGCATCAATTATCGTGCTGCCTGGCATTTTTGCATTAAAATACAGGAACGGGTGTTTGGATTCAGGCGCACCAACTGAGAAATAACTTCCTGAAATATATGCTACTCTTTTTCTTTTTATTGCGGATAAACAACAATGATATGGAAAATAGTTTATAGTTTTGATAAAGTTAAGAACCATAATGTATAAAATCACAAAACAGGTTTGTATAATATCTTTACGGAAATCCTTTTCATCAGTAATATTGTGGTATCTCGGCCGAGGTATTGAGAAGCTGTATTTCCCCCTCATCTTATTGGCATAAGCTGATCCGTTTATATTTCATTCAAAGAGTCCGTAAGAGGTGAGTCACATGTCCAAGAAACTCAGAGATAGAATCGAGGAATTGGAGGAAAGGCACAGGTTTATTGCCGACAACCTCCTGGATGCCATATGGGTGGTTGATGCTGAAACACTCAGGTATGAATATATTACGCCTTCTATTGAAAGGCTGACCGGATAAACTTCTGAAGAATTCATGAACTTCTCCGTAAGGGACAGGCTGACGGATGAATCCTATGAGAAAGTTATTACTGAACTGGGCGAGCAGCGGAAAAGATTAGATAGAGGGATAAAAGAAATAAAGATGATGGAAATAGAATCAGTCCGCAAGGACGGAAGTATCTGCTGGATTGAAATCAAGGCAAAGTTTATAAGTGAACCGGATGGAAGATTAAAAATTGTAGGTGTCAGCAGAGATATAGATATGCGAAAAAGGGCTGAGCAGCAGAAGAATATGCTGGTGAAGGAACTCGAAGAAGCCCTTGAGGAAAAAGAGAGACTTTTTAAGGAGGTAAAGGTGTTAAGGAGTCTTCTGCCAATATGCAGCGGGTGCAAAAGAATAAGGGATGAACAGGGCAGATGGTGGCCTCTGGATGCATATGTCAAGCAATGCACGGATGCCAAGCTTTCTCATACCATTTGCCCGGACTGCAGAGAAGTTTTTTACGGGAAAAGATGATTATTAATGCTTGCCCTGATAATGAGAGCATGATGCAACAGGAAGCGAAAAGCAGTCATTATGAATATGAGATGTTGCTCGACATTGTTGAATTTCTTCCGGACCCTACCTTTGCCATCGATCGAGACAAAAGGGTGATTGCCTGGAATAAGGCAATGGAAGAGATGACAGGGGTGCCAAAAAAGGACATGATGGGCAGGGCGGATCAATCCTATGCAATGGATGTATACAGGGAAAAACGTCCTTTGCTTATTGATCTGGTATTATTGAAAGATGAAGATCAGGCCGCCTATTACGAATTTTTTGAAAGAAGGGGCGACGTCCTGTATGCCGAATCCTATATACCTTCGGTATATAACGGCCGAGGTGCTTTCCTTTGGGGGAAGGCCTCTCCATTATACGACAAAAATGGGAAGGTTGTTGGTGCAGTTGAGACACTGAGGGACATTACAAATCAAAGGCAGACATACAACGCCCTTCGGGAATCTGAAAAAAAGTATAAGAAGCTCGTAGAAGAAATCAATGACATAATCTATATGCTTGATGGCAAAGGTGTCGTTACATATATAAGCCCTCCTGTAACATCTATTTCAGGATACAGCCCTGGCCAGATCATTGGCAGGTATTTTGCGGATTTTATTCATAAGGATGACAAAGAACGCCTGATGATTAGTTTCAAGAACTTGCTGGCAGGGCAGGCCTGGGACCCGGCCAAGGAATTAAGGATTATAGGTGTATCGGGTGAGACCAGATGGATGCAGATTTCCAGCAAGCCTGTATATGAAAAAGACCGGGTTGTCGGTTTGCGGGGCGTACTGAGGGATATTACGGAAAAGAAGAATGCTGAGGAGGAATTAAGCCTGAGCGAGGAACGCTATCGTGCCCTTGTGGATCTGTCTCCTGATGCAATTTGTGTAACTGACAGCAGTGGAGTATTTATTTTTGTAAATGATGCAGGGCTTGATTTAATAGCTGCAGAAAGACACTCCGATATTATAGGCAAGTCTCTTTTTAAATTTGTCCATCCCGATTACCACATCGGATCTGAGAAACTTTTAAAAAAACTGGTTGAGAGGAAATCAGGGTTCCCTTTAACCGAGACAAGACTGGTGCGTGTCGATGGAAAGGTAATAGATGTTGAAATGGCTGCAACGCCAATGCAATATGCGGGAGAGACTTGCGTTCAGGCAGTTGTCCGCGATGTTACCGAGCGAAAACGGAGAGACAAAGAGATAAAAGACAGTGAGGAGCGTTATCGAATATTGACTGAGCACGTGGCAGACGGAGTGGCTCTTTCGAAGGAAGGTAGGCTGTTGTTTGTAAATCGGTCTTTTGCGGCTGTGTTTGGTCTTTTGAAACCTGAAGAACTTACTGGCAGGCATTTGATTGATCTGGTTGATGAAGGACAGAAAGAGGAATTCAATAGACTGATGAAAGAGATTGAGGCCGGTTTAAGATCTCAGTATTTTTTTCAGATTCAATGTCTCGCAGTTGATGGCCGTCAATTCTGGGTAGAAGGGTATATGAATCCAGTTCAATGGGAAGAGAGTCCGGCAGTATTGATAAATCTGAGAGATATAACTGAAAGAAAATTTAAAGAGGATTCAGAGCAGGAAGAAAGGGAGCGTCTTAAAAAGGAAAATATCAGGCTTATCTCTTCAATAAAAGACCGGTTCCGTTTAGGTCAGATAGTCGGCAAGAGCCCGGCTATGCAGGAAGTATATGAGCTTATCCACAGGGCGGCGGCATCCGGGGCGAACGTTATTATCTATGGGGAATCGGGTACCGGGAAAGAACTGGTTGCCCGTGCCGTACATGATATGAGCGATAGACATGATAAAGAATTTGTCCCGGTCAACTGTGGCGCAATACCGGAAAACCTTCTTGAGAGCGAGTTTTTCGGCCATAAAAGAGGCGCTTTTACTGGAGCCCATGCAGATAAGCACGGATATCTTGATCTTGCCGATGGAGGGAGTCTTTTCCTTGATGAGGTTGGTGAATTGGGCATGAATATACAGGTTAAGCTTCTGCGTGCCATTGAAGGAAATGGATATACGCCGCTGGGCAGTACAAAGGTGAAGAAGTCGGATGTGCGGATTATTGCTGCTACAAACAGAGACTTGATGGATCAGGTAAGGAAGGGAACGATGAGGGAAGACCTGTTTTACCGTATTCACATTATCCCGATAACCCTTCCTGCCCTGAGGGAAAGAAGAGAGGATATCCCCCTGCTTATTGAACAATTCATGAAGCTGTTTAATTATGACAGGAACCCTTCATTATTGCCTGGTAAAGTCATGGATGCCATGTATCATTATGACTGGCCGGGGAATGTGAGAGAGCTTCAGAATGTCCTGCACAGGTATGTGAGCCTTAAGAGCCTTGATTTCATGCCCTCCATTTCGACAAGGAGTTGTGGTGAATCATCTCAGTACGACAGGCAGATTGTGCAGGGGGATCCAGATCTTGATTCAGCAGTTAAGGGTTTTGAAAAACAGATTATTATAAGGACCCTTGAACATAATAAATGGCACAGGATAAGAGCCGCTGCGGCCTTAGGGATTTCAAGAAATACGCTTTTCAGAAAGATGAGAGAATATGACCTGTTATGATTGCAGAATGTATCAAACCTGATGCATTTTAAATTTACCTTATTATTCAATTTGTTATACCGTTCCTCTGTCATACTGTGTATCATGGATGGGACATTAACGGGGACCTTTATATCTGCCAGGAAATCGCCCTTCCTGTAATTTTCCAGAAAATCAAATAGTTGTAATACATTCTTAGCTCTGGCATCAGAATTGCTTAATTATCAGCAGAGTTCTTTTCTGTGAATGATTTGGGAGCATGTATGATGAGGGTTCTGATTGTTGAAGACAGCAGATCATTAGCATCAAAGATTGTGAAGGCGATTAGAAGCTGGGGTTATGAAGCGGAAAGGGCGGGTACGGGAAAAGATGCCCTTGAAAAACTCAGACGGGATAATTTCGATATCGTTCTTCTTGATATCTATCTGCCTGATGGCAAGAGTATTGATCTTATACCAAAACTCAGAGAATTCTGCCCTGACATAGAAATCATAACAATGACTGCTTTTAACTCAAGGGAACTGGAAATGGATGCGAGACAATATGGTATTTTATATTATATGTTAAAACCCTTCGAATCAGCGCAACTGAAAGAAATCCTGGATCATATGTCAAATAAGCTGTTGATTTCAATTAATCATAAAAAGGAGGGGATATTGCATGGCCGGATTAGCTGAAAAAATGGATCAGGCCGTTAAGGCGATGTCAGAGAGGGAGGGGAAGTACC
>JAFGMQ010000192.1 GCA_016927455.1 Deltaproteobacteria bacterium
ATGGTGTAAGGACCAAGTCCGAACTTGTTCGCGGACGTACTTGTCCATTTTATATTTCCTTCAAGGTCCATACAGACAAGCTGCTCGTCCGGCCGGACACCATAAATGTGCCCCTTATAAAATACCGGGGTCTGCTGATCCGATCCGAACACCTTTGGGCCAAGCCTGAACAGGGATTCAGTAATATATGCATACCCCGCCTTTTTTACAGCGAGCATCATGGCCCCCGCATTGTAACCACCGCTCAGGAAAATGCGCTCCTTATCAATAATGACCGGGGTGGGCACATTTGCGATGTTGATTCGCCATTCCGGATACTGCCACAGCAGCCTGCCGTCCGCTGCGGAAACACCTACCACCCCGCCTCCGGCGCAGTATACATAGGATCTCTCATTTTCAAGATCCATAGGGACTAAAGAGGAATGGGTCATTTTCCATCCATTCGGGTTGGGTGTCTTCCAGATGATTTCACCTGTACGAAAATCCAGGGCCATGACAAGCGCATCCTTGCCGCCCACACCCAGGATCAGTTTATCACCATCCACAAAAGGACACTGTCCTGCGTACCATGCCGGCACCTCTGCGCCATCCTCCTTTACCAGGTCCCTCTTCCATCTTAGCTCTCCTGTTATCTTATCAAGGCATACAACATGACACTTGGGCCCGAATGTAATCACGCAGTCATCCGCTATAACCGGGACTGTCCTGCTCATGCCATGGTTACGCTTTATCTTTACCCTGTAAAAATACCTCCAGATTTCACGGCCGTCATCCAGTGAAAGGCACCTTATGGCGTCTCCTTCTTTTTCCTGATCATAGTCCAGTATATAAACACGGCCATTTGCTACTGCCGCCCCTGCATATCCTTCGCCAAGCTCCACATCCCAGAGCACCTTTGGCTTATTTGTATCCCACTGTAGATTAAATTTACCCGACAGATCTTCGTTTACGATTGCATCCAGGTTCTTTCCTCTAAAGCCGGGCCATGAGCCTTCCAATGTGGAAGGAACCCCATTGAAAGTTGTCAGCTCTCCAATAAATGGGACATCATCACCGGATGAACCTCCGGTATTCTCAATCATGGGGGTCCTTAGCGATATACCTGCACCCCTGCCCTGCAACAGGAGTAGTGACAGCAGAGACACCCCCCCGGCTAAAATGAGGATAATGGGTAACAGGTTGATTAGTTTGTAAACATTCTTCATTTTTTTATTTCGATAAAGTTATTTTTCTCGTCTCCGTCCCCTGACGTAGCGGGCAAGATATTTTATCTACTCATTCCGTAAAGGGTCTAAGATATTACTTCTTAAAGCAACCTTTGTCGAGATTACCACCCAGATAACCCCGCTTAAACCAATAAGTAAAATCATGGCCCCGAGAAGCCCAAAGGGCAGTTGGCCGGCTGCTGCATGCATTGAAGGCAGAACCGAAACAACTGCACAAATCAGTCCTGTAAAAAGGCCTGCTGCCAAAAGGTAAATATGTTCATAGCATACCATTCTGATAAGGGTATGTTTACTGAAACCTACGGCCCTCATCATGGCCATTTCTCCCTGTCTCTCAAAGAGGTTGCGGACAACCACCAACCCGAGACCTATGCAGCCCAGCATAAGTCCCAGCCCTCCCAGTATAAGGAATATGGAGAGATAAGTCTCTTCCATCCTGGCAAAAAGTTCAAGTCTTTCCGTTGCGGTTTGCACTGAAACTCCTGCAAAGGCCATTCTTTGTGTCATATGTTCAGACACCTTTGTTTTTCTGTCATTGGGGGTATCTATCAACCATGCCCCATAACCTTCCACCTCAGGAAAATATTGAGCCATGGCCTTTTCGGATATAATAAGGTTCCCCTGCAAAACCGAATTCCTGAGCATACCGACAATATGCAGTCTTATTTCCTCTCCCTTGCTGTTACGGTATATAAGATAATCTCCTGTCTTTTTTCCAAGACCCCAGTACACTGTCGGATAATCTCCCACAGCAGGAATAACCCCGTTGCCATAATCCTGCTTCAGAAGTTCCCAGGGGCTTTTATGGTAGGCAGTGCTCTCCAGATCCTGAAATGAAAAGGCTCCTCTTTCAGCCAGTTCATCTATTGAAACACCCAGGATTCGGGGTTCCTGTGTTCGATTAAGGTTAAGACAGCTTGCATCATCACCCTGGCGGACCCTGAAGCTGACAAAGTGGGTCTTCTCCAATATTTCATAATTCATTCCCCATGTGTCAAGACCTGATTCAGAATTCAGATCCTGCACCACCGGTACTGACGACTCTGCATACAAAGAAAACCCGCCGGTACCTGACTCACGTTTCTCCGCCCCTGCGCCTGGATCTTTCCGGTTTGCACCGACCGCGACAACCATGAAAACACCGCATGCCAGCATGGTAACAACCGCCATGCTTCGCCCCCGTTTTCGTGCGCTGTTCTGAAGAGCAAGTGAATATAATGAGTATATGGAAATACCTGATTTTGACCCAAGCCATGTAAGCACTGTTCTAATCCAGATCATAATTGAAATTAACAGGAGTGCGCCCGCCCCGAAAAAAGCACCCGCAGTGATGCTGCTTCCAGATGACCTGCCGAAGATTATGAGAAACATTGAACATGCAAAGAAAATTATGGATATACACAAGCCTGGCCATCCCCGCTTTGCTGTAGGATATCCGGAATTATAGCCTGATGCCCCTGTTCCGCTCAACAGACCATGGGCGCCTGCCTTCATTTGCCTGCGCAGGGTCCATACCATGGCAATAATGGCAATCAAAAACCCTGATAAAAATCCGGTACCCAGCGACCGGATTGTGGCCGAATAAATTACCGACATTCCAGCAACCGCTCCCTGCCAGGCGTTTGAAAGGCCCCATATAATGAGCCGGGTGTAAACTATGGCGATAAATGTTCCTGCAACAGAGCCGAATAACGCAACAAACAAACCTTCATACAGATAGAGTTTTTGAATCCTTTTCAAAGGAAATCCGATGGCACTCAGCATTCCGGTCTGTTTTTTCTTTTCTTCAATGCTGAAGACAAAAAGGAGCCAGGTAAGAAGGACAGCTGAAAAGATTAAAAACATGCTTAGCCCTAAAAAGAGCTGGCCAAAGTCTGTACCGCCTTTACTCGCCTTAATCCCGATCTCACGAACCGGTGTTGCTGACAGGCCAATAGAAGCCGGATCAACAGACCTGCATATTTTTTCTTCCAGATCATCGCGCTCTGACAATCCCACAGGAAAGCGCACTGCTGTAAGTTCTCCATAGGTGTTGGCCCACATGCTCTTTCCGGCAGCAAGTGTTACAACAGCCTTTGGGGTCCCGTGAAAATCATCCCAGTATTTTTCATCCTTATCTCTTATAAGTCCAAGATCAATGGGAAGGGAAGGATCCCAGTCACTGCAGTTTTCGGAATCTGAAAGACCGGGGAGGTCGGGCGTCAATCCCGGATCAGCAATTGCCCCTTCTATGGGTATTATCCTGCATATTGTAAAACTGCGTTGAGACTGCTCCAGGTCCCGCCATTCGCTCGGGACAAAATATCTTATGGTCAGTTGGTCTCCCACTTTTGCGTCAAGATCTTGAGCAAGCCACTCGTTGATAACGATCTGATCATCCTTCATATCCGGCGGTAATATGGTGTTAAAATCACCTTTTCTTTCTAAAGCCGTCACCATGGAATAGGGGGTAAAGGCATCACCAACCCTCAGTTCATTAACAAAATATGTCAGGATTCCTGTGGCGTCCGGCCGGGCATCATATGCAGCGCTTTCCAGAGGATGATCAATAAAAACCCTTTTACTTTTAAGCTCAAGGGAATTTTCTCCGATTGCCACCAGATCAGCCTCCGCATCCTCAAGGCGCCAGGCCCTTTTAAGTGATTCATTCAACTTTTCAGATGTTATTCGAGAAGAGTTTCTCGCAAGCAGCAGGTTTGCCCGGCCATTACGTCTGACCTGCTCCTGAAGCCAGGCAAGGGGAACAAAAATATTCATAGGTTCCTGCTGGTTTGCCTCAAGGCTGAACCTGCCGAAATGTTCATCGTCCACAATGCCCGAAACAGGAAGCCGTATGGAGACTGTACTCTCTTTATGGGGAGCAAGAACAAGGTTGCGTGATATTGCGGAAGGGTTGTCAATACGCAGTATAACTTCAGATTCCTTCTGCTGTGTTATTTTAAGCCGGGATGCAAGCGCAGTATTTATCAGCGCCTTTTCAGTTTCAAATCCTTCAGGGATATCACGGGTGAGCGATAGTTTAAAGAAACGCTCATCAACACCCAGAACACGCACCTGATTGACCCTTACACTTCCATCTCCCAGCGTTACCATCCCCCTTAACACAAGCATGGAGGCTGTATCAATATCATCTTCATTTAGTCGCTGACCCAGGCCTTCAGTAAAAAAGCGTTCACGGGATGACACAGCCCATCCTGCATCCCCAATCCGGGTAACAAAGGCATACTCAAGTGTGGCCTTCACCGAGTCACCTACAAGCAATGCCCCGGTAAGCATGGCAGTGGCAGTTGCCGCTGCAAGTGCGACTGCCAGATGCATACGCCTGTAATACACAAGGCTTCTTATGACCCACTTAAATAATGTCATTTTCTGTTTCCGATAATTTACCCTCGCGAAGGGTATAAACCTGCTTAAACTGTTTCGCCAGATCTGCTGCATGCGTAACCACAATAAGTGTAATATTTTCCGTCCGGTTCAGAACTCTCAACATACTCATAACACCTACGGCAGTCTCATGATCCAGTGATCCTGTAGGTTCATCTGCGAGAAGCAGCTTTGGAGAATTAATCAATGCCCTTGCAACTGCCGCCCTCTGTCTCTGCCCGCCTGACAGTTCTCCGGGACGGCGGTTCATGCATTCAGAAATACCCATTTTATCCAACAGCTCTTTCGCCCTTTTTTCAAGAGTTACACTCTTATCTTTTTGGGGATATGCAAGAGTAGGAATAAGGACATTTTCCAGTACAGTTAAATGTGGCAGAAGATGGTGCATCTGGAACACAAATCCAATCTCCTGATTGCGGATATATGAAAGTTTTTCCTCACCAAGGGCTGTCAGATCCTTTCCTGTAAAAGTCACCTGACCGCCGGATGGCTTATCAAGAGTACCGATTATATTAAGTAGCGTGCTCTTACCGCACCCTGAAGGACCAAGTACTGCAATTGAATCACCGGCTGAAAGTTTCAGACTGAGCGAATCAAGTACAGGTACATAACCGGGTTCACCCGGATTTCCATAGCCTTTCTTAATTTCCGTCAGTTCAAGCATGTGTTTTCCTCAATAAAATAAAAAACCAGCATAGCGCAAAGGGCATAGGGCATTGAGGATCTTTCCTCTTAGCTCTTTGCGCTCTGCCCTATGCGCTCTGCCCTATGCCCTCTGC
>JAFGMQ010000193.1 GCA_016927455.1 Deltaproteobacteria bacterium
CTTGCGGGGCCTGACCTTCAACTGGGCGATTACTCCGTCGGGCAGGGTAGCCGGTTCAGGGATGTCCTTGAGATCCTTGGGGGGCAGTACCACATCCGAACTGATCTTAACTGGCGGCGGTGTAATCTCAGGGGGAGTTAAAGGCTGAAGATTAAGCGTGCTCTTCTGAAGAACCCTTCCCGCTTCGTCGGCCAGTACAAATGTTGCCACTTCAAGAGTATCGTTCGGGTTCAGCAAGGATACGTCAAAGTCCCTTTTTTCTCCGGGATTCAGGTTCTTGATTACCTGCTGATCAACCAGTCTGTCTCCAAGATAGATGCTGAGCCTCCCGAGAGGAACAGCCCTTATCTCTTTATTTTCAATCTCACCCGTAAGGATGACATTTTCCCTGCCGGCTGCTTTTATTGTGTTCCCGAGGATTGAAAGGGACTGGCCTTCCGAATCGGTTACTGACTTAATGGACAGGCCTATATTGGCGGGAGGGCCGGCATCGGTAAGCCCCACAAAGTACCTGATCACAGGTATTTCAAATTCAACCGCCGGCTGTATAAATCGAATCGTTACATCATGTGCCCCAGGAATCTGCGTGGGAAGCCCTTTTCCTGTGTCAAGTGTTATCTGCCTGGCAAAGGACAGAAGCTGGGAGGAAAAGGTGAAAGGCTTGCCGTCAACAAGCCATTGGATTTTCAATGTCCCGGTTCCTTCATATTTTATATCGGCATAGGCAAGGAAGTCGGGTGTATCCTTGGAAACGGTCCTGTAGGCCTTGCCGTCTTCGAAACGAAGCTGGATAAAGGAGATGCTGAAAGGGGCTTCAGGACCAAGGGCTTCTCCAACCCTGACGGTCACAGTGGTCGGAGTTGCGGAAGGATCGCACTGATAGTATGCCTTTACAATATATGTACCTGCTTTGCTATAGCTGTGGGTCGTTGTGTAAGGATCTATGGCATCTTCATTCAGGTCGCCGTCCCCGAAAAGCCACAGGATGCATCCAGTGGTATCCCAGCCTACGGCCCGGAAGGTTATCTTTTCATTCACCTTTGGTGAAGAAGGTGAAAAGACAATCTGTTCAATGGCAAATGCATCCTGAACACACATCAGGCAAAAGGCCACCATCAATGGTGCAAAAAGTTTTCTGAACATGACACCCTCCTCATATCTGACATCTGTTAATTGTTTTTTGCTCTGTTACCGCCCTTTCTCAGGGTAGTTGGATATGTGATAGCCGGCAATATCCTTCTTCTTCCCATCACTAAAATGAAAAATCAAACTGAACGCCAATGCTGTAGGAATCTGTTTTTTCTGCATCTGTTTTGCAGCGGATATATCCTCCCTTCAGTGAAAGAACTGATTTCTTAAGGATACGGGAAAAGTAAGGCAGATAATAGTTAAGATTGCCGGTAAGCTGGATATCTTCTCTGTTGAGATCCGATCCTGTTGAAACCGCTGTCTCATCAGAATCCGTTCTGGTATAGGAACTGAGGGTGGAAACGGACAGGGTTTTAAGTATGATGAAATATTCTGAATCCAGGAACCCGCTATAGGTCTTTGTTCGGTAATCGGTAAGATCAAACGCGGTCTCTGAATAACTGAATTCAGGAAAAACCGAAAGCCTTTCGCCAAGATATAAAGATCCTCCAAGACTTGCAGTCATGGTGTTGCCCTCTGTGTCAGGATCTGTTCTGCTGTCTGTACTGGTGTAGGTTACACCTCCATGAATACTGGATGAAGGCATGATAAGACAAGTGAATCCGAGGGAGTAGTCGTCCGCCTTTTTTTCCTGAATCCTGTTCCCCCCGCCTGCCTTTTCATGGGTCTCCTGACGGCTGTTCTGGTAGCCGACGTTAAGGGTAAAACTATCGGTCAACAGGAAGGTAAGGCCTGATATGATATTATGCAGTGTGGAGGTGGAACGCTGAGGGTCGTCCTCGACATTATCTTCTTCTCCGCTGTATTTAATGTTCAGCATAACTTTCTTTGAAGACAGGCCTGCCCAGAAATTATATACTTCGCGGTCAGGGGTGAAAAGTATGGAATTCTGATTTCCGATTGAGTCAAAGTCTCTGCCGATATGGTTATAGTCGGCCCCGAAACGGAGATAACCTGAGGTGAATGATCCTCCCACGCGCCAGGCATCATCCGATTCCATTCCCCTGTCATCCGAGGTATCCATGTCATATCTGCTTGATGCATATTCGCCAAAGAGTCCAAGCTTCTTGTCAAAAAGGTTCAGGTGCGGGATAAAGGACAAAACCCTGCCTTTTCTCTTTGCCAGATATGTCCCGGACACATTTTCACCTTTCGCCGGATCGTCTTTCCCTTCCAGGTATACGGTTTTAAAGGAAAACCGGTCATTCAGGGCATTGAAACCTATGGCGCCTCCGTAAAGGTTATTCTGAGACCCAGGAATGACTTTTTCCCATCCCTGCTGCTGTGAGCTGATGTCAAAGGCCTGAAAGAAGAAATTATCAGTCTTGAACTGATATTCTCCGCCCCTTCTTCCAAATGCATCCAGAGTGAATCTGGAACCCTTGATTGAGACATCGCCCAGGTTGAGGGTGTGATTTCTGCAGTTTGTGGAAAGCAGTATATTAGTAAGGGCAACGCGGTCCATATCCTGAATGGGGTGATTTGTATGGACAGCATTGGAGTAAAAATTCACTGAAAGATCTTTATCCTTATAACTTTTTGAGATCCTGACATTGTTGTCAGTTACAAACCTTTTGTCCTGATTAAAAGGCGAAGCGGCATTTCCGTGTGTCACTGTCTCCCAGGATGAACTGCTGTCTATGTCTAACTGGAACGGGAGGCTGTCCTTAACCCCTGTTGCTTCTGTAAATCGGGCCTGCGGCCTGATCCCGTCTGAAGGTAAAGGCTCCCTTGCCGTTCCTTTTAAAATAATGGCCTCTTCAGGTGCGTTTTGTGGATAATGGATGACCTGATTTGCTGCTTTGATCTCGAAATAGTAGCTAATCTCGGGGGACGTTAATGCAGATGTGTCCAGCCGATAGTGGTAAGTTCCGTCTTCACCCTTTTTCATTATTCTCAACTGATAATCATTGAAGCCCGGGCGCAGGAAGAAGATTTTTACCACTTGCACCTGCTCGCTTGTTTTCAATGAAAATTCCAGTGATTCGGGATAGACAAATTCGGATGGGGGAGAATGTTCAATTTTTATAGCATGCCCCATTTGAGCATATGAGGGGTTGGGCAGAGAAATTGCCAGCAAGAGAGAAGAAATCGAGAATAATGCAGCACCCGGGAACAGCCACATGCGAGACATAGTTGCACCCCACTGAATATAATCCTTTAGGTTAATGCGCAAGTATATCCACTTATGGTACAAAAAAACTCATAGGACAGTTGAACTCAAGATGAATTCAAAAATGTATCTTAATGCGAATAACTCTTGAATAAAGCCTGTAAAAGAACCTGAGGCGATTGATGTAGAACCGCCACACTTATTTGCAAAGCTCCCATAAAAGGTATGCTGAATGCTAATTTACGGCTTGTAACATGCCTTGTCAACAAGATATTTTTACAAAATTCATTATCATTTTCTTCAAGAAATGGAATAAGTGCGACTGCTGAGGCAGGCAAGAAAATCCGGCTGA
>JAFGMQ010000194.1 GCA_016927455.1 Deltaproteobacteria bacterium
GAATTGAATTTTGCTATTCGCGAAGGCGGCAGGACAGTAGGCGCCGGCGTTATAAGCGAAATTATCGAGTAGGGGAAATTGAAATGCGTGATATTATAACTTTGGCCTGTGATCAATGTAAAAATAGAAACTATACAACAACAAAAAACAAGAGAAAGACGCCGGATAAACTGGCCTTTAAAAAATATTGCCCTTTTTGCAGAATTCATACTCTTCATAAGGAGACGAAATAGTCTTACCTTATTGTTTTGTTTACTGAAAAGGCATTGGTGAGCATGTTACAGGTGTTAACATACTAAAAAAGCATAGAAGCTTATTTTACTGATTTTAAATACACTGAGCCCGGATCAGACACTGTAAATACAATAAATGCAGGCAATGCAGGCCAGTAGCTCTAACGGATAGAGCACCGGACTCCAAATCCGGGTGTTGGGGGTTCGAATCCCTCCTGGCCTGCCATTTTTTTTGGGGTTCATTGGAATAGGGCATGTCTGCTCCGTCGGGATTATGAATTGCATAGCCGCGGAGCCTCAGAACTATTAAAAATTGAGAATAAGATGAAAAAAAATAATCAGAAGCAGAAAAAAGCAAAAACTCCCAAAAAAGTAAATCCGGCAGTGAAAAAGAAAGAAGTTGCAGATACAAATGGCAAGTTGTCCCCAGATAAGACGGCCAATTCTTCAAAAGTGTCAAAAAGCAATCCTAAAAAAGGGATTGAAAAGAAATCTATTCATGAATTCAAAGTGTTCAGGTATCTGGGTATTGTGCGACAGTTTTTAAAAGAATCAAGGATCGAATTAAAAAAGGTTAAATGGCCAACGCGGAAGGAGTTATTAGTTGCAACAGGTGTTGTTCTTATTTTAACGCTTTTTGTTGCGTTTTTTCTTGGGATAGTTGATTTCGGCCTGATAAAAATAATAAAAATCATTGTGGGATAATTATTAAAATAAGCCGATTTATAATATTCATAACTTTATTTATACAAGACCCGGTGTTGCTGTGGATTTGAAATGGTATATTGTTCACACCTATTCAGGCTTCGAAAACAAGGTGAAAAAAAATCTGGAAGAGAGAATACGATTACTCGGTCAAGATGAGTATTTTGGAAGGATTCTTGTCCCGACCGAACAGGTCGTTGAATTAAAGAAAGGTCAGAAAAAGACATCATCCAGAAAATTTTTCCCCGGATACATACTCGTTCAAATGAAGTTGAATGATGATACCTGGCATACAGTGAAAAACACAGCCAAGGTTACCGGGTTCGTTGGTGGAGAAGTAAAACCAACCCCTATTCCTGACGATCAGGCTGAAAGAGTCATTTCTCAGATGGAAGAAGGAGTTGTCAGGCCAAAGCCAAGGTATCAATTTGAAGAAAGGGATGAAGTAAGGGTGATTGACGGCCCTTTTAACAACTTCCAGGGAGTGGTGGAAGAAGTTAAGGCAGATAAGGAGAAATTGAGGGTGCTTATTACTATTTTTGGGCGTCAGACACCTGTAGAGCTGGATTTTATTCAGGTTACCAAAATTTAGCTGTTCAATGATTCAGATTAGCAACAGATAATTTGACATAAATCTGTTTGGTCTTAAACTTTTTATAGTTTTGAGTGTATTATAATTTTTTTGAAAGCTGGAGAAGAGGATTGCGATGGCAAAGAAAGTTATAGGGATTGTTAAGCTGCAGGTAAAGGGCGGACAGGCCAACCCTTCACCACCGGTGGGCCCGGCTTTAGGGCAGCATGGTGTTAATATTGCAGAATTTTGTAAAACATTCAATGCAAGAACTCAGGACCAGACAGGAACTATCATACCTGTTGTCATTACAATTTATGCTGACAGGTCCTTTTCCTTTATCACCAAGACACCGCCTGCTTCGGTGCTTTTGAAGCAGGCGGCAAAAATAGCCAAGGGTTCAAGCGAACCGAACCGCGAAAAAGTTGGAGAGGTTACGCGGCAGCAGATTGAAGAGATTGCAAAGCTTAAGCTTGAAGACCTTAATGCCTGGGATTTAACTGGAGCAGTCAAAATCATTGAAGGTACGGCAAGAAGCATGGGTGTAAAAATAATTGAATCATAGGCTGTGAGGAATATCGAAGATGGGCAAGAGAGGAAAAAAATACGAAGAAAAAATTCAGAATGTGGATAAGCTGAAGAAATATAATTTTGAAGAGGCGATTCAAATGGCTCTTGATTGTTCCTATGCAAAATTCGACGAAGGTGTCGATGTGGCTGTCAGGCTTGGAGTGGATCCCAGGCATGCAGACCAGATGATTCGAGGTGCTGTCGTTCTGCCGAACGGAATTGGTAAAGATGTCCGGGTCGCAGTATTTGCAAAGGGAGAAAAAGAGAAAGAAGCCGTTGACGCGGGTGCTGATTACGTTGGCTCTGAAGACCTGGTTGAAAAGATTCAGGGTGGATGGCTTGAGTTTGATAAGGCGATTGCGACTCCAGATATGATGGGAGCGGCAGGAAAACTCGGACGAATTTTGGGGCCGAGAGGTATGATGCCTAATGCAAAGCTCGGTACTGTTACTTTTGATGTTGCCAGGGCTGTTAAAGAGGTCAAATCCGGAAAGATAGATTTCAAGGTTGAAAAAGCGGGAATTGTTCATGCACCAGTAGGAAAGGTTTCATTTGGTTTGAAAAAACTTCTGGAGAATATTGGTGCGTTTCTTGAGACTATTCAGAAGATGAAACCATCCACCAGCAAAGGCACCTATTTCAGAAGCATAGCAATATCCACGAGTATGGGGCCCGGTATCAAGGTGGATCCTGTATACATAAAGGAGCTTTTCAGAGCTTAATACTTCATTTCGCTTTTTTCAGTTCGAAATTGAGGTCAAACTAAAATTTTATAAGTCGAACTTAAACTTCTGTGCATTGATTTTGTGTTAAAAGGACAGTCTTTTCAACGTATAACCTTATATGTATTCAAGTGGAGGTTAGATTTAGATTCGCAGTACCCTGATTATTGAAATTACTTAAGTTGCAAGTTTTTGTCAGAGACAGTAGGTGCCTTGTTGACTGGATCCTTGCAGGGATATTTTTTGTTTATAAGCTGGTATTATCAGCAAATATCCTTAAAACAGCAGTTAATAAATTGCAAATGTGAAGATCTCAGCGCGGTAAAGGTGGCTTCAGGGCTTAATAATTATAGCCTACCGAGACTGGTTGTAACTGTAATCCGGTATTTGTTAAATGGTATTTGTGGAATTATCTGGCTTGTATCTGCAGTTTTTTTGGCCAACCCAAATCCTCAAATGCATTTCAGATAACCCTGATTACATAATGCCTCGGCAGTAGCGGCTGTTAATCAGCAGATCTTTTATTATAGCAAGGTATTTTGCTCCTCTGTCTCTGAGAATCTATTACTTAATCATTGGAGAGGAGGTGAACATGAATAAACTAGAGAAAGAAAAATTTGTAAACGATTTTAACCGCCGTCTTAAAGAAGCCGAGGGAGTTTTCCTTTTAGATTATCAAGGCCTTAACGTTGAGATTATTAACCGGTTAAGGAATGAGCTGAAAAAAACGGGCTCAGAGTTTCAGGTAGCAAAGAACAGGCTTTTGAAACTGGCTAGTAAGGAAACCGAAACCGAAGTAATCAAAGAGTACATGAAAGGTCCTTCAGCTATTGCGCTCGCCTATGATGATTTGGTTGGCCCTGCAAAGGTTTTTGTAGACTTTTCGAAAACTTATGAACAACTGAAAATTAAATGCGGACAGATTTCTGGCAGGTTAATAGACAGGGACGCAATTAAGCGATTAGCGGAATTGCCGGGCAGAGATGTGCTTCTGGCACAGGTTTTGGCTGCCATGAAGGGTGTCCCTGCTTCTTTTGTTAATGTCTTATGTGCGGTCATAAGCAATCTTTTAAATGTACTGAAAGCTATTGAAGAACAGAAAGGAAAAAACATTAGCTGATTTATATCAATTTGTTATTATGGAGGTCTTAAGGTAAATGACAGCGAATATAAGTAAGGAAGACGTGATTAATTTCATTTCAAATATGACGGTCCTTGAACTTTCGGAATTGGTCAAGGAGCTTGAGGAAAAATTCGGCGTGACAGCAGCGGCTCCAGTTGCAGTTGGTGCTTTTGCTCCGGCTGCTCAGGCTGAAGAGGAGGTTGCAGAGCAGACAGAGTTTAATGTTATTCTGTCTTCGGTCGGTGATAAAAAGATACAGGTGATTAAGGTCGTGCGAGCTCTTACCGGATTAGGCCTTAAAGAAGCCAAGGATTTGGTCGACGGTGCCCCAGGAGCGGTAAAGGAAGGTGTTGCAAAGGATGAAGCTGAGAATATGAAATCTCAACTTGAAGAAGCGGGCGCTACTGTTGAAATTAAATAGATCTGTTTAATTCGGAGGCTGCATCACCCTGACTGATAAAAGCGTGGCGTTATGCCTCCGAAATATTTTCTATTGTGCTGCATTTGGCCGTGTGTTCGTTAATATAATTATACACAGAGGAGCAATGATGCAGAGAGGCCGTTTATGATGTCGCCAGTATTTATTTCAGAGTTATTAGCACAGAACAGAAAAGTTATAAAATATTTTGAGGGATTTTTATGCCAGTAAAAGAAGGTGTAGTCAGAAGGGCGAGAAGATCTTTTGGAAAGATTGATAAAGTTATTGATATCCCGAGTCTGATAGAAATGCAAAAGGCTTCTTATGAGCAGCTTTTGCAGAGAAATGTTTCACCTGAGGACCGGCAGGATATCGGGCTTCAGGCTGCATTTAAGAGTGTTTTTCCTATCCATGATTTCACAGGCACTTCTTCATTGGAGTTTGTTAAGTACACCTTTGAAGACAGTAAATATGATGAAGAAGACTGTTTGAACAAGGGTTTGAATTTTGAAGCTCCAGTCAAGCTGACAGTTAGACTGGTTGTGTTTGACATGCATGATGGCACGGGAACAAAAAGCATAAGAGATATCAAGGAACAGGAAGTCTACTTCGGCACTCTTCCAATGATGACTGAAAGGGGAACTTTCATCATTCATGGAACGGAGAGGGTTGTTGTAAGCCAATTACATCGTTCTCCTGGTGTTTTTTTCGATCATGACAGTGGCAAAACTCATGCAAGCGGGAAACTTTTGTATTCCGCACGCATTATTCCATTGCGTGGTTCCTGGCTTGATTTTGAATTTGACCCAAAGGATCTTCTTTATGTTCGTATTGACAGAAGACGGAAATTTCCTGTCACAATTCTTTTAAAGGCCCTCGGATATTCAAGCAATGATATTCTGCGCCATTTCTATAATACAGAAAAAATACACATTGAAAAAGATGACTTCTGGCGAGAGGCCATCATAGAAAACCTATACCAGAAGAAAATTAGCAGACCAATTGTTGACGGTAAGACGGGCGAAGTGCTGGCTCAGAAAGGTGAGAAATACAGTAAAAGGCTGCATCAGAACCTTATGGCTGCGGGGATATCAAAAATACCTGTCAATTTTGAAGATGTGGAAGGTCGGGTGGCTTCAATTGATATTGTTGATCCGGACACTGGCGAGATTTTGATTGAGGGGAATCAGCCTTTAAAGAGGGAGAATATTGAAAAAGCTCAACAGAATGGGATTTTTGAGATTGAATGCCTTGTTTTGGATGGCCACGGAGTGAGTACAACAATCAGAGATACCATGCTCATGGACAAAATTGATCTTCCTGATGAGGCACTTCTTGATATCTACAGAAAGATGCGGCCCAGCAGCCCTCCTACTCAGGATGTTGCCAGCAGTTTTCTGAATAATCTTTTCTTTAATAACGATACCTATGACCTGTCGAAGGTGGGCAGGCTCAAGTTAAATTATCGCCTTGATATTGATATTCCATTAGATCAGCGTACCCTGAGAAGGGAAGATATACTTAAGACAGTTGAAGAACTGATACGATTAAAAAGTGTCCAGGCTCTGGTTGATGATATAGATAACCTTGGAAATCGACGGGTAAGGGCAGTAGGTGAATTGCTCTCAAATCAATATAGAATCGGACTCGTGAGAATGGAAAGAGCCATAAAGGAAAGGATGAGTCTCCAGGAAGTTGAAACATTGATGCCCCATGATTTGGTCAATTCGAAACCGGTTTCGGCAGTTGTCAAGGAATTTTTTGGTACAAGCCAGCTTTCTCAGTTCATGGATCAGACCAATCCTCTGTCAGAGGTAACCCACAAGCGAAGATTGAGCGCCCTTGGGCCTGGAGGTTTGACAAGAGAAAGAGCGGGATTCGAAGTCAGAGATGTTCATCCGACTCATTACGGAAGGATCTGCCCTATTGAAACCCCTGAAGGTCCTAATATCGGTTTAATTGTATCTTTAAGTACCTATGCAAGAGTCAATGAATTCGGATTCATTGAAACACCCTACAGACAGGTGAAAGACGGTATTGCGTTAAAGAGAATTGAATTTTTGTCTGCTCTTGATGAAAAAGAATATCCAATTGCCCAGGCGAACGCGCCTCTTGATCCTGACGGTCGTTTTCTCAGGGAAGAAGCAGCTGTGCGTATTGAAGGTGAGGCAGGGAAGGCATCCATCCATGATGTTAAATATATGGATGTATCTCCAGATCAGCTTGTAAGTGTTTCAGCTTCGCTTATTCCTTTTCTGGAGCATGATGATGCCAACAGGGCCCTTATGGGGTCAAATATGCAGAGACAGGCCGTTCCTCTTCTAAAAGCGAAAGCCCCCCTGGTTGGAACGGGGATTGAAAGTGTTGTAGCACGTGATTCGGGCGTATCTGTCATTGCCAACAGGGATGGAGTAGTTGAGGATGTTGATGCATCACGTATTGTTGTCAGATACACTGGTGAATTGGAAAAGGATGCACCGGAGGTTGAGGTTTATAGATTAATAAAATTTAAAAGGTCAAATCAAAATAGCTGTTATACGCAGAAACCAATTGTTAGAAAGGGTGATGCAGTAAAAAAAGGGCAGATTATCGCTGACGGTCCGGCGTGCGAGTTTGGTGAGCTTGCATTGGGACAGAATGTCATGGTTGCATTCATGTCATGGGGTGGTTACAATTTTGAGGACTCCATTCTTATCAGCGAAAGAGTAGTCAAGGAAGATATATATACCTCTATCCATATCGAAGAGTTTGAGGTTGTATCAAGAGACACAAAATTAGGGAAAGAAGAAATAACCAGGGATATACCCAATGTAGGCGAGGATGCGCTGAAGAATCTGGATGAAAGTGGAATAATAAGAGTAGGTGCGGAAATAAAAGCAGGCGATATCCTGGTAGGGAAGGTAACCCCGAAAGGAGAAACGCAGTTATCTCCCGAGGAGAAGCTCCTAAGGGCTATTTTTGGAGATAAGGCTGGAGATGTAAAAGACACATCCTTGCGAGTGCCCCCCGGGGTATATGGTACCGCAATTGATGCAAAAGTATTTTTCAGCAGGGGTGTTGAAAAAGATCAGAGAAGTATTGATATTGAAGCTGATGAAGCCCAAAGGCTCAGGAAAGATCTTCAGGACGAAATTGATGTTATTGCAGCGGTTGCAAAGGAAAAACTAAAGTACCATCTCGTTGGAGAAAAATTAAAGACAGAGCTGCATGATAAAGGGACAGATGATGTCCTCATGCGAGCGAATAAGCCTATAAAGCCTGAAGATATTGACCGAAACCCGATTGAGAACTGGGCGGGTGCAGATCTGAAGTCAGATATGGATACCATTGAAGCCGTTGAATATATTATTGATAAATATTCCGCAAAGGTTTCAGAGATAACTGATCAAATTGAAGAAAAGATAGAAAGGCTCAGCTACGGTGACGACCTGGCACCTGGCGTGATAAAAATGGTAAAAGTCTATGTCGCTGTAAAACGCAAACTTTCTGTGGGTGACAAAATGGCAGGAAGGCATGGTAATAAGGGCGTTTTGTCCAGAGTCCTGCCGATCGAGGATATGCCCTATTTTGCTGATGGAACGCCAGTGGATATCATTCTCAATCCTCTAGGGGTACCATCAAGGATGAATGTGGGCCAGGTGCTTGAAACACATTTAGGATGGGCTTCTGTTGAATTAGGTAGAAAAATTGGAGAACTGCTGGATAAGACGGGGAAGATTGATGAGTTGAAGCAGAAGCTTAACAGTATTTTCCCAAAGCAGCAGTATGAAAAATATTTTGAAAAAGTCAGTGATGAACATTTCGTTCGAAACGCCGAACTGCTTAGAAATGGTGTGCCTATGGCCTCTCCGGTATTTGATGGCGCAGAAGAGGATGAGATCAGAAACTGCCTGCAGGAGGCCGGCCTTCCTGTAATCGGTCAGACTACACTTTATGATGGAAGGACAGGAGAGCCATTTGATCAGAAGGTAACTGTAGGCATCATGTATATAATGAAATTGCATCATCTGGTCGACGATAAGCTCCATGCACGGTCCATAGGACCCTATTCGCTGGTTACTCAGCAGCCGTTGGGTGGAAAGGCACAGTTCGGCGGCCAGAGACTGGGTGAGATGGAAGTCTGGGCCATGGAGGCCTATGGAGCCGCCTATACTCTTCAGGAATTTTTGACAGTTAAATCGGATGATGTGGCGGGCAGAACCCGTATGTATGAGAGAATTGTAAAAGGTAATAATGTCCTTGAAGCAGGGCTGCCAGAATCATTCAAGGTACTTATGAAGGAATTGCAAAGCCTTGGTCTTGATGTCCAGGTTTTCGAGGATAGTCAGGGCTGAAGTTTTTTCTCGCCGTTTATGTGTGAAATTAACACTTCTAAAATAAGCAGCAAAGAGGAAAAGGAGAGAAACATTGGAAGAATTATATAGTTTCTTTGCCAAGCCAAAGGATCCGTCAAGTTTTAATGCTGTGAAGATCTCTTTGGCCTCACCGGAAAAGATCAGGGAATGGTCTTATGGTGAGGTTAAAAAACCAGAAACAATTAATTACAGAACTTTCAAGCCGGAAAGGGATGGCCTTTTCTGTTCGAAAATATTTGGCCCTATAAAGGACTATGAATGTAATTGCGGCAAATATAAAAGGATGAAACATCGCGGTATTGTATGCGAAAAATGCGGTGTTGAAGTAATACAGAGCAAGGTAAGGCGTGAACGAATGGGACATATTGAACTTGCCGCACCCGTTGCCCATATCTGGTTTTTGAAATGCCTTCCTTCAAAAGTGGGTAATATCCTTGATTTGACTTTAAAAGATCTTGAACGTGTTCTTTATTTTGAGGCTTACATTGTCATTGATCCAAAAGACACCCCTTTTGAAAGAGGTTCTCTTCTTACTGATGAACAACTGATGCAGGCGAGGGAGAGCTATGGGGATCGATTTGAAGCTGGTATTGGAGCCGAAGCCATACAGACTATGCTGAAAAGCGTAAATCTGGACGAACTTTATGAATCCCTCAGGATCGAGATGGGAAGCAGCAAGTCGGATGCGAAACGTAAAAAGATAGCAAAAAGACTTAAAATTATTGACGCGTTCCGGGAATCAAAAAATCATCCGGAATGGTTAATTATGGATGTAATTCCGGTTTTGCCCCCAGATCTCAGACCTCTTGTGCCGCTCGATGGAGGCCGATTTGCAACTTCAGATTTAAATGATCTTTACAGAAGAGTCATCAACAGAAATAACAGATTGAAAAGACTGCTGGAACTTAATGCTCCGGATATAATTATAAGAAATGAAAAAAGAATGCTTCAGGAATCGGTAGATGTCTTGTTTGATAATGGAAGGAGAGGCAAGGTTGTCACCGGCGCAAATAAAAGGCCCTTTAAGTCGTTAAGTGACATGCTTAAAGGCAAGCAGGGAAGATTCAGGCAAAATCTACTTGGAAAGCGTGTGGATTACTCCGGTCGTTCAGTAATTGTAGTAGGACCTGACCTTCGTTTGCATCAGTGTGGTCTTCCGAAGAAAATGGCATTGGAGATATTCAAGCCTTTTATCTATAATAAACTGGATGAAAAAGGCCTTATTACGAGTATCAAAAGTGCGAAAAAGATTGTGGAGAGAGAGACTCCGGAGGTATGGGATGCATTAGACGAAGTGGTAAGGGAATACTGTATACTCCTGAACAGGGCACCTACATTGCACAGGTTGGGGATACAGGCCTTTGAACCTATTCTTATTGAGGGTAAGGCTATTCAATTGCATCCCCTTGTATGTACGGCCTTCAATGCAGATTTTGACGGTGATCAGATGGCCGTTCATGTGCCATTGTCCATTGAAGCCCAGATAGAAGCAAGGGTTTTGATGATGTCAACAAATAATATTCTGTCCCCGGCTAATGGAGAGCCTATTATCGTTCCGAGCCAGGATATAGTTCTGGGGATATATTACCTTACAAGAGAAAGGCCGTTCTGCAAGGGTGAGGGTAAGATATTTTCAAATCCCAAAGAGGTAAGGATGGCTTATGATGCAGGGGAGCTGGATCTGCATGCTTCAATTAAAGTCAGGATCCAGGGGCATATATATCCTACTACGACAGGTCGAATATTCCTTTATGAAGTCCTGCCTGAGTCACTCCCTTTTGATCTATTAAACAGGACTATGTCTAAAAAGGAATTGAGGCATTTAATAAACGAGTCATATCGCAGGGCGGGTATCAAAACTACCGTTATACTGGCAGACAGGCTCAAAGATATTGGTTACAAGTATGCCACTCTTTCAGGGATATCGATATCAATGAATGATATGGTTATTCCATCGAAAAAAAGCCTGATCATTGAAAAGGCAGAAAATGAGACAAAGAGGATCGAGGATCAATATATAAGCGGATTGATTACAGATGGAGAGAAGTATAACAAGGTTGTGGACATCTGGTCGCAGTCAACGGAAGATGTCGCTGCTGAGATGATGAAGGAAATCGCCGTTGAGGTAGTGGAAGACCCTGAAAAGGGAAGAACTGAGATTTCCAGTTTTAACCCTATATATATGATGTCCGATTCAGGTGCGAGGGGAAGTAAAGACCAGACAAGGCAGCTGGCAGGTATGCGTGGGTTGATGGCAAAGCCTTCAGGTGAGATCATAGAAACTCCAATTACATCCAATTTCCGCGAAGGCCTGACAGTTCTGCAGTATTTCATATCCACTCATGGAGCGAGAAAAGGTTTGGCTGATACAGCATTAAAGACAGCAAACTCAGGCTATTTAACCCGAAGACTTGTTGATGTGGCTCAGGATGCCATAATTACAGAAGAAGATTGCGGAACCATGGATGGTATCTGGGTTGACACTCTGATGGAAGCCGGTGAAATCCTTCAGAGGGTTGGTGAACGTATTTTAGGCCGGGTTGCGTTACAGGATATAGCCGATCCGGTGACCGGCGAACTTCTTGTCAGAGCCAATGAAGAGATTAACGAAGGAAGAGTGGCTAAGATTGAGAATGCCGGTATAGAAAGAGTTAACATAAGGTCAGTACTGACATGTGAATCAAAGAGCGGTGTCTGCAAGAAGTGTTATGGAAGGGATCTCGCTCACGGGCATGAGGTTAATATAGGCGAAGCAGTTGGTATTGTCGCAGCCCAGTCAATAGGAGAACCGGGAACTCAGCTTACCATGCGGACATTCCATATTGGAGGTACTGCAAGTAAACGGGTTGAGCAGTCTACAATACACCCAAGAAATCAGGGTGAGATAAAATTTGTTAACCTGAAAACGGTTGAGAACGAAGAAGGCAACCTTGTTGTTATGAACCGCAATGGTGAAATAGCAGTTCTGGGAAAGGGCGGCAGAGAGGTAGAGCGATATCCTCTGTTATACGGAGCTACTCTGAAGATTCGGGATGGGCAGGAGGTGCAGGCTGATCAGGTGTTGGCCGAGTGGGACCCTTTTACTATTCCTATTTTGACAGAAATCCCCGGTATAATAAAATTTGGAGACGTGGTCGAAGGAATCACAATGCAGGAAAAGAGGGATAATGTCACAGGAAAGATAAGCAGAGTAATCGTAGATTCTCGTAACCTTGAAATTAAGCCCCGTATTTCAATTAAGGATAGCACAGGAAGCACCGGAATCCTGCCTGGTAATGCAAAGGGAAGCGCCCGATATTATCTGCCGGTGGGCGCAATTATCATGGTAAATGAAGGAAGTGAGGTAGGAGCAGGGAGCGTCCTTGCAAAGATTCCAAGAGAGACTACAAAGACTAAAGATATTACTGGTGGTCTGCCAAGAGTCGCTGAGCTGTTTGAAGTACGAAAACCGAAGGATGTTGCTATAATCAGTGACATTGATGGTGTTGTTTCCTTTGGAAAATATACTAAAGGTAAAAGGAAAATGACTATCACACCCGAAGTTGGGGAGCCGGTGAATTACTTTGTTGCTAGAGGGAGGCATGTAAGTGTTCTTGAAGGAGATTATGTCAGAGCGGGTGAGGCATTAATGGATGGCTCTATAGAACCCCATGATATTCTCAGGATCAGAGGAATAAAAGAGCTTGCGAGATACCTTGTGGATGAAGTTCAAGAGGTTTACAGACTGCAGGGGGTAAGAATTAACGACAAGCACATTGAAGTGATTGTCAGGCAAATGCTAAGGCAGGTAAGAGTTACAGACGTTGGCGATTCAAACTTGCTATTAGGTGAGCATATTGAGAGATGGCGTTTTAAAGAAGCAAACAATGCAATTATTGAACAGGGGGGCAGGCCGGCAACAGCAGAACCATTGTTGCTTGGTATTACAAAGGCATCTCTCAGCACGGAGAGTTTTATATCAGCTGCTTCTTTTCAGGAGACAACCAAGGTCTTATCGGATGCCAGTGTGGCGGGTAAAATAGACTACCTGAGAGGTCTTAAGGAAAACGTTATTATGGGCCGTTTGATTCCTGCAGGTACCGGTATTAAGAGATATAGAAATATCGGAATAGGAGTGGAAACTCAAAATCACATCCAGCCGAGATTTTCTTGAAGCCTGAAAGATTTCTGCTATCAGATTTTCAAGTTTCATCACTGAAAGTTATTATGGGAGGCAAAGGTCTGTGGGGAAATTTTATACAGGAATAAATAGTTTTGATATTTAATGAAAAGACCTTGACAAATTCGTCAACAAAAAATATAAAAAACGTTTTTGGTTATGTATTTACAGGTTGGCGAGCTGTCAGCTTGATTTTATAAATTGAAATTAAATAACGGATTGATAATTAAGGAGTTTTAATGCCGACTATCAACCAGTTGATCAGAAAAGGCCGTACCAAGCCCAAGAAGAAGGTTAAGACACCAGCACTGAAGGGTGCTCCACAGAGGAGAGGTGTCTGTGTAAGGGTATATACATCCACACCGAAAAAGCCTAACTCGGCATTGCGCAAAGTAGCCAGGGTAAGATTGACAAACGGTATTGAGGTTACTTCTTATATCCCAGGCGTGGGACATAACCTCCAGGAACATTCAGTTGTCCTTATAAGGGGCGGAAGAGTGAAAGATTTGCCCGGAGTTAGGTATCATATTATTAGAGGCACTATGGATTCAACGGGAGTCGACGACCGTCGGCAGGGTCGGTCAAGGTATGGGGCCAAGAGACCTAAAACACTTTAGAATAAAAAGATAACAGTCAAGTGATATAATTTTTGGAGATTTTTATGTCCAGGAGAAGAACGATTGCCAAACGCGAAATATCATCTGATCCAAAGTATGAAAGTGTGATGGTAGCCAAGTTCATCAATAATCTTATGAAGAAGGGTAAGAAAAGCACAGCCGCATCAATTCTTTATGAGTCGTTTGATATTATCAGTGAAAAAATGAATCAGGACCCTTTAGCCGTATTTCAGAAGGCTCTTGAAAATGTAAAACCTGTTGTTGAGGTAAAGTCAAGAAGGGTAGGCGGTTCTACTTATCAGGTGCCCACGGAAGTTAGGCCAGCCAGAAGGCAGGCTCTTGGTATCCGTTGGATTATTGGGTTTTCAAGTGCCAGGAGTGAAAAAACAATGGCGGCCAAACTGGCAGCTGAATTGGTTGATGCAGCAAATTTGAGAGGGGCTTCAATTAAAAAGAAGGAAGATACTCATAGAATGGCTGAGGCCAATAAGGCTTTTGCTCATTATAGGTGGTAAAGATTTATTAATAAGGAACTTTTACCTGACTATTATTTAATCACCATCAGGCAAACATTTTACATAAAGAGAAAGACGGGGAAAAAGGACGCCGCTTATTTAAAGGAAACGTCTTGAGGGAGGATGAGAGATGTCTAAGAAGAAATTTGAGAGGACGAAGCCGCATGTAAACGTAGGTACGATAGGGCATATTGATCATGGTA
>JAFGMQ010000195.1 GCA_016927455.1 Deltaproteobacteria bacterium
AAAGGGGTATGGTTTTATTGAGCAGGAAAATGGTCAGGATTTATTTGTTCATTTTTCATCAATTAATTCATCAGGATTTAAGACTCTTAATGATGGAGAGCGAGTTACTTTTGACATTGAAGAAAGTGATCGTGGGCCGGTTGCTAAAAATGTCACCGCTTTATAATTAAATTTCTGATGTTTCTTACTGGCATCTCATCAGGGCACGGTGAGATGCCTTTTTTATTGGGATTATGCTGGATGCTCTGCAGTTTATCCAAAATAGTCCTGGTAATATCCTCAGCCTTAATTCATTAAGAAAAAGTTTTTAACAAAAGGAAGCAGAAGGGAAATAATGCAGATGAAACAAAAAAGTCCTTACGAAAAACATGTTTACTGGATGACAAAGGATGAAGAATCTCAACTGAAAGAAGAATTGGCTTTAAAACAAATCAGGTTGAAGTCAGCCAAAGGGATCGTATGCACACCTCTCGATGTAATTAATAAAATATCGAGTGTTTCACCTGATGTGTGGGATGATACCTGCGAAAGGCAGGGGAGCTGGTATAGGGCATCTGATAAAAATGGATTATATCTGGTTATCAGTTCATTTGATCTGGAGGGATATGAAGAAAATAAAGCGGCTGTAATTACGGAATCAGATTTTGTGCCGCCAAAACTGGCAACAATCGAAGAAAAAACAGATTTATCTCAAGATCCTTTATTGAAAAGCAAGCTTCCAGACAAATGGAAATGGCCTGGAGAGACTGAAAAGCGAATTTATTTGAGATGGGCCAGGAGATTCGGTTCAGAAATCAATGATTATGATTTATTGTATTTGTCTCATACAGCCAATCATGCCAATTTTATCAAACCGCGATTCTTTATTCCTGACGGTGATGAAATAATCCCTTATTCCATAGATCGAACTGCTCATTTATGTTCCTGTTGTGTTGAGCTGTTTCAGATTCTGGGTAGTGAATTTAACAAAAAGCTAGTGGCGCCTTGCCCGGGGGCATCCATATTCGCACGACTTGATCCGGATCGTTATCTGCTTGTTGAAAGGCCATGATAAACTGACCCTTATGGCTTTTTTACACAACCGTGAAATTGAAACAGGGACATCCTGAAGGATGTCCCTGTCGCCTTTTCAGATTAATCTATCCAGGCTGTTAACCAAGTTTGGACATCAGTTCGGCTGAAACGTCTTTAACTCCAGGCCTTCCGTCAAGATCAATGATTCTGGGGATACCGCCGTTTTTGGCAGACATATCCTTGAAAAATATTACACCCGCCATGGTACCGCTTTTTTCATCGTAATAAATGCTGTGCCGTTGATCAATAGCCTCGGCATCCTGGTCATCTGATCTTGTCTTAAGATCCCCGCCGCATACCCTGCATTTGTCTCCGTCAGGTTTTATGGCATCAATATAGATATTGTTGGGGTGATTATTGTCATTGACGCATAGCCGCCTGCCCATGATTCTTTCTTTAGCAGTTTTTCTGTCAAGCACGATTTCAATCACAATATCAATGTCAATACCTTCTTCTTTAAGTGCCTTTGCCAGTTCGGAGGCCTGGGTGAGGTTTCTTGGAAAACCATCAAGCAGCCATCCCCTTTTGCAGTCATCCTGTTTAAGACGGTCAAGAATCATCGGGATTGTAATGCTGTCAGGAACAAGTTCTCCACGGTCAATGTATCCTTTGGCCTCATTGCCAAGGCTGGTGCCTTTGGAGATATTTTCTCTGAATATGACTCCAGTCTCGATGTGGGGAATTCCGAATTTGTCCTTAACTATTGCACCCTGGGTGCCTTTGCCGCTTCCATTTGGACCAAAAAAAAGTATCTTCATAGTTCTGTCTCCTTATTTTTTAGCTAAAGCCTGATATTATTCAGTTGCTTTTAATTTTGATTAAAACCATAGAATACCTATTTCAAAAAGATGACAGTGTCAAGACCTTATGGCAGGCCAAGAAATGCCGGCATCAAGTCACAACCCCTCTCAAAAGAGAGTCCGGATGCCCTGGCATATTCCTCTGAAAACCCCGGGCCTTTTTGCCCTGACTTAAGCTCATCCTTTGAAGCCCAGGCGAAGGGGGCCGGCTCGCCGGTATGGGTTCTTTTAATAATTGGTGTGAAATGATCGCTGGCAACCATTATTCGAAAGTCATCAAAAAAATCCATGCCATTTAATATTATGCCCACGACCTTTTCATCAAATGCCTCAATTGCCTCTATTTTATCTTTTATGCTGCCCTCATGACCGGCTTCGTCAGGGGCTTCCACATGAACCATTATAAAATCAAGTCGTTCAAGCCCCTTTAAGGCAGCTTCGGCTTTTCCGATAAAATTCGTATCCAGATAACCAGTAGCCCCTTTAACGGTTATCGGTTCGAATCCGACATAAATCCCGATGCCTTTCAACAAATCCACAGCCGAAATGACGCCTCCTTTCAGGCCGAATCTATCATAAAATGAAGAAAACCTTGGCGCCTTTCCCTGTCCCCACAGCCATATGGAATTGGCCTCTTTCAGGCCGTTACTTTTCCTTTTAACATTGACAGGATGATTTTCAAGCAGTTTCCAGGAGTGACGAATAAGCCCGGAAACGGGGTCATGTTCTGATCTGTTAAGATACGGGGCAATATTCTGATCTAGAAAATCATGGGGAGCGATGGTTTCGGATTGCTCAGGACCGTTTGCCCATACAAGAAGATGCCTGTAAGCGACACCGCAGTATATATCAACGCCAGGCAATCTAATATTATTTTTTAAATCCTTAACTATAACACTGGATTCTTCAGTGGATATATCCCCTGAGCTGTGGCTTTTCATAGTGATGTCTTGATCCGAATCCCATTGGAGCGTTACGAGGTTCATTCTGAATGCAACATCATCGGGGCCCAGCCTTACACCCATGCTGGCTGCCTCAAGAGGAGAACGCCCGGTATGGTAAGAGGCCGGATCATATCCGATAAGGGATAGATTTGCAATATCGCTGCCCGGCTGCATGCCCTCAGGTATTGTCTTCACCTGCCCAATCCGACAGGCAGCTATTCGGTCCATATTAGGTGTTTTTGCCACCTCAAGAGGTGTTTTTTGTCCTAATTCCGGGAGGGGATAGTCTGCCATGCCGTCTCCCACGAGAAGTACATATTTTTTTGCTTTTGAATCATCCGGCATAGGGCTACCCATTCTCCACGCGAATTATTATAGTTTTGTCAGTCAATACATCCAATTCATCAATCAGCGAAACTGCTCTATTTACGTTGCTCTCCCTGGCATCATGTGTCAGCATGACAATCGGAACTGATCCGTTGACTTTGCGGCCTTTCTGAATAACAGAGGAAATGCTTATCTGATTTTTCCCTAAAATTCCTGCAATTTTAGAAAGGACACCCGGGGCATCCAATGCAGAAAATCTGAAATAATAGGGAGAGTCCAGTTTTTCCATAGGCTGCAGTGAAATAGCCTTTTCGATCGAATGTGCATGACCCAGCGGAGTCATTAACAAACCCTTCTGCCCGACTCTGATAAGCCTTGCCAGTTCCATTACATCAGATACTACAGCGCTGCCTGTAGGCCTTCTTCCGGCTCCGAGACCATAATATAGATTTGGTCCGACGAAATCACCCTCAAGATAGATGGCATTGTAAACTTCATTGACATTGGCCAGAATATGGCCCTTTGGAATCATGGCCGGATGAACCCTGGCCTCAACATGATCTCCGGAAATCCTTGCTATAGCCAGCAATTTGACGCTATATCCGAATTCGCTCGCAAAACGTATATCATCAGGTGTAAGGGAGGTGATTCCCTCCCTGTATATTTCATTGAAAGAAATGGGATATCCGAGAATGATTGACACAAGAATCGCCAGTTTATGGGCTGCATCCGTTCCGTTTACATCTAAAGTAGGGGGGTCTTCGGCAAATCCGAGGTTAACGGCCTCCTCAACCACCTGTGTATACGGGAGTCCGTCCCGGGTCATTTTTGTAAGGATATAATTAGAAGTACCGTTAAGAATGCCTATTATATTCTCGATATTATTGCCGCAAAGGCCGTGCCTCAAGGCTCTGATAATAGGTATTCCGCCTGCCACGCTCGCTTCAAAACCCAGGCCCACACCAAATTTTTCGGCGGTTTTAAATATCTCCCGGCCGCGTTCTGCAAGAAGCGCCTTATTTGCTGTAACCACATGTTTGCCCTTTTTCATGGCCTCAATGATAAATTCTCCGGCCTTTTCAATGCCTCCAATCAGCTCAACAACGATATCAATTTCCGGATCATTGATCACATCCAGGGCATCTACGGTAAGGAGATTTTGGTCTACCGGAACTCCCCTGTCGGAGTTAATGTCAATATCCGCAATCTTCTTGACTGTAACATCAGTTCCGACCCGGCTCGTGATAATCTCTTTATTTTTCGTCAGCAATTCGTACGTTCCTGCCCCTACCGTTCCGAATCCAATAATTCCAACCTTTATTTCAGACATAATTCCCTCTTATGATTTTATACCCGATCATTCATACGGAATGACGATTAATGTTTTTAATCGCCTGAGTAATAACAGCAAACTCTACCGTCTTTATCAAAAAAACCCTTACATATCTGCAAAAAAAAGTCAGGATATAACCTGGACTTTTAAAAACCGGGAATTCTATTAAGACCCAGATAAATCCCGAATTCGGTTATGCGTTTTTCGACAAGTCTCAGGATAAATTCAACCGTGCCATACGGCATAGTATCCGAACGTTTTATCGGCTGCATTATGAAGTTACAGCAAAAAACACAAAATCCCGTCCTCTGCAGCGAAGCATACTTCAAAAAACCTTTACATATTGACGCATTATTACATAATACCTTTAATACCCTTTATTCCCTGTCTAATGCGATGGGGATTTTCAACCAGGGCGAATCGAACATATTCGTCGCCATATTCTCCGAAACCGATTCCGGGTGATACTGCAACCCTGGCTTTTTCAATAAGCATTTTGGAAAATTCTATAGATCCCATGTGCTTAAACTGTTCAGGAATCCTGGCCCATACAAACATTGTTGCCTTTGGCTTTTCCATCTGCCATCCGATGCGATTCAGTCCGTCAACCAATGCGTCGCGGCGCTCCCTGTAAATGCCTACTATTTCCTCAACACAATCGTATGGTCCGTTAAGCGCTATTATAGATGCAATCTGTATCGGCTGAAACATGCCATAGTCCAGATAGCTCTTTATCCTCTTCAATGCAGCTATCAGAAGAGGGTTTCCCACACAAAAGCCGACCCGCCATCCGGGCATGGAATAACTTTTTGAAAGGCTGAAGAGCTCTACACCTATATCCTTGGCACCGGGGATCTCCAGAAAGCTGGGTGGCTTATAGCCGTCAAAGACTAAATCAGCATAGGCGAAATCATGGATAACAATAATGTCGTGTTCTTTGCAAAATTCCACTATTTTTTCAAAAAATACTTTTTCCACCACCGCCGTTGTTGGATTATGGGGATAAGAAATAATCAGCATTTTAGGACTTGGCCATGTCTGTTTGGTAGCAGACAACAGATCTTCAAAAAAATCCCGGTCTTTACCAATTGGTATGCTTCTCAGATCCCCACCCGCAATAATTACTGAATACGGATGGATAGGATAAGTCGGATTTGGTGCAAAAACGACATCCCCCGGACTAATGGTAGCCAGGACCAGATGAGCCAGTCCTTCTTTCGCTCCCATAGTGGCGATAACCTCCTCATCCGGATCGAGATATACTCCAAAACGTCTTTTATACCAGTCACTAATAGCATTTCTCAGCTTGGTTATGCCCATGGATGCCGAATATCTGTGATTGTGCCCCTTTTGTGAAGCTTCGATAAGCTTGTCAACAATGTGTTTAGGGGTGGGGATATCAGGATTTCCCATTCCCAGATCAATTATGTCTTCTCCTCTATGTCTTGCATCCATCTTGATCTTGTTGACAGTCGCAAAGACATAAGGGGGCAGCCGACTCATTCTCGTAAATTCCTTCATACCTGTTCTCTCCTTTTCATTTTTTTTAACAGGATCAACTGGCCATCAATCATGTGTACCCTCCTGTTGTCAAATATTGACTGATCCACACCATCTGTTTAATTATATTTTTGATGTTATAAAAGCATATAAAAAAAATCAAAACTTAAATTAAGTGAAAATCGGACATGATTTGTTTTAAAATATGGTTTTCAGGCCTTACAAGTTCAGGATCAGAGTTAATAAGCCTTTCAGCTTCCCTTTTTGCTTCAGTCAAAAGCTCCGGCTCGCCACAAATATCAATGAAGTCCAGCTCCCTCCGGCCAGACTGTTTGATACCGGTAATCTCCCCGTGACCTCGCATCTCAAGATCCTTTTGAGCAAGCTCAAAACCATCTTCAATTTCAGCCATAAGCTTCAGCCTCGAAATGGCCTGCCTGGACAAGTCCTTTTTCAGCATAAGTATGAAAAGGCCTCCTTCAACGCCCCTCCCCACTCTTCCCCTCAACTGATGGAGCTGGGCAAGTCCGAATCTTTCAGGATCCTCAACCACCATTATGGTAGCACCCGGTGCATGTATTCCGACTTCAATCACGGTGGTGCCCACCAGTAAATCAATCTGACCTTTGCGAAACATATCCATAATCCGGTCTTTTTGATCTGCAGGCAGCCTTCCATGGATCAGGCCTGTTCGTACGGGGGGTATAAAAAGTTTCGTCAGTTTCTCGTGCATTTCCAACGCATTTTTAAGCCCCGATTCATCTGACAGTTCAATAACAGGGCAGATAACTATAGCCTGCTGGCCTTTGGATATATGCTCACGAACTGCATCAAAGACCTTTCTTTTATCATTGTCATATGCGAGCATGGTTGTTACCGGAAGATGTCCGAAAGGGTATTCTCTTATCACTGAAATATCAAGATCAGCATAAGCAGTTAATGCTATAGTCCTCGGAATAGGGGTGCCAGTCATTACAAGCACATGAGGATTGACACCTTTTTTGTCCATCATGGCACGCTGCCTGACTCCGAACCTTTGCTGCTCATCAATTACAACAAGTCCGAGATTTTTGAAAAAAAGATCTTCCTGAATCAAGGCATGAGTGCCGATGACAAGATTATAGTCGCCGTTACCGATTTTCTCATATGCGATATTACGGTCCTGGCCAGACAAGGCTCCCGTCAAAACTATGACCCGAAAACCCATGGTTCCGGAAAGGTTCGAGAAATACTCATAATGCTGTAATGCCAGAACCTGAGTCGGGACCATTATCGCAGTCTGGAAATGGTTTTCAACAGCTGCATAAGCAGCTGCTGCTGCAACTGCCGTCTTCCCGCAGCCCACATCGCCCTGAATCAAACGATTCATCGGACTTTCCCTTTTAAGGTCATTTAAAATCTCTTCGATTACTCTTATCTGATCACCTGTTAATTGGAATGGGAATTTATTCTTTACGGTATCGACCGTATTTTTTGATATGTAAAAAGAGGGAGAGCTTCTTCTCTGACGGCAATTTTTTCGAAAAATAATATTCAGCATCAGGTAAAAGACTTTCTCAAACGTGATTCTTTGATGGTATCCTGTATCAAAAGCACAAAACTTATCAACAGGTGCGTCTTCAGGAGGAACATGGATACCCTTTATTGCCTCTGCAAGCCTGGGCAGACCTGACCTCCTGGTTATCTCTATCGGGATTGCATCAACTATTTCTTCTTGATATCTGTCAAGTATCTCCCTGATGGCTGACCTGATAACTTGCATGGGAACACCTTTAACAAAAGGATAAAAAGGTAACAACCCTGGAACTTTTTGACCCATTTTTTCATCAAGGATAGTGACATCTGGATGAATCATCTGCCTTGTACCTTTGTTTTTGCGGATAATGCCATAGGCCATTATATCTCTATCTTTAAGGCAAAGACCTTTTAAAAAGGCCTTTTTATATTTAAACCAAAGGAGTTCCAATATTTCTGAACCTTCTTTAATAATGATTCTGAACAGGCCTTTTCCTCCTGAGTAAAACTTTTCCTCCCTGCCGGAGATTATGTGACCTTTTACCAGGGCTGCAAGGCCTTCTTGAGTCTTGTTAATAGAAAGGATTCTGGTTCTGTCCTCATAACGAAGAGGCATGAAAAGCAGAAGATCAAGAAGGGATTTGACACCCTTTTCTGATAAGAGAACAGCCCTCTTTGGGCCAATTCCTTTGATGGAGGTGAGTGGCTGGTTTAATTCCGGCACTTTTTCCAAATAACTGAATGGCATCTCCTTCATTTTCAATACCAAATGATGCTGGAATATCATTAACAGAAGAAAAGATTTGACAACCAACCAAGTAAATATTAGAAAATATTAGTTTATCAAAAGGGGCACAGGGGAAAAACCACAAATGACAGTCTGCCAGAATTTTTCCACTCAATCAATATAATTGAAGGGGTTGTGGCAAGATACCATAAATTCATTATAGTTTCTGGATATTAATATGGAATCAGCCTTCTTCTTTATTTCAGGGCAATGAGACTGAGGAACTGCAGATAATCCATTATTGGTGATAGCATAAGAACGTTTTTTTACAATATAAGTTGGGCATACTTACCATGCAGAAAAAGCAGGAAAAAAGCAAATACGCTGAAGCAGGCGTTGATATTGAAGCTGGAAACAGGTTTGTAGACCTGATAAAACCAATTGCCGGCAAGACCTTCAGCCCTGGAGTGATTACCGACATAGGGGGTTTTGCCGGGCTCTTTTCGTTGAATATAGGGGCAATTAAAAATCCTGTCCTGGTTAGTTCCACTGATGGTGTAGGGACGAAGCTAAAGATTGCATTCATGCTCGACAAGCATGATACGATTGGCATTGATCTCGTTGCAATGTGTGTGAATGATATTATTGTCCAGGGTGCTGCTCCTCTCTTTTTACTGGATTATATTTCCATGGGCAAGCTGGACATATTGAAGGCCAGGGATATAATTAAAGGTATTGCAGCAGGCTGTATAGAGGCACAATGTTCGCTTATAGGAGGCGAAACTGCCGAGATGCCGGGGTTTTATCCCGATGATGAATATGATCTCGCAGGTTTTGTTGTCGGGCTGGCTGATAACCATGAACTTTTAGACGGGTCAGAGATAGCTGTTGGCCATCAACTTATTGGTATTGGATCGACAGGTCTCCACAGCAATGGATATTCACTGGTACGCAAAGTGGTCTTTGAAGATTTGAAGATGTCCGTTGATGACTATGTACAGGATTTCGGCAGATCTCTCGGGGAGGAGCTTCTGGAGCCCACCAGAATATATGTACAGATTATAAATAACCTGCGGAAGGATTTTCATCTTTATGGTATTTCACATATAACCGGCGGTGGACTTATTGAAAATATCCCTCGAATCCTGCCCAGGACATGCAAGGTGATAATCAATAAATCCAGTTGGTCTCCTCAACCTGTATTCCCTTTTATTCAAAAAGCGGGGCGGATTTCGGAAAATGAAATGATGAGGACATTTAATAACGGTATCGGTCTGGTCATAGTAGTGAGTGAGAAGGAGTCAAATGAAATACTTAGCAGACTTAATGCCATGAAGGAACCCGCCTGCCTTATAGGGTACGTAGAACAAAGAAAAAATAATGAAGAAGCCATTCAATTTGTAGGTTAAGCCGGGTATTGCTGAAGATTAAATCTACAGTTATGATCAGCGCCTGTCTCCTCGGAATGCGTTGCAGGTATGATGGCGAGCATTCCTTCTGCCCTGCCTTGAAGGATTTTGTTGATAATGTGTCTTTTATCCCCATCTGCCCGGAACAGTTAGGAGGACTTCCTACACCGAGACCTCCGGCAAATATTTTCGGTGGGGACGGTTATGATGTTATTTCGGGAAAAGCTGTTCTCATTAATATAGTGGGAAAGGATGTAACCCGGGAATTCAAAAAGGGAGCTTATGATGCCCTGAAACTAAGCAGATCTGCAGGGAGTGTAATAGCAGTAATGAAAGACAGAAGCCCCTCCTGTGGTCTTAGAACGCCATACTGTGAAAAGCCTTCAGGTTTCGGAACAGGAGTTACTGCTGCCCTTTTTGAGCTTCACGGCATCACAATTTATGAGTTAAAGTCAGATGGCCTGTTTCCAACACCTGGTTTTTTGGAATTATTAAAAGAAATCCAAGGCAATAAGGAGTGAACCATGTTTGGTCTGGGTGCAACAGAACTAATTATTATCGCAGTTATTCTTTTCTTTTTGTTTGGTGCCAAGAGGCTTCCTGAAATCGGTAAAGGCTTGGGAGGAGCCATAAGGGAATTCAGGAAGGTCAAAGGGGAGTTGAACTCAAATGAAGTTGCTGCCGATGAGAAAGAAAAACTTGAGCATAAAAAGGAAAGCCGGTCAGATAGCGGGCAATAAATGACGTTTCTCATAAAAAGGCTTTTTTAATTTGAAAGGCCATGACAGGAAAAATGAAAAACTATATCTATGGCCCTGTTCCTTCAAGGAGACTGGGCCGTTCACTTGGGGTGGACCTTGTTCCCTATAAGGTGTGCTCTTATGATTGTATTTACTGCCAGCTCGGCCGAACAAGGGAAAAAACAATCGAGTTGAGGCCGTATATACCTGCAAAAAAAATTCTGGATCAATTGTATCTGAAGCTGAAGACGGACATCTGCGCTGATTACATTACGCTAGCCGGTTCAGGTGAGCCGACTCTGAATAGTGAAATTGGGGCAATAATTCGAGGAATAAAGAAAAAATCCAGTATCCCTGTAGCAGTCCTGACAAACGGGTCATTGTTATCGAAGAAGGCAGTGCGTGAATCAATCACGGAGGCTGATGTTATTATGCCATCCCTCGATGCTTTTGATCAGAAAGGGTTTGAAGCAATTAACAGACCCCATCCTGATATTAAATTCGAAAATATGATTGAAGGACTCATTGCATTAGGAAAGGAGTTTTCAGGAGAGATATGGCTTGAGGTCTTTGTTCTGGAAGGCATTAATGCAAGTGAAAAAGACGCAGAGCAATTCAGAGATCTGATAAAAATGGTGAATCCCCAAAAAGTTCATATCAATACAGCAGTGCGTCCTTCGGCAGAGACATTTGCCAGACAGGTCTCAAGGAAAGATCTGTCGTTTTTCTGCAAATGTCTGGGCGGAAATGCCGAGGTAATAACACCTTTCATTGATTCTCAAAACCATGAACAAACTCAAAGAGATATTGAAAAAGACATCTTTGCCTTGATTTCAAGGCGTCCCTGCACACTGGATGACATTTCTTCAAGCCTGAATGTGCATAGAAATGAGATCCTGAAGTATATTACACCTTTTCTCAAAAATCACAGTATAGGAATTACGGAAAAGGGCAACAATATATATTATCAGTCAAATTTACTTGATGTCCACTGATGAATTACACTGATGAATTACACCTTAATTCGGAAGGGGACATTTTTATATCACCAGTTTCACCCATCACCTTTTACTCCATTTCATGCCGCGGCATACGCGCTGCGTCCTGCGCCATAGTAGACATCATAGACGTGCTGAAACACAGCCGTTGTTTTTTGCTCGAACAGCTCCGGCGTATAGACTTTTGGCAAACCATGATCCAATAACTTCTCAATCGTAACCCGTACCTCA
>JAFGMQ010000196.1 GCA_016927455.1 Deltaproteobacteria bacterium
CCAGAAACATGCTTGACTGGATCCCGGATCAAGTCCGGGATGACAAGACGAAGCAAGCTTCGGGGAATTATACCCGTAGAGATTAAAGGGTATTATGCCGAATCGGCTTAAGCACTTGAAATACTGACGATATTTTTACATCTGCAGTCTCTTGTGGATATTAACGGGAAACATTTACTGTGTCTATTCAAAAGAAAAATCAACTGGTCGGACTGGATATAGGCTGTCATTCCATCAAGCTGGTGGAAATTGATTATGTCAAGTCCGGCATAGCTCTAAAAAGCCTTGGTATAGCAGGTCTCCCGCCGGATGCCATAGTTGAGGGTGGGATAAAGGAAATAGAGGTCGTTACCTCTGCCATTAAGAACCTGTTTAAAAACCTTAAGGTAAAAAACAAGAATGTAGCTACTTCTATTTCCGGTTATTCCGTGATTGTAAAAAAAATATCCCTTGAGAAGAAGGAGGAATCGGAGCTCGAAGCTGTAATATATGACGAGGCTGAACAATATATCCCCTTTGATATTAAGGAAGTAAACCTTGATTTCGACACCCTCAGAATCGCTAACGGAGCAGAGGAGGAAGAGGAAGGAGAAAAAGCAGCCGCAGACGGTATTGACGTGATGCTCGTCGCAGCCAAAAAAGATGTGGTTGACGACTATGTAAGTTTATTGCAGGCTGCTCAACTTAATCCCATGGTGATGGACGTTGATTCATTTGCACTGCAGAACGCCCTTGAACTAGGCATTGGGGAGCAAAAGGAGTGTTGTGCAATTGTAAATATAGGTGCTGAAGAAATTGGAATCAATGCAGTTAAGAATGGAATTTCTCTGTTTACAAGAGATTCTTCCTATGGCGGATCTGAAATTACGCGGGAAATAATGTCGGAATTTAACGTCCCCTTTGAAGAAGCAGAAAAGATCAAACTGGGCGGCACAAAGGTGGAGAAAGAGAAAAAGAGCCTTGAAGAAATTGTTACATCCGTAGTCTCAGGGTGGGTACAGGAAATAAAGAGGGCGCTGGATTTTGTCTCAAACACCTACCCGGATGAATCCATAGAGAAAATTTATGTATGCGGAGGCTCCTGCAGGATCAGCGGCTTCCAGAAATACCTTGAACAGGAGACGGCAATACCGGTATTTGAACTTAATCCCCTTGAGAATCTACTGATCAATGAAAAGATGTTCGATATGAGATACATTAAATACATGGCCCCCCAGGTTGCCGTTGCTTTGGGCCTTGCTTTGAGAAGCATTGGTGACAAATGATAAAAATAAATCTCCTGCCATTCAGAGCTGCAAGACAAAAAGAAAACATTAGAAGGCAGATCAGTATCTATGTTTTATCTGTTTTTTTTGTGTTAAGCGCTATAGGCTATTTTTACTTTAATATAAATACCAAATTCGATTCATTAACAAATGAAAAAATCAGGAAAACAAATGAACTTGCCACCTATGCTCAGACTACAAAAAGGATAAAGGAATTAGAAAACAAGAAAATCCAGGTGGGAAAAAAGCTGGATATTATCCGCGGTCTTGAAAAGAAAAAGGCCGGCCCTGTCCAGATGCTGGATGAAATCAGCACAGCTGTTCCTAAAAATAAACTATGGCTTACGTCTCTTGTTGAAAAAGGAGGCATATTGACCCTTAACGGTGTCGCAGCAGACAATGATGTTGTGGCCCTGTTTATGACAAACCTTGAAAAGGCTGAACACATACACTCTGTTGACCTGTCAAGCACACAGCTGAAAAAGATTCAAGACTATGAACCTAATGTTGTCGATTTTGGATTGAGTTGCAAGACATATTCTTTTGAAGAGCCAAAAAAACCAAGCGCTAAACCAAGGAAGAAATAGATTTTTTAGTTTAGGTTAATCTACTTAATGGAAAAATAATGGCAGATCTTTCTTTCTTTGAAAAAATTGAAAAAATAAAGATGATCTACAGGATATTAATCCTTGCTGGGACAGGCATCCTGTTAATTGGTCTCTTTTTATTTCTCTTCTATTTTCCAAAGGCCGAACAAATTAAGTATTTGGAGATGGAAATATCGAGGCTTGATCGAGAGATTCAAAAGGCAAAAGAAACCGTTAAGACCCTTGCAAAATTTGAGGCTAATTATGCCAAGGTCGAAGCCGAATTCCAGACGGCGCTTCTGCTTTTGCCCAACGAGAGAGAAATTCCAAGCCTTTTAAAGAATATTACCGATCTTGGGGCTGAATCGAACCTGAAATTTGTGCTATTCAGTCCAAAAAAAGAGGTAATAAGGGATTTTTATATTGAAATCCCGGTATCAATTAATGTGACAGGGAATTACCATGACGTTGCAGTATTTTTTGACAAGGTGGGAAGGATGACGAGGATAGTCAATATAATTGACGTCTCAATACAGCCGGAAAAAAGCCTTTCCACAATTTTAAATACCAAGTGTACCGCAGTAACTTACAGATTCAAGGGTTAGGCCGGTGAATAAAAAACTGAGAAGATTATCTAGGAGCGTGTTCTGGGAGGCCATAACCATTGTCTTTATTTTGATGATGGCTGGCTCATCCTATTCCATGCCTGACGTTGTTTTTAAAGAGGCCCGCCCGGAAAAGGATTTGACAGAAAAGAAAGAAGAGGCAGCTTATGTTTATAATCCGGCAGGCAAGACCGATCCGTTTGTTCCTTTTATAGTCGAAGTCGTAGAGAGAACCAAAACCACACAGGAAAAAGCTGCAAAAGCCAGCAGCTCCGAGTGGCAGGCAAAAATGGAAAGCATGTTAAAAGAAATGAAAGAACCCAAAACTGAACTTCAGAGAATTGATATTGCTAATCTGACACTGACTTCAGTTATTAAAGGAAAAGATAAGATCTGGGCAATGGTAAGCGATCCGGACGGCAGAGGATATCTCATTAAGAAAGGAACCTGTATCGGTACTAACGGCGGGATAGTAGAAGAGATTATAAGCGAAGACAGACAGACTTCTTTCGGCACAGAGGCTGTCAGGAAGATAACGATTAAAGAGCCTTTCTTTAATCAGGACAGACAGCTGGACTATAAAAAAATTGAAATGAAGATGCCATCTGAGGCTCAGAAATAACACTTTTGTCCATGTATTAAGACTAACGTATTTATAAGGGGGAGAAAACAAATGAAGCCTGAACTAAAATTGCTAGCGACCGGACTTTTATTGCTGCTTTTGACTGTCTCATGCGGCAAGGTGGTACAAGAGACGGTCAGCCCTGTGGTTCCAATGCCTGGCAGTGGCCAATACGAAAAGGCCGTTATCCTCCCTTTTGCTGACTATACACCTGCCTTTTCACCCTACTCCTACTGGAGAAGAAATGTTCTGGTTTTAGAAGCACTGCAGGATGAACTCTATAAGGCAGGGATTATCTCAGCGGTTCAGGAAGACGTTACAAAATACCTCCTGGATCGAGGGATAATTCAACGGCCCAGGCAAATGTCTATTGAAACGACTGCCCTTAAGGGCCTGCGTGAAGAAGGCTGGTCAGACGAAATGAAAAAGGAATTTGATGCGGCTATTTATCAGAACATGGCAAACGACGCGGCATGGAAAAAAGGACTGCAGGATCAGAAAGGCATCGCAATGGACAGCAAGATGCTAAATGATATCGGTAATGCCTTTGATTCCAAATATATCATAAGGGGCCGAATAATAGAATTCCGCTCAAGCCATGATGATACTTTTGATCCATTCAGAACCGGCATACTTCCCTTTATTTTCAAGACCGGCCAGAGAACAATTTTCGGAGTGGCAAAATCCGATACCTACGAAACTATTGACAAAGTTGTTATAGGGGCAGCCCTGGGGGCAGTAATCGGTCATACCGACAGCATAATCTCTCCTTCTGACAGCAGCGAATACAGAAATTGGAATTCACTGATATGGGGGTCTCTGGGTGCCGGAGCGGGATACCTTGCTGATAAAGGCGGAAGGGTTCCAAAGGCTACTGTACAGTTAAGAATACTTGTTCAGGACGCAAAAACAGGAGAAATAGTTTGGCTTAACAGGGCTGAGGTCAGCACTGCGCCGTTCACGACTTATTCAGACCCCGACCGTGAGGCGCTTTTTGCACAGGCAATTGGAGTGGCGGTAAGGCGCCTTGTTGAAAGCTTTGCGGCAACTCTTTCATCCGGTCGGGTAGTTAAAATTGACAAAGGGGGCCTGGCTGTTATTCCCAAAAGCGATACAGGAGAAGGGGCCTCAGAGACAAGTGGTGCGGCCTACGATGCCAGACAGTCTGCAAGGAATGCCGAGGGTTCGGCAATGCGTGCAGAGGAAGCAGCACAAAGGGCTGCAGCAGCCTCCGAGGAGGCAAAAGAATCGGTGAAAAGGGCAAACAAGGCATCAGCGAGGTCTGAAGAGATTTTTGAGAAGACAATTGCAAAATAGTTGAAGAATCTGAAAACGGTAACAGAAAAACAATCTGCGGTCTTGTGGAAACTTTTGAAGTATTTCAATTCTGCACATAAAAGTGATGGAGCATGGATCAGTAATTGGCGCCAAAAATATGTTAAAATGGAACTGCCGTCTCCAGGTTAATTACAAAATGGAGAATTTTTAGACCTTTTTCCAATCTGTCATGTTTTACAGTTGCAAAAGTAGGGGGAAACCAATGATCAAGATTATGATCAGGATGATTGTCGCGGGACTGGGACTGGGGCTGATTGTGCTCTCTTCATCGCTCGCAGGGCAAATTACAGCCATAAAAACAGGTAAAGAGGCCAAGAACGAAATAGAGATCATTGTTGAAGGAGAATATGGCTCCTACAGGGCCTTTGGCCTTCCATCCCCTGCCAGATTCATTATTGATCTTGAAGGCACGCAAATGAAAACGGATTTGCCGGAAACTCTTGAAATAAAGGGGCAGGTTGTTTCAGCGATAAAAACAGCCCAGAAGGATAATTCACTCCGCATAGTTATTGAATCTGCAAACAGTGAAGAGCCTTTTCATTCCACCATTCAGGATCAGAAAGGCGCATTGCTGATAAAGTGCTGGATGCCTGTAAAAGCTAAACCATCTCCTGTCACGAGTTCAAGGGCATACCAGAGCGAAAAGGCACTTTCTCCGAAGGATCTGAAGTCCTTGTTCGGCTGGCCTGAAGATAAAGTTGAACATATCGAAGACCTTGAAGATAAAAAGATAGATAAGTACACTGGTGAAAAAATAACCCTCGATTTTTACAAGACTGATCTTCACAACGTCTTCCGTCTCTTTGCCGAAATAAGCGGAAAAAATATTATTGTGGATGATGAAGTGAAAGGAGACCTTACTCTCGCACTGAAGGATGTCCCCTGGGATTCGGCCCTCGATTTCATAATGGAGGTAAAAGACCTGAGAAAGGAAGAGAAATACAATACCTTTATAATAAAAGTAATGTCTGATGATAGCAAAGATGATAAGGAAGGAGAGCTTGTTGTTCGGAAATTTTCAGAGGAGATTCTCCAGCCCGCAAGGCTCCTGAAGCGAGAGAAGGAAAACCGTCAGAGGGCTCGGGACATGATTCTCGAGGCACATAATCTGGAAACCAAGGGCAATATTGAACAGGCCCTGAAAGTATATGAACAGTCATTTGATTTGCAGAGAAATAATATCGATTTGGCAAAGAAGATGAGCTATCTCTATCATGTTACCGGCAACTTTGCCAGGAGCTATTATTTTGCCGGAGAAGCACTTAAATTAAATCCGAAAGACGCAGAGGCAGCATTGTATGCAGCCCTTTCGGCGGCAAATATGGAAAAGCACGAGGCAGCAGCCCTGCTTTTTAAGATTGCTACTGAAGA
>JAFGMQ010000197.1 GCA_016927455.1 Deltaproteobacteria bacterium
AAACAATAGTAATTTCACCTGATACAGTCTTAAGTCATCCGGCCTGTGCTTTTCGGGATCACGTTATTACTCCGGCAATTAAAAATATAAATCGTCATGCCGGACTCGATACGGCATCCAGCCGAATTAATTATGGATTCCGTCTTTAGCCGGAATGACACAGTTAATATATATTATTGCGGGGTTAATAACTTAGGTTTCGCTTTTGCTTTTGGCGGAGTTCAGCATATGACGCCTTGAAGCTGAAAGAAGGGTCTTGCGCATACGAAGCGAACGGGGGGTTACTTCTACCAGTTCGTCTGCACGAATAAAACTTATGGCAAATTCGAGTGTGACAGGCTTGATCGGGGAGAGGGTGATATTTTCGTCCTTGTTGGCGGCACGCATGTTGGAAAGTTTTTTTTCCTTGCAGGGGTTAACATTAATATCCTGACTACGGTTATGTTCACCGATTATCATCCCCTCATAAGTCGGGACTCCCGGTTCGATAAAAAGCTGCCCGCGAGGCTCGAGATTGAACAGCGCATAGGGTACCGCCGTCCCGGTTCGGTCGGCAACGATGGACCCTGTGAAACGACTGGTGCAGTCCCCTCTGTATTCGCCGTATCCGTCAAAAAGAGTATTCAGTATGCCTGTACCGCGGGTATCGGTAAGAAATTCATCTCTGTACCCTATCAGGGCCCTTGATGGAACGGAAAATTCAATACGTAAACGACCGCTGCCCTTATTGACCAGATTGACCACTTTGCCCTTGCGGAGTGACAGCTTTTCCACCACAATGCCGAGGAACGATTCTTCACAGTCAACAAACAGTTTCTCCATGGGCTCCAGCTTTTTACCATTTTCGTAACGGAAGATGACCTCCGGTTGCCCAACACAGAATTCATAACCTTCACGCCTCATGGTTTCAATCAGAATTGCAAGCTGAAATTCCCCCCTCCCTTTAACCATAAAGCTGTCCCGCTCACCGGTTTCAGATACCTGGATCGCTACATTAAGCAGAGTTTCCTTTACCAGCCGTTCACGGATGCGGCTCGACTGCACATATTTTCCCTCCTTGCCACCAAACGGTGAAGTGTTGACTGAAAACTTCATTGAAACGGTCGGCTCATCGACCCTGATTCTGGGTAATGCCTCGGGATGCTGATAATGGCAGATGGTATCCCCGATTTTAACATCTTCGATGCCGGCGATAACAACAATATCGCCAGGCTGCACTTCATCCACCTCTGCCAGTCTCATTCCTTTATAGACCTGCAGCTTTGATACCTTCAGCGGGACATTCTTTCCATTCTCCCCGATACAGACCAGGCTGTCGCGCGAGTGGGCGCTTCCGTTGAATATCTTACCTATCGCGAGTCTCCCCACATATTCAGAATATCCGAGATCGGAAACGAGCATTTGGAAAGGGGCTCCAGGATCGTAATAGGGGCTGGGTATTTCCTCTAAAATCATATCAAACAGCAGCTCAAGATTCCGGCCCTCATCATCAGGGTTTTTAACCGCAATTCCGTCACGGCCAACAGCATATACAAGAGGAAAATCGATCTGCTCATCAGTTGCATCCAGATCTATGAGAAGATCATAAATCTCGTCGAGTACCTCATGAACGCGGGCATCCTGGCGATCAATCTTGTTTATGACAACCACGATCTTCAGCCTTGCAGCCAGTGCCTTTTTTAAGACAAATCGGGTCTGAGGGAGGGGGCCTTCAGACGCATCAACCAGAAGAATAGCCCCATCCGCCATGGAAATGGCGCGTTCAACCTCGCCTCCGAAATCGGCATGCCCGGGGGTGTCAATGATGTTGATTCGCACACCCTTCCATATGACCGAACAGTTTTTAGCCGCTATCGTTATACCGCGTTCGCGCTCGAGATCCATGGTGTCCATGAGCCTGTCGTCAACAACCTGGCTGTCTCTGAAAAGGCCGCTTTGACGAAACATTGCGTCCACAAGTGTTGTTTTGCCATGATCGACATGGGCAATAATCGCAATATTTCTCAACTGTTTGTTTTGTTGAAATGTTGATGGCATATATTTTTTTCCTATAATATCTCAGGAATCGGCTGAAATGCCTCAATGGTGTTTTCAGCCCTTTCATCCTGGAAAGTCAACTTTCCTTTTAATATGATGATATTACGTTCAGCGGCTCTTTATAAGCACTTCTATGGGTCGGCACGGGTCGGGATCTGTCTGCTACAACCTCGTCCATCAATATCTTTCTCTAATCTTGTGGAGCAAAAAACGAGAAAACCTGAAGGGCTGTCGTGCTGCCATTGTGTGTTTGGGCTCTTAAAGCTGCGGGGTCTATTCAAATCATAAAGCATTTCCGGGTACCAGTGGCGGACAGGAAATGCTTTTAATTGTATAACCTGTGAGTTTTTATGTAAAACAAGAAACTTAATTCATTGCCTGATATTCATTCTCAAGACCGGTTGAGCTCATGCGCCGTTCGCATGTCTTATCGGCTTGTGAGAGGAAATTGTCAACAAAAAAAGAAGAAAGTTGCATTTCAAATTCAATGAAAAGGTTTCTCATAATATTTCTGACCGGTCAAGCAATTATATTACAATGTTATTATTCCAGTGAAGAGGCTGTGTAATAATTGAGTAAAATGTCTTAGATGCCTTTATGCCGGCCCGGCATCATTTGAGGGATAAATTCCACAACCGGCATTTGTTCAACTGTTGAGGTACTGGGCAGACCTGTAAAGCCCGGCGATTGTTGTTTTCAGTCGCCTGAGTAATAAAAGAAAGAGCAGGACCATCAGAAATTGCTTACAATGAGATCTCCGACGGGTACGCTGTGAATTAGTGCGTATGGTTCGCATTTTGACTGGATGAGGAATGTGCATTTTCCCATAAGTCCCTTTTCTTCTGAAAGTGAATCATAATTTCCCCCTCCCTTGGAGATTACGATATCTGCTTCGCTGATAAGGCTTTTTACTACAGGGGACACCCTGTCCAGCATTGTACCCGGGATCGGTTCGTTCGTGCCGTTTTCAACAACCTCAGCAACCTTATCCAGCCCTGCCTGAAGGGCATTTTCCATTATGGCGTCGTTTAAAACCGGGACCGTTCGAGAGACAAAAGTAACCTTTAAATCATAATAATCCAGGAGGGTCTCAATAAACAGTCTGTCAAAGAATATCTCTCCGCAGTTGTCGCCCAGGTATACGAGTGAGCGGGATTTACTCAGCCTGTCTTTAAATCCCATTATGCTTTCATGGCTGATGGAACCTTTTTCAATGGTTTCTATGTTTTGCCTTGTGGGATTTTCCTTCAAACCAGTCATTATATCTATGGCATTGCCGGATATGGCAAACTTCAGGGATTCCTGAAAAGGGTCGGGGCTCTTTGAAACAATTTCCTCTGCAAAAGGGTAAATTGTCCGGGCAGCATCATTCTGCTGCTTCTTGATATTTTTTAAGGGGTCATTAACGGAAAATATATTTTGCATGATAAGCCAGACATCTCTTATTATTTCCGGAGATGTGATGTCCCATCTGTTTCCGCTGTAATAATCCAATTTCAGGATTTCTTTAATGAATTTTTTTACTTGAGCTTCGTTTTCAGCAGCAATGCGGGCAATGTTTACTGCCATTCTCAGTGTGCAGTGAATGCAGTCAGGCCAGATCAGCATTGGTCAATCTCCTTGATATGTCACATGTTAAATAAAACCATAATCCACCAGTTTTACTGGTGGTTCCCAGCTATGCCAGGCATGCAGCACGGTAATGACTGAAAAAGAATACCTCCTTAGAAT
>JAFGMQ010000198.1 GCA_016927455.1 Deltaproteobacteria bacterium
TTCTGAATCAAAACCATCGCATAGGGCATATAATTAAAAAGGTTGCGATTATCAATCAAATCCTTTTGGAGCAGCCGGACTTCATTTTTCAGGGCTGTGTTTTTTTCACGCATACTCCGGTTCTTGGTTTCGGCCTTTTCAAGTCTCTTTTGTAATAAGCGATATTGAGCATCATTCATTGATGTCTTCTCCGATTTATTTAAAACATATAATATGGGTTGACATTTTATTATTTAATGAAAAGCCGTGCCTTCAGCCCGAAGAAGGGAATTCTGAATATAAACTTGATTACTGCAACTTTAGATTTTATCATAATTTTTGGGCTTTTTACAAGTTCTTATTAGACCTTTGTTATAAGGTCATTATCCACCATAAAGCCATCTCCTTATGTAATTTTCACTCGCCGGTATCTATTGTGGGATTTCCTTTTGGTAATTTAACTGCTTAAAAGTTTTCTGAAATAATTATCTGATAAATGATGCTACTTCCAGATAGACGATGAGTTCATTCCATTGACAATCTTTACCAATTTTGAAATAACCTTACAATGCGTTGAATCAGCTTTGCTTACAACTGTCTATTATCACTGAAAAATCACTTAAGTCTTAGAAAAGAGAGTCCGATGCATCCTGTTTTTATTAAAAATGTCAATAGTTATGGCAGTAGGATTTGTATCGCGGCAGTTATAGTTTTTTTGTTAATATTTTACCCGCCCTCAATCCAGAGTGCATTTTACAAATACATAGATGAAAACGGCAATGTCCATTTTGTCGACCAGAAGGGAAAAATTCCTGAGAAATACCGTAACGAGCTTACAGTATATCCTGAAAAATACGACAGCCTTCCTGAAGAAGAAAGGGAGAGATTAATCGAAAGGGATCGCAAGGCGCTTGAAGAAAAACGGCGTTTGCAGAGGGAAAGAAGAGAGGAGCAAAAACTCCTGCGCGAACAGGCAGAAAATGAGGCCCTGGAAAAAGAGAAAGAGCTGGCAGAGCTCGAAAAGAAACGCAGAGATGAGGAAGCAGCAGAAAAAATTGTCGAGACTAAAGTTACGATTATCGGCAATCAGGTTCTGGTGCCGGTCAGACTGGGTTACGGGGACAAAGAGGTTCAAAGCCAGCTTCTTCTTGATACAGGCTCAACCAGCGTATTACTCCATGAGGATCTCGCAAATCAGCTTGTGATAGGAGAAACCAGGGCTGCTGTGGGCTATGTCGCGGGCGGAGACAGCATAACCGCTGATTTTGCAAAACTTGATTATATTATTGCGGGTCCTTACAAAAGGGAAGGCATCACCGTCGCTATTGTTAAACACATCGGCCCTCAAGTGCCATTCCAGGGTCTGCTCGGAATGAATTTCCTTCGGGGCCTTACTTATTCCGTTGATTTCGAAAAGCAGGTGTTACGCTGGGATTTAAGTAAGGATAATTTAGATTAGATGTTTCTATAGATAAAGAATGCCTTGATAGGGGTTAAAGTGACTGTCAATTCACCATTTGTTCATCTCCATGTCCATACAGAGTACAGCCTGTTGGATGGTGCAATCAGAATAGACCGGATGCTTGAAAAATGCCGAAACCTCGGCATGGATTCCGTCGCTGTGACAGATCACGGCAATATGTTCGGAGCAGTAGAGCTCTATGATCAGGCAACAAAGGCCGGAATAAAGCCGATCATCGGGGCCGAGATATATATTGCACCCGGAGACCGGAGAGACAGGTCACCATCCAGGGACGGAAGCCCAACTGCCTACCATCTGGTACTCCTGGTTATGAATGATGAAGGCTACAAAAACCTGAGCCGTCTTGTTACATTGGGACATCTCGAGGGTTTCTATTACCGCGCCCGTGCAGATATGCAGCTTTTGCGAGAATACAACGCCGGGCTTATCGCCCTTTCCGGCTGCCTGCAGGGCAGGATTCCATATCTTATCAGGGAAGATCAAATTGGAGAAGCCAGAAAAACGGCCGAAGATTTAGCCCGCATCTTTGATAATGATCGCTTTTATATGGAGGTGCAGGCAAACAACCTTCCTGAACAGATAAAAACCAATGAAATCCTGAGTATAATTTCCAATGACCTTTCAATACCTGTGGTTGCTACCAATGACTGCCACTACCTGAACAGGGAGGATGCTGAAGCCCATGACGTACTCCTTTGCATTCAGACAGGAAAAACAGTTGCTGATGTTAATAGACTAAAATTCTCCAACGATGAATTCTATTTCAAGACACGCGATGAGATGGAACAGGCTCTTCCAGGATATCTTGATGCCCTTGAGAATACTGGACAAATTGCTCAACGCTGCCAGTATGAAATGGAGTTCGGTAAATACAGGTATCCGGCGTTCAATGTGCCTGAAAACCGGAGTCTTAATGACATCCTGATTGAAGAAGCTGAAACCGGCCTTGAGAAAAGGCTTTCCGATATGGGAACCGGTGCTGACAAAAATTCCCCTGATTCAATTCAGGAATACGGTGAAAGGCTCAAATTTGAACTGAAAGTAATCCAGGACATGGGTTTTGCAGGCTATTTTCTGATAGTAGCCGATTTTATCCGTTACTCACGGCAACGTAATATCCCGATAGGACCAGGCCGCGGCTCCGCAGCAGGTTCGCTCGTGGCATACTGTCTTGAGATAACAAATATTGATCCCATTAAATACGGCCTCATATTTGAAAGGTTTCTTAATCCGCAGCGCATAAGCATGCCTGATATTGACATTGATTTCTGCATAAACGGCAGGGATGAGGTTATACGGTATGTTGCTGAGAAATACGGCCGCGAAAATGTTGCCCAGATTATAACCTTCGGCAGCATGAAGGCAAGGGGAGTTGTAAGGGATGTTGCCCGCGCCCTTAACATACCCCTGAAAGAAGCTGACAGGATCGCCAAATTAATTCCTGAAGGCACAGATGTCAGCCTGGAAGAGTCAATAATGAAAGAGCCGGAATTAAAACGCCTTGAAGATGAACAGACACCTGCAAAAAAACTCCTCCAGATATCCCGCAAACTTGAAGGAATGGTCAGGCATGCATCAACACATGCCTCGGGAGTTGTTATTTCCGATAAGCCTTTGCTTGGATACCTTCCGCTCTATAAAGGATCAAGAGAGGAAATATTGACCCAGTTCACTATGGACCGGATTGAACAGCTTGGACTCATAAAATTCGATTTCCTGGGGCTTAAGACCCTGACCGTCATTAAGAGCGCAATAGACCTGATCCATAAATCAACAGGCAATGTGTTGAATATAGAGAAGATATCCATGGATGACCCTGCCACATACCAGCTCTGTTCTGAAGGAAAGACAACCGGTGTTTTTCAGCTTGAGAGTTCCGGGATGAAAAATCTGCTGAGGAGGCTGAAACCCGAGGTCTTTGAGGACCTGGTTGCCCTGGTGGCCATCTATCGTCCCGGGCCATTGGGCAGCAACATGGTTGAGGATTTTATCAAGAGAAAACACGGAAAAGTCAGGATTAATTACTTTCTTCCAAAGCTCGAGCCAATACTTAAGGAAACCTATGGAGTTATTCTTTACCAGGAACAGGTTATGAAGATTGCCCAGATTCTGGCCAATTATACCCTGGCCGAGGCCGATGAGCTTAGGAAAGCCATCGGGAAAAAAAAGCAGGACATAATGGCAGCACACAGGGCCCGTTTTCTCCAGGGGGCAGATGAAAACGGTGTTTCCTCGAAAAAGGCGGAGAGTCTCTTTGATTTGATAGATAAATTCGGGGGCTATGGCTTTAACAAATCCCATTCTGCTGCCTACGCAGTAATAGCCTACCAGACGGCCTATTTAAAGGCCCATTATCCGGTGCAGTTTATGGCGGCCCTGCTCACCCAGGATATGGGAAACCAGGATAAAACAATCAAGAATATTGCCGAATGCCGGGACATGGAAATTGACATACTGCCACCTGATATTAATGAAAGCCAGGCAGATTTTTCAGTAGTTGACGGGAAAATACGTTTTGGTCTTGCGGCGGTAAAAAATGTCGGGCTCAAGGCAGTGGAATCCATCATAGAGGAAAGAAATGCAAATGGGCCCTTCCGGGAGGTTTTTGACCTTTGCAGACGGATAGAAGGAGCTAAAGTCAACAGGAGGGTTCTGGAGGGACTTATAGAGTGCGGTGCACTTGATTTTACCGGTATCGGCAGAGCAAGACTTTTTGCCGGCCTTGATGATGTGATCAGGATATGTGGTGTAAACGGTGACCCTGACCAGCTCAACATGTTCGGTAATCTGTCATTTGGCAGCGGAGGGACATCAGGGGGCTATGAACTTCCCGATATTGCGGAATGGGATGACAAAACCAGGCTCAAGAGGGAAAAAGAAGCCCTTGGTTTTTATATTACCGGGCATCCCCTGAAAAGATTCAGCAGGGAGATAAAGCAATTCGCCACGTGCTCCATCCAGGAACTGAGTGATCAGAAGGATAAAAACATCGTAAAAATTGCAGGTGTTATTGGAAATTTGAAGATAAAGCGAACTAAGCGCGGTGATAGAATGGCAATTGTCCAGCTTGAAGATATGAGCGGATCTATTGAACTTGTTGTGTTTCCGGAAGTGTTTAACAGGTGCTCTGTGACCCTTAAAGGTGATGAGCCTTTGATGGTCAGCGGGTCTCTGGAGACAGGTGAAAGTTCCGCAAAGATTATAGCTCAGGAAATAATGTCATTACCAATCTTAAGGCAGAAGGCTGTAAAGGCTATTGAGCTTGAGATGAATGAAGCGTCTGCCCCCAGGGACCTTATAGAACGGCTCCATGAAATCGTCCTGAGATATCCGGGTGAATGCAAAGTCATATTTAAGCTGAATACATCCAGGGGGGAAAAGCTGGTAATTTCGGCACACGATCGTTTTAATGTTATTCCGTGTTTTGAACTCATAGCTGAAATTGAGGCTTTAGTCGGAACAGGAATTAATGAAGTATTTTCCCTTAAAAACAATGACATACCGGGCATCTGATCTTGAGTCTCTTATCTGCCAGTATGCTTCCTGATGAATGAATTATAGTCGTCGGGTGTGTCAATGTCTTTTTCATCATAATTTCCTTCCGCCTCTACCAGACATACCTGGTCACTGTATTTCCGGAAAAGACTCCTTGCCCCCGTATCACCTTTTAAATTTCGCAATTCGTTGAAAAATCTGCTGCTGATGATAACAGGATGAGACCGCTTCCCTTTGATACTTATCGCTCCGAGATGCAAAGAAGAAACCAGGTAACGGTGTAACAGGAAATTAATCAGTTCGGAGTTAATATAGGGCATATCCGCCAGAAGTATCATAACGTGATCATAGTTGTCTTCAATTTCCGCGAGACCTGAAATAATGGAAGAACTCATGCCTCTCCTGAATTCCCTGTTCAAAACTACCTTTAGTTTGGGATTTATCAGTATATGCTTAATGACCTTTTTAATTCTCCCTGCATGATATCCCAGAACCAGAACAACCTTGTCCAGATCGGAGTTAAGGGCTTCATTCAGCGCCCGCTCAATAATTGTCCCGCCATCAACAGGCAATAATTGCTTGGGTTGCCCCATACGGGTTGATGCACCTGCCGCAAGAACAAGGCCGGCAACACTTCCTTTATTCATAACGTTGTATCCATTTTAGATTAGAGTAAAGACTTCACCATAAATTAACGATATGTTTAGGATTATGCTCTAAATTTGCCGAAGCATGGATGGGGTAAGAAGCCAGGACGATTATGAAAATTATGTTTGGACTAAGGAAGCTTGTACCATGTTCCCTTGCCCTTTCCAA
>JAFGMQ010000199.1 GCA_016927455.1 Deltaproteobacteria bacterium
TAATAGAAAAATAAAGCGACATTTCAGTTAAAAGTCTGTTTCATGGCCAGAATTTTTTCCTGCCTGACAGTTCTTGTCACCATGGATATAAGACTGGTGGTTTGCTGTTAACAAGGCATAATTTCAAACTTTTATGGCATTAATTAACGAACCAATGAAGGTGAAACCTGATCTCCATCCATATAGGTTATTTTTCTTTGGTTCTCCCCGCTGGCAGTCATGATGTACAAGTGATAACGGCCTGTTCTGTTTGAGCTGAATACAATATAACGTCCGTTAGGAGACCAGCAAGGGTCCTGGTTGCTGCCCTGATTTTCGGTTAATCTCCTCAATTTTCCGCCATCAGCATCCATAGTGTAGATATCGAAAATTCCTTGACTCATTGAAACAAAGGCGATTCTATTCAGAGAGGACCAGGAAGGAGAAGCATTGTAATTTCCCTCAAAAGTAAGTCTTTCCTGCGTTCCGCTAATCAAATCCATGGTATAAATCTGAGGAGATCCTGACCTGCCTGAAACAAATGCAATCCTGTCTCCGTCCGGTGAAAATGCTGGTGAAACGTCGATACCCCAGTGATCGGTTACCTGCTTTATTATATTGCCTTTCAAATCAATAAGAAATATATCGGGATTACCTTTATGGCTTAATGTCAAAGCAATTTCTTTGCCGGAAGGCGACCACGATGCACCGGAGTTCAGTCCCGTTCTTGCCGAAAGAGGCCTTACCCTGCCTGTTGCAAGCTCATGCAAGTAAAGTATGGTGCCTCCTTCCTTATAGGAATTATATACAATCATATCCCCGCCGGGAGACCATTCGGGGAGAATGGTGATACTTCCATGTTCGGTTATCTGTTTCAAGTTATAACCGTCAAAATCACAGGTGAAAACTTCTTTAATTCCCGAATCGTTCGATACAAATGCAAGCCTGGTGAGAAATATACTGTCATGTCCTGTAAGAGTCCTTATGATTTCATCTCCAATACGATGCATCAGATAACGATAGTTTTTCGTGTCCCCTAACAGTCTTTTTCCATAAAGCTGTCGACCGGAATAGATATCGAAGAGCCTCACCTCAACCTGAAGACTGTTTCCTATACACGTATATCCTCCAGTTAAAAGTAATTCAGCTCCAATGACAGACCAGTCTTTGAATGCTATTGCTTCATTGCTTGAGGGAGCCACCTTACCCCCCAGAAAGGCATCTTTATTCATGGGATTGAAATATCCGCTGAGGTCGAGATCATTGGATATTACCGCCGCAAGATTTTCAGACAAATCAGGATGGCTCTTCTGTACGGACAGTTCTTTGAAATCAGGTATGGCGATCTGGAATTTCCTGATTGAGGGTGCATTTATATCTATATACATCTTTCCTGATCCCTGATCAGGAAAAAACAGAAGAATGAATAAGAGAATTCCTATCCACCCAAAAAGTTCAAAAAAGCAATAACGTTCTTTGCTGCAGTGCTTCAACTGCTTATACAGGGAGATTTTCAACGGTTCAATAGCCCTCCAGTTCTCGCAGGTTAAAGTTGATCTCAATTTCATCATAGGATTTCCTGTATCCTTCGGGAAAGGGAGGCAGAGGGTCTGACCGCTCAACAGCCCTTGAAACTGATTGATCAAAAATAGGATTGGATGATCTTTTCTTGAACAGTGAATTTAAAATTTTTCCGTCATTTTTAACGCTCAATACCACAAGCGCTTCAAGGTCCTTCTTGGATCCCGGCCCTTCCAGGGCAACCGGATAAGACCAGTTGCTTTTGATCCAGTTGGCAATTTCAACCTGGTAAAGCCTCATTATTATGCCATCCTCTACCGGGGTATCATCAGTCTTATCAGCGGGCATTGCTTTCTGCTGTGTCTCAAGTCTCGTAATAGCCTGACTGACGTGATCCTGTTTTTCAACTTCAACTTTTTTTTCAATCTTTGATATAGCCTGCTCAATCAGCTTTGAGGAAGCAACTGTCGGTTTTTTTTCTTTTTTTCTTTCAACCTCAACCACCCTCTTGGCAATTACAGGCGGTTTAGCCTTTTCTGCGGGTTTGCTTATCCTTTTGGCAGGAATCTCTTTTTTTGAAGCAGCGGGTTTTGTCGCCACCCTGGAGGGTTTATCCGCCGGCATCTCAACCAGATTCACCTCATAAATCACTGCCTTTATGCTTTTTGAAGGCATGGAGCCCGGAACAACAAATATCAAAGAAAATATCCCCGCGTGAAAAACAAGGGACAGGATAAGCATTTTACTCCATTTTGTTTCCATCATTCTACTTAAAGCAGGCTCAATCAGCAGGGCATCCATTCTTATTAATCCACGGGCTCAGTGACCATGCCTAATTTGTCTATTCCCGCCCGCTTGATCTGAGCAATGACTTTTATTACATACCCATATGGAACATCTTTGTCAGCCTTTAACAAAATCTCTTTTTCTCTGCGGTTTTCAAAAATATTCCTGATTTTTTCCTCCAGAGTTTCCAGCTCGAATTTATGTTTTTCCAGAAATATCTCCTTTTTTCTGGTTATTGTAAGTATAAGGGGATCCTCCCGCGTTTTTATATGCCTGGCAGTGGTCTCAGGGAGATTCACCTCCACACCCTGCATCAACAAAGGCGCAGTAACCATAAATATGATAAGCACCACCAGCATCACATCCACAAGAGGTGTGAGGTTGAGCTCTGACATAAGCTTTCTGCTGTTTCCGTCCTGATTCATATTTTGCGATTTAATAAAGCATAACTTGGGTTATCAACTTGATAAACAGGAATAATCTGTTTTAACAAGACAATTGTGACGGCTCAAAGCTTATCAAGCCATTTTATAATTAAAGCACAGCCTGTTCCAAAGGGCAAAGTTTAGTGAAAATGTCAGGGATATTAATTTAAAATTGATCCTTAAAAAACTGCCTCTCAACCATGCTCAGAAAATCAGACGTAAAGATATCCATTTCCGCTCTTACAGACATAATTCTGTGTGCAAAGTAATTAAATGCAATTACCGCTGGAATAGCAACAGCAAGGCCTGCAGCCGTTGTAATCAGGGCATCGGAAATACCGGGAGCTACTACCGCAAGATTGGCTGAACCCTTCATGCCAATTGACCTGAAGGCCTCCATGAGCCCCCATACCGTACCAAAAAGCCCGATGAAAGGCGCTGTATTTCCCGCAGTTGCCAAAAAATTGAGGGCCTTTTCCATTCTATTTACCTGATCGAGCGTAGATTTTTTTAAAGTCCTATCAAGGTTTTCCATTAAACTCCTCCGGGATTGCAGGGTCCAGGCCCCGGTGCCAGGATTGACATTTTCTTCCTGGGATTGGGAGTTGCTGTTATCATGGTCTCTTTTTATTGCTTCCGAAGACATGGAAGACCGTATTTTCTGCATTTTTCTCAACTCAGAATATCCTGCCTTGAAAAGACGGGCCACCGGACTGAATTCGAATTCTTCACAGGCGGCGTATACCTGCTTCATTTCCCTGTTTTCCCAGAAAAGCTCCATGAAACTTTTAGTCTCTCTTGCCGCATTTCTAAGCAATCTGAATTTCAGAAAAACAATAGCCCAGCATATGATTGAAAATACAAGAAGGACCAGCAGAATAAAGAATGCCATTGGACCGGCATGGATTATCATGTCTATGACATCCTGGCCAAACAGAGTCTTCATTGAAAAGCCGAATGGAATGTTGGCAATCAAAGGGATATTCATCATCTGAAACCTCTTATCAAATTATATGGAGACAGCAGTTATAACTGCATCTCAACCCAGAGATCTCCGCTGTTTGACGGATCATATCCTCCCAGCGAAATAACACGTTCTCTGAAATGTCTGGATCCTATGGTTTCAAGCACAGTCCGGATATTGATCTGATCCAGCATCGGAGTCGGAATGACAATGTCATACTGCTCCCTCTCCATAGGAATAAAATCTAAATCCAATGCCCTGGCAGCGGCATAAATACCCATTCCACAGTCCGCTGAGCCGCTTAATACATCCACAGCTACGGCCATATGAGTGAATTCATCACGGTTGTATCCAGTTATTGATTCAGGTTTTATCCCAAGCCTGTTCAGTCTGTAGTCAAAAAGAATTCGTGTTCCGGAGCCTGCCTGCCTGTTAATAAAGGCAATATCATCTCTTGTCAGATCTTCAATGCCTTTGATATGCTTTGGATTGCCTTTGGCAACTATCAGTCCCTGATCTCTTAAAGCGAGATGAAATATGCTGACACTCATTCCCTTGAGATACTTCCTGATAAAGGGGATATTGTATTCGCCTGTTACGCCGTCCAAAAGATGCGTGCCTGCTATATGGCACACCCCTTTTCTGAGAGCCATAATCCCGCCCAGGCTCCCGACGTTGCCTGATGAAATACGGATATTATGGCCATTATGTCTGATTTCATCTGCAAGGACATCAATGGTAATATCATGACTGCCGATTACAACAACAGTATTAAGAAGTTCCTCTTCGCTTACAAGCAATTCTGCTTCAATTAAATCCTCCTGTGAAATACCCTCTGAAGGAGCTGGTATTCTTATAAATCCTTCAGCTTTGGTAAGCGTTGTGATAGCGCCTGCAGTTCTTGACAGCGGAGTTGCAACATAATCTGAACCTACCTTGCCGATATTAACGCGGACAAATTCTTCTGTTCCGAGCTTTGACGGTATATCTCTTGTAGGCTTGACCTTGATTATTTCACGCCTGGGAGAATAAGAACCCTGGAGAAGAAAAAGAAGGGGTTTTACAAATTGATCAAAAGAAATGGTTGCAGAAACAGGGTAGCCTGGAATGCCTATGACAGGTTTACCGTTTATAATACCAAGAACCGTAGGCTTGCCCGGCATCATGGCAACACCATGAACGAGAACCTCTCCCATCCTGCTGATCACATGGGATGTGAAATCCCTGCTTCCGGCTGAAGAGCCTGCATTAATAATGACAACATCAAATTCAGAGCCAACAGCCTTTTTCAGTCCATCATATATGCTCTCTTCAACATCAGGTATAATATCAAAAACATAGGGTATGCTGTTACACTCGCGTACCATTCCTGACAGTATCAGCGAATTGGATTCAATTATCGTGTTTTCTTTCAGATCTTCCCCTTCAGCAAAATCCTCATGATTTACAAGCTCGGAACCCGTAGGTATAATAGCTACTGATGGCCTTCTTCTTACTCTGACGGTAAAAATGCCCGCACTTATAAGGGCTCCTAAATCAAATGGCCGAATCTTGTGGTTCTGTGGCAGAAGCAATTGGGAAGTTATTATGTCCTCGCCAACCTTTCGGACATGCTGCCAGGGATATGCCGGAGATCGTATTTCCAGAAACCCGTCATCCTTCTGATGGACTTTTTCCACCATTATCACAGAATTAAATATCCCGGGAAGAGGCTGACCAGTGTTTACCCAGGCTGCATCAGTACCGGGTTTAAGTGTCCTGGGACTCCTCTCGGTCGTTCCATAGGTCTTTTCAGCCACAACAGCAATCCCATCCATGGCCGCAGAATGGAAAGGCGGGGATGAAAGTCTTGCGAAAACAGGTTCAGCCGTAAAAAGGCCTAAAGCTTCTTTTGTACTGACCGTCTCTACATCGGTCCTTCGATCAGGGCCAATTTTTTTCAGAAACAGATCCCTGGCCTCTTCGAGGCCCTTCATGGAAAGATATACCTGCCTTTTCACCAGAGGACTCCACATTGTAAAATCATAATTTCTTTACCTTATACCCTGTTTCAGACTTCGGCAGACTGAGGATATTCATCATAAATACCGATTTAAAAATTATCTGCATAACATTAAAACATGAGGAAAATCAAAAAGGCTGATTAATTATCTGTCAGGACGTAAACAGCATAACCTCAACCTTCTGGCCCTGATAAACTCCTTCAGTGTTCATATCAATCCTGACAAGGCCGTCGGCGTCCACAAGAGTGGAAATCAGCCCTGACTTTCCGAAGACAGGAGCAGCAATCAAACCCTCTTCCCCTTCGATCAGTTTTACGCGAATATAGTCTTCTCTACCGCTTGCCGACTCTATATTCTGACTGATACTGGCCTCAATCAGGCCTCTGTTGTCACCTGAAAAATTTCTATGCCCGGAAAGCCTTGAAAGCAGACGCTTCAGATAAACCTGCGCTACCACCATGGCTGAAGCCACATGACCGGGAAGGCCTATGATAGGCTTGTTCCCTGTTCTGCCTATAATTGTGGGTTTTCCCGGACTGATAGATATTCCATGGACAAGCAGCTCAAAATCGCATAGCGATTCCAGCACCTTCAGCGTAAGGTCCCGTGTTCCAACGGAGCTTCCTCCGGAAATCCAGACCGTATCTGCCTTATCAATGACACTGTCAATCATTTCTTTCAAGGCATTATAATCGTCAGGGCAGATCCCTGCAAATACGGGCTCAGCACCAAAGGTACTGCATAAGGCTCCGAGCGTGTACCTGTTAATATCCCTGACCTTTCCCAATCCGGTAATTCCATTTATGGGAACAATCTCGTCTCCAGTTGAAATGATCGCAACTCCAGGTTTTGAATATACAGACACCTCGGAGCAGGCAAGCCCTGCAATTACTCCCAAATCCTGTGGACGCAGTTTGTGGCCTTTTTTAAGGACAGTAGATCCTTTACTGACATCATCTCCAGGCTGAATAACATTTTCCAGTGGAGCTATTGCACGGCTTACCTCAATCGTCTTTTCATCCAGCTGGTGGCAGTACTCTACCATTACTACTCCGTTTGCACCCTCCGGCAGCATTCCGCCAGTAGATATTTTGACCGCCTTTCCTTCAGTGACTTTGATTTCCGGAGCTTTACCCATCAGCACTTCCCCTGATAATTCGAGCATGGCGGGAAGGCTTTCGCTCGCGCCAAAGGTGTTTTCAGCCTTTACTGCGTAGCCGTCCATTGAAGACCTGCAAAAACCCGGAAGGTCCTCCCGGGAAATTATATCCCGGCTCAATATTCTGCCCAAGGAATCTTCAATTGGAACAACTTCTGCGCCGCAGGGAGTAAAACTATCTAATATTTTAAAAACCTCCTCGGGCTTTTTTACTGTAAAAAAAGACTTCATGCTTGAATCCTGGTTTTTGCCTTTCAGAAAAGATATCTATTTTCAAATAATTAAATATGTCATGAATGCTTATATGATTCAACAAAAAACATTTTTCTCCGGGCACGGCACTCATAAATACAGGGAAAAAAGGATAAAAAACTCCGGAATGGGGATCAGCAGTAATAGAGGTCAGAATTACTTTGCTGTGGAACTGAGGACAGGCAAGCCTTCTAATATATTCGATCAGTTATTTTTCATTCCTTACAATCAGAACAGATTAAGCATTTAAAACTGCCTCCAAATATATGGTCATTTGCCTTTTATTCATGAATTCAGATTTTTCTCCCCTTTGTATTCACTCAATGCCTGATTATAAATAAGCTGGTCACTGTTCTCAATGTGACGATCCCAGAACTTTACAATCCGCCGGGCAATCTTGCCTATGCTTTGGGCGGCCATAGATTGGCGATATGAAGGCAGCAGAGGTATTCTTTTCCTCACAGACGCTCTAACACAGGAGTCTTCAAATATAAAGCCGAAATAGTCAGCCTTTAAAGAGAGCAGATTATTTAAACTTGTGTTTATATGTTTAGCGATTTTCATATCATCAGGATGTTCTCCCTTGTTGAATATAACCCGTGGACGGTATCTTCGGCACAATTGGATGACCTTTTCCCCTGCCTCATCATCAACAGCTGCAATTTCCGAAGTCAATGATTCAATGCTGATCTGTTTTTCCGTCATTGACTGGTTATAATGAAATTGAAGCAATTCCCGAATGCGTTGATTTTTAATGAAATTACCTTCAATAACACGAAGAATGAAATTTTTTAAAAAAGACAGCATATTCATTATTGACGGATATTCAGGCGTTATAACAACAAACCCGTGCGGAGACAGCCTGAAAAAATCCAGTGTATTAAAAGAGGCGCCGGCACCAAGATCAAGAAGAATATATCTGGCCGGAAGCTTGATAATATTCGACATCAGGCGAATCTTCTGGCCATATGGGATATTGGATAGAAAGGGAGTCCTTCCATCGCCTGCCAGGAATTTCAGATTAGGTGTGCCGGCCGGAACGAGAAGTTCTGGAAGATCCGCAATGCGTGCCTTCAGGAAATCTCCTATCCCGGGAAGCCGATTATTTAAACCAAGAAAGGAATACAGATTGGATCCTCCAAGATCCAAATCCACTGCAATCGTAGGATAGCCCATTTCCGCCAGGGCAATAGCAAGATTAGCTGTCAGGAATGTCTTTCCTGCTCCGCCCTTTCCGCTGGCTATGGGAATAATTGTAGTCTTTGCTGTCACGTCTGATTCCCCCGGGTACGTTCCTGGCTGACGGCATTATTCATAAATGATCTCTGAATTATCAGGGTATGCACAGTAAATACCGCGAGATCATGGCTGGGTTTTGGAAGGCCCTGTGTTTACATTATGAACTTTTTGAACTCCCTTCACTTACCATATAATGCTGAGGATTCCGAGTTTAACTTTACTGCATTTTCAATTCATAATTTTAAATTTACGCAGGAACATATTTAAAAGTCAAGATCAATGGCCACGGTTATCAATTGCTGGTGATCAGGTGGGATATATTCTGATTTCAGGTTTTGCTTGCACGCTATAGTTTGCAGTGGATTTTTAAAACCAATCCAAGATAATCGGAAAATATCTGA
>JAFGMQ010000200.1 GCA_016927455.1 Deltaproteobacteria bacterium
ATTTCCTCTCGGGTCACTGCGCCTTTCATATCTTTCATCGAATTTGGATGTCCCCTGGCTTGTGAAGCATACTCCCCTTATCTCTTCGGGGGCTACGCCGGGGATATTCACGTTTAGGGCTATTCCTTCGCCCAACCCGATTTCCATCATGAACCTGATGAGTTGCCCGGCAAAAAGGGCTGAAAATCCAAAATCCGGATCTTTTCTGCAGTCGAGTGAAATGGCGGCAGATCTGATTCCTAAAAATGCACCCTCTGTTGCAGCGGATACCGTCCCTGAATAAAGTAAATTGATACCAACATTGGGGCCCGGATTAATACCCGAAAGGATAATATCAGGAGGCTCTTCAAGAAGTTCCTGGACAGCAATCTTAACGCAATCCGCAGGTGTTCCTGTTACTGCGTATCCAAAAAATGACCCTTTCTTATGAACCTTCTGAACCCTCAGAGGCAAAGTCAGGGTAATAGCATGACCAACAGCGCTCATTTCCGATTCCGGAGCAACAACATAAACATCATTATCGGATCTGAGGACATTGTACAGTGCAGACAAACCTGGAGCATGAATGCCGTCGTCATTGGTTAATAGAATCTTCATGGCCTGCGTTCCTGTTTTCATGATTTTGCTTTCTTGATTGCTTAATGCAACCATCTCCTGTATATTATTCAGAATTCTTTTTTCCTAATAAATAGATAAAAATATAACATAAACTGTTCCGAGTAATCCACTTTAAGATAGCCAAACCATAATCCGATATTAAGGCTGGAGTGTTATGCGCCGAATTTCGACAAAGACTGTCATACAGGCTGTCAGAGATCTTGCGATCAGTGCCAACCTGGAACTGGGGAAAGATGTAATTCATGCATTTGAAGAGGCGCTGGAGAAGGAAATATCTCCTTCAGGAAAAGCAATTCTGGCCCAGTTGATTGATAATGCCCAGATAGCAAGAGAAGAAAAGATTCCAATTTGTCAGGATACCGGCCTTGTCACCATTTTTGTTGACCTTGGCCAGGAAGTCAGCATAGTCGGCGGAGATTTCAAGGCCGCGCTTGAAGAGGGCATACGTGAAGGATACAGTAAAGGGTTTCTGCGCAAATCCGTATGTCATCCATTTACAAGAAAGAACACCGGTGATAACACACCCCTGATTGCACATATTGAAATCGTGCCTGGAGACAAACTCAAAATCTGTGTGGTTCCAAAGGGCGGCGGCAGCGAAAATATGAGCCGTGTATTCATGCTCCCTCCGTCAGCAGGCTGGCAGGGTGTAAAGGAGCATGTTGTCCGCACTGTAAATGAAGCGGGCCCCAACCCCTGCCCTCCCACAATCGTGGGTGTGGGTATCGGCGGAAATTTTGAACAGTCCGCTTTTCTTTCAAAAAAAGCCCTTCTTCGTCCCCTGGGAAGCAGAAATTCCAACCCTGAACTGGATCAAATGGAAAAGGAGCTTTTAGAGGAAATAAACAAGACCGGCATAGGCCCGCAGGGACTTGGAGGAAGGATTACATCTCTTGGTGCCCATATCATTATGATGCCATGCCATATAGCCAGCCTCCCTTTGGGGATCAATATACAGTGCCATGCAAGCCGCCATATGGAGGTAACCCTTTGAAGGAATTCAGCTCTGACAGGATCATTGAACTGAAAACACCTCTTTCCATAGAGGACATAATCAACCTGCGATCAGGAAACCGGATATCAATAAGCGGATATATTTACACCGCCAGGGATACAGCCCACAAAAGACTGATGGAGCTTATTAAATCTGACAGGGAACTTCCTTTCCCCTTGAAAGGTCAAGTGATCTATTATGTGGGGCCATCACCTGCCCCGCCCGGCAGGGTCATCGGTTCAGCAGGACCTACAACCAGTTACCGCATGGATCCTTACACTCCAAAACTGCTCGAAATGGGATTAAAGGGCATGATCGGCAAAGGAAGGCGGTCCGATGCTGTAAGGGAAGCAATGGTCAGATACAGGGCCATTTATATGGCTGCAACCGGAGGTGCCGGTGCTCTGATATCAAGGGCCGTCAGGGAATCCACCACAGTGGCCTATGAAGACCTTGGTCCTGAGGCTGTAAGAAGGCTGAAGGTCGAAAGGTTTCCGGCTATTGTTGTAAATGATATTCTGGGCAATGACCTTTACGAGAAAGGTCAGAAACAGTATCAAATTCTATCATAAGGGCGATGCTATGAAAAAAGGCAGAATACTATTATATGTTTTATTTGCTCTGGCGATTTTTATCCTTGCCGGACTGGGCTTCTATATCTTCTCCGGCATTAAAAAAGGTCCGGAAAAGCCGGTTGTAATTGAAAAATTTCCTCCGCCAGTTGAAACCAGGGGACCTGTTTTCAGGGAACCGGTTAAGATGGCAGAGGAAAAGCCTGAAATTTTCACAGGAGTGATTGAGGAGGAGTCTCCGATTGAAGTCTCTGCTGAAGAAGATCTCTGCATACAGATAGAAAATAATATTGCCGCGTTTTTCAGCTACCTTGATAAAAACCACGACATACGTCATCCCGATACAGGAATGGACAGCTTCACCCATTTCAAGAAGATACTGAAAAAACTGGCTTCAAACCCGCCTGTCCCGGCTGGAGAAGGTGCATATCCCCAGATAGTAATCAAAAACATGTATCATTTTTTCCGTGTATTGGACAAAGTGGATATCCTTCTGCTCAGAGAAGTTCTCAAGATCGCACAGGAATCAATTGAAACAGACCTCGAGATGTTTTATACATGGCTCAGCCTGAAGGACAGGTGTCCTGACCCTGAGCGCATAAGGCCTTCCATGGATGTCCTCTATAAATACTCAGGGTTTTTTATGAACACTGCAGGGGGAAGAGCATATTTGTCCAGACGTTCCGCAAGCCTCAGGCTTTTGATCAGCTACTACAGTCTTCTTATCGTTCATGAAGCAGACAAGCAAAGGGCCAATAACTATGGTATTGATATTGTGCCTTTCATTGAGCCTTTAAGCACGGAAATCAGCCGCTATCCCGAGCTCAAATATCAGGAAGCATATATTTCGCAATTGAAAACGATTGAGAATTATTATCTTAAAAAGAGATAGTTCTGTTCCTGACGCTTTTAATCTGCCAGAGGCAGACAGGTCCCCGCCCCTTGGGCAGTTCATTAAATTTTAATTTTGATTTATGAAATGAATATTCCGGCAAAAGGCAGCTCTCCTTTAAACAGTCATGCAGGCAAGGGAATCTGTGTAATTATTGCATTATTTTCTGCAATAATTTTCTTTTCTAATCCTGCATTTTCTGAAACGGCGTCACTGCCTGTAACAATAGACTATCAGCTGCTCAGGTCTCTGATTATTAAGACTGCATATACAGATTACAATCAGGAAGCTGTTCTGGTGTATGAAAATGAGGGATGCAGGCAGGTTGTAATATCAGAACCTCTTTTTTGTGAAGAGAATGAGCAGATTGCCTTTGAGACCAAAGTCAGAATCAGGTCAGGCCTGTATCTTTTTGAAAATTGCAGGGTGCCCATTGAATGGGAGGGCTATCTGAAGCTTATTCAGAAACCGAGGATCGACCATAAATGGGTTTTATCATTTGAAACACTTGATTCCGCCATATATGACAGTGAACACAGGCCCGCAGAGATTGCCGGGTTTATATGGTCTCTTGTAAAAACGCGTGTCTATGAATATCTGGAGTCCATAAGGATAAACCTCGCCCCTCCTGTAGCAGACCTGAAATCATTTCTGGAGCCGCTTTTCCTTCCGGATTTCAAAGACTCCTCACAAAAAATGATTGACAGCATGAGGCCAGGGGTGCTGACCGTGAACTCAAAGGCACTGAAAATCGATATTCTTGCAGATGTTGAAGAATCGGCCGAAGAGACTGTTTATGAGGAACAGGAGATGTTGTCAGAAGAAAAGCTGGCGCGATTTACTGACAACTGGGAAACCTGGGATTCATTTCTTGTAACCATCATTACCTCCCTTGCAAAGGAGCCTCTTTCTGCTGAAGATCGGCATATCCTGCTGGATACGCTTCTTGAAACCAGATATCGTTTTATTAAGGAATTGCAGCAAGAAAGGACTGAAAAGGACTTTGTCAGGGAACAGTTTACGGCATCCTGGAAAAGGCTGTCACCTGTTTTCAGAAGTCATCTGTCTAATGAACCGTCCAGAGCTATCCTTGGGTACCTTGCCTTTTTTACTGCGGCAGATGCCCTATCTGTTTTGGACAGCCTTGGCCCCTCTCTGGGTATTGAAATCAGTCGCAATGGTCTCGTTCGACTGGCCCGCATGCTCGCAGAGGGAGAATCCGTTCCTCTTGACTATTTTACAGGTATTAACACGAAATTAAGAGAAACCCTCGGTCTTGGCGCCCCGCCTGAATGCCAGGCCCCCTCCTTTGAAGGTGATGAACTGGATATCGATTCGGAGGATTCAGAGGCCGATGAAAACGAACAGGATCTCCTGCCCCTTATTCTGGAATATTTTCTGTGCAAACCCGCTTTTGCCGGGAGTAACGATTCAACTGTTGACCTGAATAAACTGAGGCCCTGGATTTTTAAGAAAAGTGACATGATGTCCTATCTTGAGAGAGTTAAAGGCCTTATTGAAGAAGTCTCTCTCTCAACACTTGAAAAGGGTCTTATTGACAAAGAGTATCACAGTCTTTATCAGAAGTCTGTTTTTGCAACCGCATGGCAGGAGAGCTGCTTTCGACAATTCAGGGTTAAAAATGGAAAATTGAGTTACCTGCGCTCCTATAACAATACTTCTGTCGGACTGATGCAGATAAATGAAAGGGTCTGGCGCGGCATGTATGACGTGAACCATTTGAGGTGGGATATAAGGTATAATACAACTGCGGGTTGCGAAATTTTTGAACTTTACCTTCGAAATTATGCACTGAGAAGAATAAAAGAAAACCGGGTGAAAGAACCGTTGGATAACGACACCCTTGCACGTCTTGTTTATGCCATGTATAACGGGGGGCCGGCGGCATTTTTCAGCTTCCTGAAGCGAAGGGAAATGAACAAATACTATTTAAGTGACGATCTGTTCCGGGAAAAATATGAATGGGTAAAGGATGATCAATGGGAAAATATACGGCTATGCCTCATAGGCGGATAGCCCCTGTTTTATAGCCTGATGCCGTATTTCCTGTTTTACATTCTTGGGTTCATTTCTATAATATTCACGTAATTTTGTCCAACAGTCAAATCAGGCTGCTGGGAGACAGAGCATAATTATACAAGGATTAGGATTCAGGAGATGATCGGGGTTTTTGATTCAGGATACGGCGGTTTAACGATTCTCAAGGGTTTCTTGGACCTCATGCCCCAGTACGGATACCTGTATCTCGGTGACAGTGCCCATGCTCCTTACGGCAACAAATCCCTCAAGATCGTTTTTGAATACACAAGGCAGGCCGTAAACTTTCTATTCAGCCAGGGTGCTGAACTTATAATACTTGCATGCAATACTGCCTCGGCAAAGGCCCTGAGGAAAATCCAGCAGGAATGGCTGCCGGGCCATTATCCTGACAGGCGGGTGCTTGGTGTGGTCATTCCCCTTGCTGAAGCGGCAGCAGAGAAATCCAGACGAGGGCGCATTGCCGTAATAGGGACAAAAGCGACTGTAGAATCAGGGGTTTTCAATCAGGAACTGCATAAACTCAATCCATCGCTGAAGGTTTTCGGCCAGGCATGCCCGCTTTTGGTTCCACTTGTTGAAGAGGGATGGGTGGGCAAGCCGGAAACGAACATGATCCTTAAAAAATATCTCAGAAACCTCAAGAGCAAGTCTGTAGATTTCCTGATCCCTGGATGTACACACTATCCATTCCTGAAAAAGGATATAGAGAGGATAATGGGAAAAAACTGCAAGGTACTGGATGCGCCAGGCATTGTCGCTGATAAGCTTGCCGACTATCTCAAGAGACATCCTGAGATTGAGATAATGCTCTCAAAAAAACGGGAAAGGTTATTTTTTACCACTGACGACCCTGATCGTTTCAAGGTTTTCGGAGAGTCATTTCTGGGAAGCAGAATTTCTGAGGTCATTGCAGTTTCGCTCTAATTGAATCCAGCAGGAGGAATAATGAAGCCGATTGTTGTTGCGAGCCTTGACAGCAATGAAGCTGAAAAGATTAAGGCATTCCTTGAAAAGCATAACGAGGTCAGGACAGTAAATTCTGCAGACATTCTTGAAGACCTCATGGATGAATCTTCAATGGTCATTCTGGACCATGGCTTCTGCAGTCATTATGGTCTGGCTTTTCTGGCTGATCTTTTCAGCCGTCCCCATCCCCAGTTTTTTTTGCTTGCGCCTCCTGATGAAATCGAAACTTTAATAAAGACAATGGAAATCGGCATTCAATATGTCCCGATGGTAACTGATTATC
>JAFGMQ010000201.1 GCA_016927455.1 Deltaproteobacteria bacterium
ATGGTGGGCGGTGGGGGATTTGAACCCCCGGCTTCCACCGTGTGAGGATGGCACTCTCCCGCTGAGTTAACCGCCCTGATCAGGTAAAGACAATTACTATAATACACAGGGTGTTGCAAATAAAAAATTAGCGTATGCCGACAATTTTTTTAAGGGCGTTTACTTCAGATGATCTGAGGTGTCGATATTCACCGATCTTTAAAGAGCCAATTTCGATCCCGCCAATAGCGGTTCGTATTAAATGAACCACACTGAACCCAACAGCCTCAAACATCCGTCTTACCTGCCTGTTTCTGCCCTGTGTAATTACAATCCGAACTGTGCTTCTCCTTTCATTTCTTTTTATCAATTCAATTTCAGATGAACCGCTGGGGCCATCTCCAAGAGCAACACCTTTCCTCAGAAAATCCAGGGCTGCATCTGTGATTTCCCCTTCTATATCTGCCTTGTAGGTCCTTGGAACGTGATACTTTGGATGAGTAATCCTGTAGGCCAATTCTCCGTCATTAGATAAAAGCAGCAGACCCAGCGAGTCAAAATCCAGCCTGCCTACAGGATAGACCCTTTCTTCTACTCCTTTCAAAAGATCGGCAACGACTGGCCTTCCCTCAGGATCACTGAGGGTACAAACGTAACCAAAGGGTTTATTAATCATCAGATATATTCTTTTGGAAGGGCCGGGGATCTCATTTCCATCTACTTTTATTGAGTCTTGATCCCACACTGCACGGACTCCAAGCTCTGTAACCCTATGATCATTTATTGTCACCCTTCCGGATTTTATCAGTTCGTCAGCCTTTCTTCTTGAAGTGATCCCCGAAAGAGACAGTATCTGATTAACCCTCCGGGGTTTCAGGCTTTTCACCGCTGATCTCCCTTTGGTCATCTGTTGGCCTATCCCTGCCGGCATTATTCGAAATTTCCGGTTTACCTGAAATCAATGTCATCTGTTCCTCATCTGATCCGAGCCCCCTGATTTCCTTTAATTTAGGCAGGGAATCCAGGTCCTTGAGATCAAAAACTTCAAGAAATCTCTTTGTTGTCCCATATATGAGAGGCCTGCCCGGGATATTCTTACGCCCAACAATTCTTATCAGATTTTTCTCCAAAAGAGTTCTTAGAATTCCACCAACATCTACACCTCTGAGTCTCTCTATTTCCTGCCTCAGAACTGGCTGTTTGTACAGGATAATGGCCAATGTCTCCAGTGCCGGCCGGGACAATCTGGCGGGAGAGGTATTCAGCATTTCAAGAATGTAAGAGGCGTATGTCGTTTCCGTCCTGAACTGATAGCCGCCGCCTACCTCTTTCAATGCAAAACTCCTTCCCATTTCAGCATATTCAGATTGAAGTTCCTCAATAGCCGCACCAATGTCTGAAAGGTTTTCCTGAGGCATGCATGCATGAACTTCTTTCACAGTTAAGGGCCTGTCAGATGCAAATAAAAGCGCTTCTATAATCAGTTTTAGCTGGTTAGTTTTCGACATTTTCAGCATCTCCACCAGTTGAAAGAGTTATGCGGATATCGCTTTCGTGAGTTGGCTGAAATACCCTTATGAGTCCAGTATGAATCATTTCAAGAAGGGCCAGAAACGTAACAATAAATTCTGAGAGGCTTTCGTTGCTGCTGAAAAGGTCTTTGAAAAAGGCTGACTTCTTTTCTCTTAAACAGGCTATTATAAACTCTGTCTTATCTTTTATAGACCATTTATCACCCTGAAGCCTCATCTGGAAAACTGGCTGGGACTGGTCAATTATACGCCTGAATGCATCTACCAGTTGAAAGATATTTACATCCAGATGAACATCAGATTCACTTATCTGCTCATGGAGATAGGCAGGAACCCTTCGGGCAAAAACATCCCTGCCCAGCATATCCCTGTCAGAAAGATCATCTGCAATCTCCTTCAACCTCAAATATTCCAGGATAGGCCTTGTAATCTCAAGTCTGGGATCCTCACCCTCTTCCTCATCCATAGAGCCGGGAAGCAGCATTTTGGACTTTATATGTATCAAAATCGATGCCATAAGCAGGAAGTCTCCCGCTATATCCATATTGAGAGACTTCATAATGTCAAGGTGTTCCAGGTATTGATCAGTGATTGTTGCTATGGGAATATCAAAGATATCCATCTCATTCTTATGAATAAGATGGAGTAAAAGGTCTAATGGGCCTTCAAATGTTTCTAATTTAATTTCATAAGGCATTGATGACGATAAAAAAACAGGTGCTAATGGTTAAGAAAAATATTCAGAAGGCCATTTCACACAACAAAAATATATAATAATAAGGACATTATTGCCGAATGAAACACGAAATGAAAGGTTGTGTGATTAAAGACTTTTTACAAAGGCATCAAAGCCTCACTCATATTAATTTTACTGCCTCTCTTACCTCGATCATAGTCTTTTCTGCTATTACTTTGGCGCGTTTATTTCCCTCATTCATAATATCCTTAATTTTTCCTGTATCTTTTTCCAGTTCCCTTCTTTTTTCCCTTACCGGTTCCAGCCCTTTCTTCAGACTGGCACCCATGATTTTCTTGCATTCCACACAGCCTATGCCGGCAGTCCTGCATTCCCCTTTTATCCTTTCAACAATTTCAGGGTCGCTGTATATTTCATGGAAGGAAAAGACATTGCAGACACCGGGATCCCCTGGGTCTTTTTTCCTTGCCCTTTGAGGATCAGTGATCATCTGATCCACCTTGATGTCTATTGTATTATCATCATCCGATAGATAAATGGCGTTCTCATAACTTTTACTCATTTTCCTGCGATCAATTCCCAGAAGTTTTGATGTTGGCGCAAGAAGGACATCAGGGACAGGAAACACTTCACCATAAAGATTATTGAAACGCCTTGCTATTTCCCTGGTTAATTCCACATGAGGAGCCTGGTCTTCACCAACAGGCACACCATTAGCCTTGTACATCAGTATATCAGCTGCCTGAAGCACCGGATATCCCAAAAATCCATAGGTATGAATGTTTTTCTGAGCAAGTTCGTTCAGCTGTTCCTTGTAAGTGGGATTTCTCTCCAGCCATGGCAATGGCGTGAACATGGAAAAAATCAAATGGAGTTCAGCATGCTCATAGATCTGTGACTGAATGAAAAAGGTTGACACATCAGGATCAAGTCCCACTGAAATCCAATCAATTATTATGTCGTAAGTACTCTCTTTAATAATCTGTGGACGTGCATATTCACTCGTGAGTGCGTGCCAGTCCGCAATAAAATAGAAACACTCGTATTCTTCCTGAAGTCTTTTCCAGTTCATAAGGGCACCGTGCAGATGTCCGATATGCAACCCCCCCGTGGGCCTCATACCGCTAACAATTCTTTTTCTTGTCATTTTCCAACTCCGTATTTATTTTTTCAGGCCGAGGAAAATTATCTTTAACAAATCTGACCTCGTCCTCTCTGCTTTTAACAAGATTATTCAAACGTGCTTCCAAAAGACCATCGAAAATGTCCTTGAATATTGGACCGGGCTTAAAACCCATGGCTGACAGATATTTGCCTGTAATTTCAACCTTTATTCCTTTTAACTGGGTAAAATATAGGGAAATGCCTCGCTTTATTCTTTCATTGCCGGCCTTTGCCATAATATATAGTAAAGATTCGGTATCAAAAGGGTCAAGCAATGAATAAAGCTGATAATTATCACCGCTGAATCTGAAAAGACTTTCCACAAGCCCGTCAAACTCCAATCTCTGGGAAATAATTCTTCGACCCTCCACATCATTCATGCCCATGTTTTCGGAAAGAGACTTAATGGCTTCGTTATCAAGGGAGGAAGTAATTGCATACCAGTATACCTTCCATGGCTCGAAAGGCTCTTCAGCATAGATCAGGTTATACCAGGCAATAACTTTTTTTGTCTCCTCAAGGAGTTGATTAACCTTGTCATTAAATTCAATGTGTGGAGATATAAACTGGAGCAAATCAAACTCATTCATCCTCCTGATCGCTCCGATAGGATCCTGTTCCTTTAAAATAAGCTTTAATTCCAGTAACAGTCTCCTTCCTGAAACGTCTTTAAAACAATTTAATTTTACCGCATTTTTCATCAATGAAAGAGTCAGTTTTCCAATCTTGAACCCGAACCTCTGCTCAAATCTGATAGCACGAAATACCCTTGTGGGGTCTTCAACGAAACTCAGGTTATGAAGTACACGCAGCACGCGGTCTTTGATGTCCTTCTGGGCTCCGAAATAATCTATGAGGACTCCATAATCATTCTTATTCAGCTTTATTGCAAGTGCATTAACTGCAAAATCCCTTCTGTAAAGATCCATTCTCAGGGAGCTTGATTCAACAATTGGAGGCGCTCCTGGAAATTCATAATACTCCATCCTCGCAGTAGCCACATCAATCTTGAATCCGTCAGGAAAAATAACTACCGCAGTACCGAATTTCCTGTGACTTCTCACCCTTGCCTTATGGTGCCTGACGAACTCATGGGCGAATTTAATTCCATCACCTTCAACTACAATATCAACATCCAGATTTTCAATCTTGAGCAAGACGTCTCTTACAAGTCCACCCACAAGATACACATTATATCCCAACATGTCTGCAATTTGACCAAGATCTTTAAGGTGCCTATTAATCTCCCTGGGGAGCCGCTCCCTGAGAAGGGCAGCCATGTTCTTTTTTCTTGTAAAATTTGATGCACTTTTTGAATCATAGAGGAACTGAGGAACTAAAGGTTCCCCAAGCAGTATATTTAAAAGATCTGTCCTTGTAATTACCCCTGATACCTTTTCATTGTCAACAACCGGCAGAACTCTGATTTTGTTCCTTATAATAAGCTCCTGAACTTCCTTCAGGGGAGCTTCAGGGTTAATTGTGTAAAAATCAATATTCATAAATTCATGTGCCTTAATATCTTCAAGCCCAAAAAAAACTGCCTTTTCAACAACCTGCCTTGTAAGGTAACCTTTTAGATACCCGTTTTCATCAATAACAAGCAGGACATTTATATTATATCTCGTCATGAGGCTGGTGGCCTTTTTGAGATGTTCATCAGGCCCAATATGAATTACAGGAGAAGACATCATATCTTTTGCCTTTTTAAGCGGATTGATTCTGCTCCTCAGCAAGCTGCGCAACAGCCTCTCCACCTGGGCAAGTGTCTTATCTTTTACAGAGGCTGAAGCAGCCTGAGGGTGCCCCCCTCCCCCTAAAGCAAGCGCTATCTCTGCGACATTAACTTCTTCTATCCTGCTTCTTGCCACGATATGAATTCGGTCCTGCATCTGTGCAAGCGCAAAAACAACATTTAAATTCTCCATTTCCATAAATTTGTGCACCATAACCGCAACATCACCAATATAGTCTTCTCTTATTACCCTTGTAATGACGACTTCCACACCATTAATAACACTGGTTGTTGCGGATTTGGTTATATCATTGAGGAGCCAAACCTGCTCGGCAGTCAGTTCCCGTGTAAGCATATCAGAAATAATATTGTGTTTTGCTCCCTGCTCCGTAAGCCACGAAGCAGCCATGTAGTCTTCAGCTGTAGTTGATGAAAATGTAAAAGACCCTGTGTCTTCATGAATTCCCAGACACATAATTGTTGCCTCATCCGGTGTAATCGGAATGCCCTTTTCCTTTATAAGGGGGGTGAGGATTGCCGTGCATGAACCTAATTTTCGCAAAAATTCAACCCTGCCATGGATATCATCTTCGGATTCAGGATGGTGATCATATATGTGTACCTCAATATCATTCCTGTTAAGCAGTTCAGATAATTTTCCAATCCTTGCCTTCTGCCTGGTGTCAACAAGGATTAATCTTTTTACAAAATCAAAATCTATCTGCTTGATTTTTACAAAATTGAAGATATATGAGGTGGAATGAAGAAAAAAATCCCGGAGATTCTTTTCCTGAGAACCGGGAAATACAAGGGCAGCCTTGGGATAGAGTTTCCTCGCAGCAATCATGGAGGCCAGCGCGTCAAAATCCGCATTAATATGGGTGGTGATTATATCCTCATACTGCTCTGCACCAGATTTGTCATTATCCGATTTTCTGTAGTCTTTCTCGGGCATAATCAAAACTAAACTGAGAGTAAAAAATGTCACATTATTCTAAATGGCCATAAAAAAATCAATATCATAAATTGATGAAATTCATTACAGTCCTGTTTGTTCAACAGTTAATAAAAAAGCCGGGCATTAGACCTGCACCGGCAAAGTTTACGGAATTATAATTCAGGCATTATCATATCCCAATTCTGCCTTCGGCTTCCTTACGACCAACTCTACAAAACTATAACCCTCTCAGCTTTTCATCATTCTCTTGCTTTTTTTTGCATTCAATACACAGAGTAGTCACTGGACGAGCCTTCAACCTTTCTATTGAAATATCCTCTCCGCATTTTTCGCATATACCAAAAGTACCATTTTCAATTCTCTCCAGGGTATCTTTTATCTTTTCGATCAGTTTTCTTTCCCGGTCCCGTATTCGAAGCTCAAAATTTCTATCTGATTCCAGTGATGCCCGGTCTGTCGGATCAGGAAAATTCTGTCTTTGGTCGGTCATTACACTGACTGTTCTGTTGGCTTCGCTCAGAAGAGTCTCCAGCCTTTCATTTAAGAGGTTTTCAAAATATTTGATTTTTTCTTTTTTTAACATGACTATTAAAAAGCACTCCGATTAAATAATTTAATTAATCTATTATACCATTAATTATAATAAAGAATTTAGCATAAGTTTTCAGAGTTGGCAATCAACTGTTATCACTTTTTCGATTATTTTCTTCCAAAAGCCTTCCACCTTTTTGCCCTGCCGGTTACTGCCAGACCTTCTGTCTCAGCAAAGGCTTCCAACAGATCCTTTTGACGCTGATTCAACTTCTGCGGTACTTTTACAATAACCTTTGCATAAAGGTCTCCTCGTTTATGATATCTCCTGACACTCGGCATTCCTTTTCCATCAATCCTGATAATTTCACCAGGTTGAGTTCCCTGGGGAATATCAAGATCATAATCTCCGTCTTCTCCAAGAACTGGAATATTTACTGTGCTCCCCAACGCCGCCTGAACAAAAGAGACAGGGACTTCACATAACAGATCGTCTCCCTCACGCTTGAAGAACCTGTCTTCATTTACATGAATAACTACAAAAAGATCTCCTTTGGGACCTCCGAAATCTCCTGGCTCTCCTTCGTTCCTCAGCCTCAACTGCGAACCGGTATCCACTCCGGGAGGTATCTTAACGTTGATTGTCCTTTCTATTCTTATTCTTCCCTGCCCACTGCAATTGCTGCACGGGTTAGTTATAATTTCCCCCTGCCCGTGACACATCGGACATGTCGAGCTTATTTGAAAAAAGCCCTGCGACCTGACGACCTGCCCTCTACCCTGACATGTTGGGCATATTTGCGGCTCACTGCCAAAACCTGATCCTGAACCGTTACATTCAGGGCATACATCCTGTCTGTAAAAAGATATCTCCCTGTCTATCCCATAATAGGCTTCTTTCAAAGACAATTCTATGTCATAACGCAGGCTTTTCCCTTGTTTCTCCCTTGTTTTTCTGCCTCTGCTGTTTCCGAATCCGAAAAAATCATCAAATATATCTCCAAAGCTTGAAAATATATCTTCAAAACCGCTAAAGCCCCTGAAACCTCTTCCTTCAAGCCCCTGGTGTCCGAATCTATCGTAAATATCTCTTTTTTCTCTGTCTCTTAAAACCTCATAGGCCTCTGCAGCTTCCTTGAATCGCTCTTCGGCCTCTTTGTTGCCCTTGTTTCTATCAGGATGAAATTCTAATGCCAGCTTACGATAGGCCTTTTTTATCTCATTTTCTCCGGCATTTCGAGAAACGCCCAAAACATCGTAGTAATCTCTTTTTGACATTATTCTATCTCTTCGGCAATTTCTCCTTTATAGTCATTTTCTACCAACTTGAGACCGTCTTCAATTGCTTCGGGAAGTTCTTCAGGAGAATTATACTCCTGCCCCCGGATCAATTTACTTCCCTCTTCTTCTCTTACCTGAAAAACTTTTCCGGCAGCGATCTCTCTTAGAGAGACTACCGTATCCTTATTTTTACAGACTACCAGAGGTTCGGCCCCTTTCCTCAATTGACGAACCCGTTTAGCTGCCAAGTGAATTAATCCAAAGCGATTGTCCACCTTCTTCAGGCAGTCTTCAACCGTGATTCGTGCCATATTGTCTTCTCCCCTTCCCTTTTGTCATCTTATAGATACGCCTTATCTGATTTTGATGCATACCTGTTTACAATCTTGCAAAATCGGTTTATGTATTACTTTTCCTAATAGCGTTCAAAAAACAAATGATACAGCATTTGTTAGACTTAAACGTTGAAATATATATTGCATTTTGCTAAAAGTAAACAGCAAAATTTCTTTTTCGACCAGTTTATTTAATCTGTTAATTTATTTACCATTATTATTTTGTATCATGAAACTCACCTGTATACTAACCTCAAGAAGAAACATGCCAAAGGAGATTAAACTAAATGCTTGCCAGGGTCCTCAGTAGCGCAATAATCGGGATTGATGCGTATATAGTGGAGGTCGAAGTCGATATATCACACGGCCTTCCTTCCTTTGCTACCGTGGGCCTGGCTGAGGGAGCTGTTCGTGAAAGCAAGGAAAGAGTGAAGGCTGCCATTAAGAATTCAGGCTATCATTTTCCTTCGGACCGGATAACTGTAAATCTCGCCCCTGCCAACATTAAAAAGGAAGGCTCTGCCTTCGACCTTCCCATTGCAGTCGGCATCCTTGCGGCCACTGGATTAGTCAGGAGATTCTCCTATTCCGATTATCTGTTTCTGGGTGAATTATCTCTTGATGGCCTTATCAGACCAGTAAAAGGCGTACTTCCAATTGCTATTGAAGCGGAAAAATTAGGGTTGAAAGGTATTTTCCTGCCCGCAGAAAATGCATCCGAAGCCGGAGTGGTTGCAGGGATTGACATCTTTCCTGTTAACACCCTCTCCCAGGTTGTTGACGTCATAATGGGTAATGCAAATATAGCTCCGTTAAAGGGCAATAAAGATGAACTTTTTCTACCGCCTGACTCTACCCTGGACTTTAAAGATGTACGAGGGCAGGAAAATGCCAAGAGGGCTATGGAGATCTCTGCCGGAGGAGGACATAATCTGATAATGATCGGTCCTCCTGGCTCTGGCAAAACCATGCTTGCCAAGCGCCTGTCCACAATTCTCCCGGCCCTGAGCTTCAGCGAATCGCTCGAAACATCTAAAATATACAGTGTAATCGGTCTCATGCCAAAAGGATATGGCTTGATTACCCAGCGCCCTTTTCGATCTCCTCACCATACCATATCCGATGCAGGACTGATCGGAGGAGGTCAAAACCCTAAACCTGGCGAGGTAAGCATAGCTCATAACGGGGTTCTGTTTCTGGATGAACTGCCTGAGTTCAAAAAAAATGTCCTCGAAGTACTGAGGCAACCTATGGAAGACGGATATGTGACTATCTCAAGAGCAAACGCATCTATTACTTATCCATCAGATTTCATGCTGGTAGCCGCAATGAACCCGTGCCCCTGCGGTTTTTTAGGCAGCCCTAAACGGGAATGTTCATGTTCATCTCTTCAGGTTCAGCGTTACCGCTCAAAAATATCCGGACCTTTGATGGACAGGATTGACATACATATCGAGGTCCCCTCAGTGCCCTATAAAGACCTGTCAGACACCAGGGATGGTGCGTCATCTTCAGATATTCTTGAGCGTGTTATGAGGGCAAGGGAAATTCAGAGAATGAGATTCCAGGGCAGTAATAACTACACAAATGCAGGCATGAATACCCGCCAGATAAAGCATTTCTGTAAAATCGAAGCTGAATCAAGTCAACTGCTTGAAAATGCCATGGACAGATTCGGACTCAGTGCAAGAGCTCATGCCCGCATTTTGAAAATAGCAAGGACAATTGCCGATCTTGAAGAAAGTCAGGATATCAGGGTGCCTCATGTGGCAGAGGCTATTCAATACAGAACGCTCGACCGAAAAACATATATTTAGGCATTGACCTCTAAGGTTTTCATCGACCTTTTATAACAGGCATAAAAAATCATTCTTGAATGGTCATTTCCTGAACTTCCTTTTCTGAGATTTTCCTCTTCATTCGATCCAGAATATTCCTTACCCGTGCCCTGGTGTTCAGCAAATAGGCCGGCTCGGGCTGTTTTGGAAATGGATTCGGGTCCCATTCTATTTTTTTTACTCTCCATATGACTTTTTCTACATCTTCCTTTTCTTCCTGCAACAGCATCTCAACCATTTCAGCATAAGTGAGGGCCTCATTAAGAGAACGACTGAAATATTCCTTAACATCAGCACCTGTCAACACTACTCTATGACCAGGGCATAGTATCTCACAATCAAGCCGGGCTAGATTCTTAAGGGATTTAACATAGGTGTCATAATCAACCAGGAATTCGCTTACAATATGACCGTTCCCATCATCACAGCCTGCTGCCTCCGAAGCTATCAGGATTTTTTTTTCGGGAAGCCAGAAGCTCAGAAAGTCCCAGGTATGGCCTGGTGAATGTATAACTTCAATAGGGCATGCTGATCTATTCTCAAGACGAGTTCCATTACTGAGAATATTATCCAGTTTAAAGGTCTCAAAAGACGCTTTCTCTGGAGGATAAATACCCCACCTTTTTAAAGCGGCGGCTCCCTCATCATTAAGTTTCCTTATTAACTGAATTGCACCTGAACTATTGAGGATTTCTCTTGTTTTCGCAGAACCCGCAATCTGCATTTCAGGCCAGGCCCTTTTGAAATAGCCTGCCGCCCCGATATGGTCAAAATGTGCATGGGTCAGTAGCAGAAGGGCGGGAGTTCTATCTCCGAGAATTTTTTTTATATCCCTGAGATAAAGAGGAGCCAATGCGGAAAACCCCGCGTCGAATAATACCGGGACAGGTCCATCCAAAAGATATACCGGGACCTGGTAACTTCCAACCACATAGAATGAATCAGAGATCTCACCTGTTTTACTGATGCGCATTTTCTTAAAGAGTATCCGATAGAAAGATTAAAATTTCATAATTTCAATTCCAGGTAGAATTTGCCTGAAATGTTATGTTATTAGCTTCAAACAGATTAAAGAGTCAAGACAAAGAGCAAAGTTAAGTTCATATTTGCGCATTGATATTTTATCTGTATCACGGCTCGGATTTTATAATCGTGATTGAATTTTTTATTTGAAATTGATAGTGTATGCATCCAAAATAATGATTTATTCAGGTTAGATGTAATTTTGTAACGTTCCTTATGACATACAGGACTATAAATTAAAATGCGCTGAGGTAATTAATTTTGAAAAGAAGCAGAATAATTGAAATTCTGTCATCAGGCAAACCTGGTGATCAATTTACTGTAATGGGTTGGGTGCGCACAAGGAGAGACTCAAAAGGAGGCTTTTCATTCATTGAAGTCAATGACGGTTCCTGCCTGAGCTGCATCCAGATTATCGCTGATGGAAAACTGAAAAACTATGAGGATCAGATACTTAAACTGGCTACCGGATGCTCTGTCAAAGCTGTTGGCATCCTTGCAGCTTCTCCGGGCAAGGGACAGAATGTTGAACTCCATGCTGAAGAATTTGAAGTATTAGGCTGGGCGGATCCAGGGAGCTACCCGCTTCAAAAAAAGAGACACTCATTTGAATTTCTGCGGGAAATTGCCCACCTGAGACCCAGGACCAACACATTTGGAGCTGTTGCAAGGATACGCAATTCCATCAGCTATGCTATTCACACATTTTTTCAGAAACGAGGTTTCATATATATCCATACCCCAATCATTACCGGAAGTGATTGCGAAGGTGCCGGAGAGATGTTCAAGGTAACTACTTTTGACCTGGATCAAATCCCCAAAAAGGAAGGCCATACTGATTTCAACAAGGACTTTTTCGGCAATCCTGCGACCCTTACTGTAAGCGGTCAGCTTGAAGCTGAAGTTTATGCACTTTCCATGGGAGATGTATACACATTCGGCCCTACCTTCAGGGCTGAGAATTCAAATACTTCACGTCATCTTTCCGAATTCTGGATGGTTGAGCCTGAAATGGCATTCTGTGATCTGGAAGGAAATATCTCTATTGCAGTTGAATTCTTAAAATTTATATTTGATTACATCCTGAGTAATTGTAATGAAGATATGGAATTCTTTAAAAAATTTATAGATAAAACAGTAATCGAAACCCTTGAAAATCTCATTTCACAGGACTTCGAAGTCCTCACATATACAGACGGAATAAAGCTTCTGGAAAAAGCAAATGTGAAATTCGAATTTCCTGTTAACTGGGGTACGGATCTCCAGTCAGAACATGAAAGATATCTTTGCGAAAATGTGTTTAAAAAACCCATTGTATTAATAGATTATCCGAAAGAAATAAAAGCTTTTTATATGAAGCTTAATTCGGATGGAAAGACAGTTCGTGCAATGGATGTTCTTGTGCCTAAAATTGGTGAAATTATCGGAGGAAGCCAGCGCGAGGATGATTACAATACTCTTGTTGAAAGAATAAGAGAAATGAACCTCGACCCTGATGACTACTGGTGGTACCTTGATTTGAGAAAATATGGCTCAGTACCGCATTCAGGTTTCGGCCTTGGATTTGAGCGCCTTATACAGTTTGTTACCGGCATGGCTAATATCCGGGATGTTATTCCTTTCCCCAGAACCCCGGGCAATGTTCGTTTTTAAAAAATGCATCCATATTCATGGGGTTGCATTTCTATTGGACATATCCTGTGGTTCATGATAATAAATTTTTTTCCTTTCAGGAACTGACCATAACGATCTGTAATTAAAAATATTATCCGACACAGTCGGATAAAACGAAATTGCCGGAGGAATAACTTAATGCTGCTTGGAATAATGAGGAAACAGGCCAAGTCCTGGTTGATTAAGTTTTTGATTGGTATCATCGCTTTGGTTTTTATCTTTTACTTTGGCTATTCTTTTCGTTCAGAAAAAGGGATGAAAATGGCCTATGTGAACGGGGAACTCATAAGCGGTATGGAATACCAGAAGGCATTCAAGGAAAACATAGAGGCGCTTCAAAGACAATACAGGGATGCCTGGAATGACAGTATGATAAAAGCGCTTGATTTACAAAACCGGACTCTTGAGAACCTCATTAATCAGAAGCTGATAAGCCAGGAGGCAGAAAGGCTCGGGCTTGACGTAACAGAAAGGGAAATTCAGGACGCCATTGTGAATTACCCTGCATTCCAGATTGACGGCCAGTTTTCAATTAATCGTTACAGAACAGTACTTGACAGCAACCGCATGAGTTCAGAAGATTTTGAGGAAGGCATGGCGAAACAGCTGCTTTTCTTGAAGTTGAGGCAGTTTCTTTTCGCCTTTATGGAGGTAACAGAGCAGGAGGCTCTTGATTATTATACCTTTGAGAATAAAAAAATCAGGTTAAACTTTGTACAATTCATTCCGGATAATTTCAAAAAATCAATAGAGGTCGATCAGGCCGAACTGAATAAGTTCTTTGACAGCAGCAGACATGAATATGAAATCCCTGAAAAAATCAAGTTCTCCTACATACAAATAGATCCGGATTCTTTTCAGAAAAAAATAACAATTACGGACAGGCAGATAGAGGATTATTATGAATTCGGGATTGATGCCTTTTCACAACCAAAGCAGATTCGAGCAAGGCATATCCTGTTCAAATTAGGTCAAGATGCATCACCGGAACAGGTCGAGACAGTAAGGCAAAAGGCAAACAAGGTCCTTGAAGAAGCACGAAAAGGAACCAATTTTGATGCTCTTGCACGGAAATACTCCGAAGGCCCTACAAAAGAGACAGGGGGTGATCTCGGCTATTTTTCTGCCGGACAAATGGTTGAGACTTTTGAGGAGGCTGCCTTTAAATTGAAAACTGGAGAAATCAGCGATTTAGTCCGCACTCAATTTGGCTATCATATCATCAAAGTTGAGGACATTAAAGAAGAGCACACTAAAAACCTTAATGAAGTTCGCGACCAGATTATGGATATTCTGATCAGGAATGCAAAAAACGATCTTGCACAGGAAAAGGCACTATCCCTGCTTGATCACATGCCTTATGACACTGACCTGGTCAATTATGCAGAGCAAAACGGCCTTGAAGCTAAATATCTTGACTACTTCTCCCAGAGTGAACCGATACCGGGTATTGGAAATAATGACAAACTGCTTCAAATAATCTTTTCCCTTGAAGGCAGGGAAGTAAGCCAACCGTTCGAACTTAATGATAAAATGTATATTTTTCAAATCGCTGACAAAAAGGAAGCTTATCTTCCTGATTTAAAAGAGGTTTTAGGCAAGGTCAAAGATAATTTCACTTCCTTCCTTTCAGTCAGAAAGGCCAGGGAGGCTGCAGAACTATACCTTGAAGAACTTCGAAGTGGAAAAGACTGGATTCAGCTTTCTAAAGAGAAAGGCATGAAACCTGAAAAAACTGACTTTTTTTCACGCAACGATCCTATACCTGAAATAGGTTACATTTCAGGTATTCAAGATATTGTCTTTAATCTTAATGAGAAGGACAGGTATCCTGAAAAGGTCTTTGAAAATGAAAAGGGCGTATTTGTCATCAGATGGGACACAGAAGAAGGAATCGATATGGAAGAATATGAAAAAGAAAAACAGAAATATCGTTTTTCTCTGATGGAAAAGAAGCATATGTATGCTTTTGAAAACTGGGTCCAGAGCTTGAGGATTAATTCTGATATCAGAATAATAACTCCTTTTCAAAACAAATGAACATAAACTTAAAAAAACTATTTTATTAACTGGTCGCCGGAATACGAGTGAGAAAAGAGTCCTTGTGATGTCAAAAGATGATTTATTAAAAGGTAAAAAAATCCTGATTGTAGATGACGAGCCTGACGTACTTGAAACGCTTGAAGAATACCTCAATATGTGCGATATTGTAAAAGCGACTCGTTTTGATGAAGGTATGTATCTTTTGAACAATAGCTTTTTTGATTTAGCAATAATTGATATAATGGGTGTAGATGGATACAAACTCCTTGAAATTGCCAAACACAAAAAAGTAATTCCCGTTATGCTTACTGCTCATGCCTTAAGCCCGGAAAATATAATCCGATCATATAAGGGAGGAGCAGCTTCCTATATCCCGAAAGATGAAATGGGTGATATCACTATATATCTTAAAGACATTCTTGAAGCTCAAGAAAAGGGAAAGAGCTTCTGGTGGCGCTGGCTTGAAAGACTGGACTCCTACTGTGAGAAGAAGTTCGGGGAAGACTGGAAAAATATTGATAAAGAGTTCTGGGAGGATTTTGCTTATTTCACGTAATTATTTCAACTAATTATAACATGCAATCAACTTAAGCAAATCATGTCGGCCATCAATTTCAGTTGTGCATGCCTGAATCTATTTAACAGGATTTTCATTGTACTTCTAAATCAACCACTCAGTTTTCTCAGACTATTTCACACTCAGGTATTGCTCTTATCTAAGACTTGATTGAGAACATAATAAGAATAACGCATACACGTGCAAATAATGCATTTTTTCATGTAAATAAAGAGCCCGGCAGTGTCTGATAATTTACCATTTTTCATTATTTTCACAGATTTAGACGCTACCTTACTGAACAAATCTACCTACGGCTGGAAAGAAGCCCTCCCTGCAATCAACCTTTCTAAAAGGCTTTCAGTGCCGGTTATTTTTGCATCAAGCAAGACAAGGGCTGAGATTTCCCTGCTTGGCAGCAGGATGTCAATATCAGATCCATTTATATCTGAAAATGGAGGTGGGATTTTTTTTCAGGACAGATCTTTTCCTGGAATACCTGAGGATGCTGTATTTGATAATGGCTTATGGAAATTGTCTCTTGGAAAGCCATATAGTTTAATTACAAAAACTCTTCATGAAATACGTGATGATTTAGGGATAAGCATTAAAGGCTTTTCTGAAATGAACATTGAAGAAATTTCATCTCTCACAGGACTTGATCAGGAAAGTTCCCGTTTAGCGGCTCTCCGCGAATATGATGAACCTTTTGTGATAGAAGAAAAGAAACATATTGAAAAAGATGAATTAATCAAAGCAGCTGAAAAAAGAGGTCTGTCAATCTCTGCAGGAGGCCGCTTTTATCATTTGCACGGCAAAAATGACAAGGGACGTGCCATGACAGTGCTGATGTCACTTTACAGAAAAATTAATAAGAATGCTTGCTCCATTGCATTGGGAGATAGCCCCAATGACTTTCCAATGCTCAAAATTGCTGATTATCCAGTATTGATAAGGTCTGAGAATGATTATTCTTATCTCAAAGGCGAAATTCAATCACTTACAATAACAGGCTCAAGCGGTCCAAAAGCATGGAATAAAGCTGTTTTGAATATCCTGGAAAATTCTATATTTTGGAAAACGGATTATAAAACTTGACCATTGATATGTTAAATTTAAAACTTTTCCGTTATATTGCCGCTATTGCGGATTAGCAACTTGAATAGTCATCTTCATGAATTTATTGAAAATACTCTATAAGTCATTAAATTCAGTTTTCATACAGGCATTTTAAAGCTATAATCAAGGTAAAGAGCAATTCCGTTGCACAGTTTTGCGAATAGCCTGACTTATATTGGAGGCTAATAATGTCCGATTTCTTCGAAAGCGAAATCAATACTGAAGGCATAAAAAATGCAGAAATGGTTGTATGCATACCGTCTTACAATGAGGCCGATTCCATCAGGTATCCTACCGGCCAGGCCGACAAAGGCCTGGCAAAATATTTCAGGGATATAACTTCTGTAATAATAAATTGTGACAATAATTCCCCTGATGGAACAAAAGAAGCCTTCCTTAATACTCCAACAAAAGCCCCGAAAATCTATATCTCTACACCACCCGGGACAAAGGGAAAAGGCAATAACTTCAGAAATCTTTTTCAAAAAGTCGTGGACCTTAATGCCAAAGCAGTTGTTGTTGTTGATGCAGATCTGAAAAGCATAACTCCTGAGTGGATAAAACACCTGGGTGAACCTCTTTTAAGTGATTTTTCCTATGTTGCTCCTTTGTATGTCAGGCATAAATATGACGGTACCATTACAAACGGCATTGCCTATCCGATGACGAGGGCTCTTTATGGAAGGAGGGTTCGCCAGCCAATTGGAGGTGATTTCGGTTTCAGTGGCGATTTAGCTGCTGTTTACCTTAACACTAAGATATGGGACAGTTCGATTGCCAATTTCGGTATCGATATATGGATGACTACTCTGGCCATTAACCAGCAAATTCATATTTGCCAGTCTTTTATGGGGAGGCCTAAAATACACAGGACAAAAGATCCTGGGGAAGACCTTGGTCCCATGTTCAGGCAGGTAATCGGAACCATTTTTTCTATGATGACAGACTTCAAGGAAGTCTGGACCAAAATAAAATACAGCAGACCAACGGCCATTTATGGTTTTGGACTTGGAGAGGTTGAATCACCTCCAAATGTTGAAGTAGACACCAATAATCTGCTTAAAAAATTTCATGATGGATTTGAACAATACAGTTCTCTGTGGAAAAAACTCCTCCTTGATGACGTTTACAAAAAAACCATAGAAATAAAAAACATGAACAAAAACGAGTTTAATTTTCCTACTGACCTGTGGGCAAGAGTCCTTTTCGATATGGCAATTGCCTATCATAAAAATACCGTAGACAGGGCATTAATGATTGATTCGCTGGTACCGCTTTATTTCGGAAGAACCCTTTCCTTTGTTAAAAAAACCAGAAGGATGTCTATTAAACAGGCTGAAGAGGCAATCGAGGAAGACTGCATGACTTTCGAGTTGACTAAACCATACCTTATTAAGAGGTGGAATGAAAAAGTTGATACCTGAATGAGTAAATCTATCTGACCAGGACAAGCCGCACATCCATAACATTAGTGTTGGTAGGGCCGGTTAAGAGCAGATCCTGCGTATTCTTAAGGAAATTATATGAATCGTTGTTATTAAGAAAATCGACCGGCTCCATTCCCTCATTCCTGGCTCTTCTTACTGTATCCGGATCTACTATTCCCCCGGCTGCATCAGTAGGGCCATCATTCCCATCGGTACCTCCGCTCAGGATAACCACACAGTGAGGAAGTCCTTCCAGATCTATAGCAGCAGCCAGACAAAACTCCTGATTTCTTCCGCCAAGGCCGTTTCCTTTTATAATAACTGTAGTTTCACCTCCCGAAATAATGCAGGCAGGACTCGATAAAGGATTTCCGGAATTCAGGATTTCCTTTGCTACAGCACTGTGTACCAATGCTATTTCTTTTGTCTCTCCCTGTATCATAGAGGAAAGGATTAAGGCTTTATAACCCAGCTTCTCTGCCTTTTCCCTTGCCGATTCAAGAGCCATAATATTGCTTCCTATAATGAAATTATGGATTTTATTAAATATTTGATCATCCGACTTTGGTGTCTCACTTGATTTTCCCTCAATACCTGCCCCCAGATAGGCCATGACGCTGGATGGGACATCCTTCAGCCTGTATTTCTCAATTATTCCAAGAGCATCTTCAAAAGTTGATGTGTCAGGGACAAAAGGACCTGAGGCAATTACGTCCATTTTGTCTCCAACAACATCCGAAAGCATTAAATTGACTATAGTGGCAGGAAAAGCAGCTTTTGCCATTTGGCCGCCCTTGGTGAATGATATATGCTTTCTTACTGTATTGATTTCATCAATACTCGCACCGCACGCAAGAAGCCTGCTGGTAATATCCTTTTTTTCCGAAAGAGTAATGTCCCCTGCCGGAAAAGGGAGAAGCGAAGATCCTCCACCGGAGATCAATGAAATAATCAGATCCTTTTCTCCGGACCTTTTAAGCAGATCAGTTATCTTTCTCGTGCCCTTTACTCCCTCAAGATCAGGCAAAGGGTGACCGGCCTGGGTGATTTCTGTAAAAGCAAGTTCTTCTGTAAAACCATATTTGACATTTATAAACCCCCTATTTATCCTTTCACCGAGGAGATCCTCAACGGCTCTGGCCATGGGTGCTGTTGCCTTGCCACCGCCAACAATGGAAATAGAATTAAAATCCTTCAAATTCAGCTTGAGGTTTTCGTGACTTTCGACCCCCAAAATCAAGGTGTCATCCTCTATATTCATGAAACGCCTGACTGCTCGGCAGGGGTCGACAGCCTCAATTGAGCTCATGAATATTTCGGCGGCATCAATACGCATCTGTCTTAAATGAAAATCTTCCATATCTTTTAGCCTTTTATGAACTGCATTACCGTCAATTGTTCATTTCTTATATTTTTTCATAAAACTGATATTTCTGCAACAGAGCTTTTTGGCACTGTTAGAAACAAGTAATATGTCCGGAGTTGTAGCACATAATCTGTCCGGTTAGAATTGGTCACCAGGAGGTGGCTAATGAGACGGAC
>JAFGMQ010000202.1 GCA_016927455.1 Deltaproteobacteria bacterium
ATCCATGCGGAGCAGGATCATATCCTTCCGTTTCATAACGGACAGGAACTTTATGATGCGTCCGGGTCAAAGGACAAGACATTTCTCAGCATACCCAACGCCAATCATAACGATATCTTTTTGAAGGGCCTGCGAGAATATATGGAGGCGGTCAGGGCACTGGTGAGTAAGGCTGTAATTCAAGCCGGTTAAAAAGTTTTTCCCTGATCGGAGATCTTTATACCTTGAACGGCAATAGTTGGAGCTTTTATTTAAAATCCGGCTGATCGTAATTTGACACGTATTCCACTATAAGTATGTCAAGGTGAGCACTTCGCGTTAGGAGCACTCTGTCAGAGGATCGCTTCGCTTAAGGAATTTGCCTGAAGGACGCAAGTCCGCTCCTGAAGTCACAAAGTGACGCTCCTTAAGCATATGGCTGCCTGTACCAATTCAGTGAACAATAAGAAACAACTTAAGCAGAAAAGCGCAATTCAATCCCGTGTAAAGCATAATGTCCCAATAATATCTTCTATTTTTTCTATACCCTTTTCTATACAGAATTCTTTCAGATCGTTAATGATTTCTACACCTGCCTCAGGGTTTACGAAATTAGCAGTTCCTATCTGAACTGCCCTGGCACCTGCAATTAAAAATTCAAGGGCGTCCCTGTAGTCCATTATTCCGCCGCCGCCGATGACCGGTATCTTAACCGATCTGACCACCTGATAAACCATGTAAACCGCTACAGGCCGGATGGCAGGTCCTGAAAGACCCCCGAAGATATTGGCAAGCTTAGGCTTCCGCGAATCAATGTCTATGGCCATCCCTGTGAGGGTATTAATTAACGAAACTGCATGGGCACCGGCCTTTTCGACTGCCAGGGCAATTGCCCGCACGTCCGTCACATTGGGAGACAGTTTTACTATCACCGGTTTGTCGCTGTTTTTCACTACTGTCTCTGTGACCTGAGCAGAAACACTTGGATTGGTGCCGAATGCCATGCCGCCCTGTTCCACGTTAGGGCAGGAGATATTTACCTCAATGGCAGCTATGCCGTCAAGACCTTTCAGACCGGCTGCCAGTGCCCCGTATTCGTCAATGCTGTGCCCGTAAATATTGACTATCACGGTGGTATCAAGGGTCTTCAGCCATGGAAGCTTTTCCTCAAGAAACAGGTCAAGGCCGATATTTGCAAGTCCAATGGCATTCAGCATGCCGCAAGGTGTTTCAACGATTCTTGGGGGAGGATTGCCTGCCATAGGTTTGAGTGAAAGGCCTTTTACTACTATTCCTCCAAGCAAATTCAGGTCAAAAAGCCCTGAAAATTCTCTTCCATATCCAAAGGTGCCTGAGGCCGTCAGCACAGGGTTTTTCAGTTCCAGTGGGCCGATGCGTACTTTAAGGTCGGGTTGGTTTTCATTCATAGGTTCTTCCAGTCCAGGGATCGAGAGTCAAATACAGGGCCGTCCTGGCATACGTGAAAATAGGTTCGATTTACCTGAGAAGATGTCCTGACAGCGCAGCCCTGGCAGGCTCCAAGACCGCATGCCATATGGGTTTCAACAGATACCTGACAGGGGATTTGATGTTCAAGGGTTGTTTCAGCAACTCTTTTCAGCATGGGAAGGGGGCCGCAGGAAAATACAAACGGGATTTCATGGGATGATCCTGATATATCGGTCTCGAGAAGGTCTGTAATCGGGCCTTTATGCCCTATTGTCCCGTCATCAGTAGAAATAAAGGTTTTAATGCCGGATAGCCCGGCCCAGCCCACAGGAACAATCTCTTTTTTTGAACGATATCCGCTCAAAAACAGTATATCCATGTCATGCATTTTCTGGGCAAGGAAGATGAGCGGGGCAATTCCTATACCACCTGATACCAGAATGGCCTTGCGTCCTTTTTCAGGCAGATTGAAGCCCCTTCCAAGGGGGCCGAGGACGGACAGTGTCTCTCCCTGCGTGACACGGGATAAGGCGAGGGTCCCCTTGCCTATAACCCTGTAAAGGACAAGGAAAATATCATCTCTCTGTATCCCGCATATTGAAAAAGGTCGCCTCAGTATAGGATCAAGCCCGGGACTGACCCTGATCATTACAAACTGGCCCGGGGCAGCTTCAGCAATAATTTCAGGGGATCGCATCCCCATCAGGAAAGTCCCTGATGCAACCTGGCTGTTGAAGATGATTTCTGTTTTCTGTTCTGTCATGACTTCAAATCAGTTTCCACTCGGACGTTAAAATAGTTTGAATAATAAGGGTCTCTATTTTTAAACATTTCCACTTAATATTACAATATTTTTCTGCTCATTAAAACAACTTGACATCAGATTTAGTAATCTTCTTAATATAAATGAGTCAGGATAATGGAATCCAATATATTAGTATAGGATTAGACAATAAAAAAACTCCTCAGCTTTATGGAAGTTAGAGAAAGGGCAATCATGCATCGAATAAAGACCCCCAGACAGTATCCAGAGCCAGGTTCTCATTTGATAGCCTATAAAGGAGATACGCTCGAGTTCACCCTTGAGCTTCCCCGCATACAGAAGGGCGGAGCGTGGCTGCGCAGCAATATCGGGAAGAGTGCCATGCGGTACAGGGAAGTAATTGATTTTGTTGAGCATGGTAAGCCGATCATGTCACGTGACTGGTATGATATTCCAATGAGAAGGATTGACGACCGCCGGTTTTCAATTCTGTTGCCCATAAATGAGGTGGGTCGTTTTGAGGTAAAGGCCTTTTTCATGCCTGAAGGCAGCAATGAGCCTGTCTGGCCTGAAGGTGATAATGTGGTAATCAAGGCGGAACCGGCTGAATACTGCTGTTCCAACACAATATATACTGCCTTTGTGCGACAGTTCGGGCCGAACAAGTACAGATGGTCGCTGTCACCTCAACAGGATTCAGTAATTGAAGAGCTTGAAAAGCAGGGTTTTTCCGTTATACCCAGGTCAGGAACCTTCCGAGACCTGATAAAGGAGCTTGATTTTATAATAGGCAGGCTTCGCTTCCGTATTGTCCAACTGCTGCCCATACATCCGGCCCCGACCACATACGCTCGAATGGGAAGTTTCGGGAGTCCTTTTGCAGCCCTGGATTTCAAGGATGTTGACCCTTCGCTCTCTGAGTTTGACAGAAAGACAACCCCCAAGGGGCAGTTCATTGAGCTGCTTGATGCTGTACATGAACGTGCAGGAAGACTGTTTATTGATATCCCGATCAATCATACGGGCTGGGCTTCTCACTTGCAGATTGAGCATCCTGAGTGGTTCGCCAGGGAGAGAGACAGGACATTCCAGTCTCCCGGCGCCTGGGGGGTAACCTGGGAGGATCTGGCAAAACTTGATTACTCACACAAGGAACTGTGGCAATACATGGCGGGTGTGTTTCTGTTCTGGTGCCGCATGGGTGTTGACGGTATTCGATGCGATGCAGGATACATGATACCGTATGCCGTTTGGGAGTATATTGTTGCAAAGGTTCGTTCTGAGTTCCCTGATACAATCTTTCTTCTTGAGGGCCTGGGCGGAAAAATAAAAACCATGGAGAAACTGCTGGCCGGAGCCAATCTTGACTGGGCATATTCAGAACTCTTTCAGAACTATGACCGTGTACAGATCGAGAATTATCTGCCAGGGTGCATAAACACTTCCTCTTCAAAAGGCATTCTTGTCCATTTTGCCGAGACTCACGATAATAACAGGCTGGCTTCCCTTTCCAAAGGCTATGCAATGATGCGTACAGCCCTGACAGCTCTTTGTTCGCATAACGGAGCCTTCGGCATTACAAACGGTGTTGAATGGTTTGCCACCGATAAGGTTGATGTCCACGATGCAAGTCCGCTGAACTGGGGGAGTGAAGAAAACCAGATAGATTTTATCTCCCGTATTAATGCCATTCTCGAGGCTCATCCATGCTTCCATGACAGGACTGATTTGACGCTTATTGAGGAAGGCGATTCAAACACCATCGTACTTTTACGTAAATCGGTGCCCTTTGATAAGTATCTCATTGTCCTGGCAAATCTGGATCATGATAAACCCAATACGGCAGTATGGAAAGCCTCTGGCTTTGAAACCACATCTGAACAGCTTGTCGATCTGGTCAGAGGCATACCTGTTAAGTTGAGCGTCAGCAACGGGATAGCTGTGTGCGGACTTGAACCCGGTCAGGTTTTCTGTCTTTCAGGGGATATGTCGGATTTGAAGCTGATTGATGATGCCTTGAAGGCAAGGAGTTCATTTGAGGGGCCAGCAGACAGACAGCGTCTGCGTGCAAAGGTCCTGGATGTCCATGCCTATTTCAGCGGGAGAGCCGATATGGGCGGGATGGATATTGAAAACCAGGCAGAAGATCTGAAGAAAGACCCGCGCGCCTTCTGTGCCTCCGTGAGCGGGATGAGTTTTCCTCCTGTCATGACCTGGAAATGGCCTGAAGATACAAGACGTATAGTCATAACACCTTCAGGTTGTCTGTTATACATAAAGTCGGAATTCCGTTTTGCTGCTGAGCTGCACCTTGGCAATAGGGTCCTTACCCGTCAGACCTGCCTGAGGCAGGACAACGGAATGTTCTTTACCCTCATAGGCATAGACCAGTATGAGGATCTGCCTGCAAGGTGTGAACTGGTCCTTACCGTCTTTGAACGCGATGGCTGCCGCCATGCCAAGGCCCCTGTTATTTTTCTTTCAACAGGGGAAAAGGCTGCGGCAGTCAGATCCCTTAAATCATATGATGCCCTGAAGAGGGAGTGCTATGCGATTTGCACAAACGGCTGCGGTGGCATGTCTCAGGTCCGCGCAGCGTGGGGCGAGATTGAGAGCCAGTACGATGCTGTACTTGCAGGTAATCTCAACCCCCGGTATCCGGTGGACAGAACTGTCATGCTGACCAGGTGCAGGGCATGGCTGGTCTGTCAGGGCTATTCCCATTCTATTGACCGCACCTGTCTCGAGGATTTTTCAGAAGGATGCGACGGCAGCGTTTTATGGCGTTTTGATGTCCCTTCAGGACAGGGAAAAATGGTGCCTCTTGAGATTCGACTGAGTATGGTTCAGGAAAAAAACACAGTACAGATTGATTTCCACAGAAGAAAGGGAATGGCTGAAGAAGGCAGTAAGGGTGACGAGAGACCTGTCAGGCTTATAATAAGGCCTGACATAGAGGACCGCATAAATCACTTCAAGACCAAGGCATATAAGGGCCCTGAGAATTCATGGCCCGGGGCTTTATTTGAGGACGGCACAGGGTTCATATTCCGGCCTTCGGAAGATCATTACCTCAGGGTTGCAGCATCGTGCGGACAATTCATTCGTGAACATGAGTGGAAATACATGGCAGCTCATCCAATTGATGGCGAAAGGGGGCTTGATGACTGTTCTGATCTTTTCAGCCCGGGTTATTTCTCAGCACAGATCGAACCGGGACAGGGCATAATTCTAAAGGCGTCTATTGAGAGAAACAGTCGTCAGGTTTCTGTTGCCGGGGCAGGAGATCAACAGAATTATATAACATCCTCCGGCTGCGAAATGCAAAAGGAGACAGTACAAGAAAGTGAAGATAATTACTCTGGCATTCTGCCACTGGATGAGGCAATGCTGCTTGCCATGCGGGATTTTATAGTCAGGCGCGACGGATCAAAGACGGTCATTGCCGGGTATCCCTGGTTTCTTGACTGGGGAAGGGATACGCTGATCTGCCTGAGGGGTATAATCGCAGCAGGAATGCTCGATGAGGCCCGTGAAATACTGATTCAGTTTGCGCGTTTTGAATCTCAGGGTACATTGCCCAATATGATAATCGGCAATGATGCATCCAACAGGGACACATCTGATGCACCCCTCTGGTTTTTTGTTGCCTGTAATGACATTTTCAAGAAAGAAGCCGGTGAAGGATTTCTGGATA
>JAFGMQ010000203.1 GCA_016927455.1 Deltaproteobacteria bacterium
CCAGATAATGGGAGATCTTATTCTCGACAGCAACGATCTGGAAAGAGAAAGAGGTATTACAATACTGTCAAAGAACGTTTCAGTTCGATATAAAAATATCAAGATCAACATAATAGACACTCCAGGCCATTCTGATTTCGGCGGAGAGGTTGAAAGGGTCCTGAACATGGCCGAAGGAGTTCTGCTAATTGTTGATGCTTTTGAAGGACCCATGCCTCAGACCCGTTTTGTCCTCCAGAAAGCTCTGGAGCTCGGGTTGAAACCCATTGTTGTGATCAATAAAGTAGATAAGCCTAACTGTAAACCTGAAGAGACACAGGAAAAGATCTTTGATCTTATGTATAATCTTAAGGCAACCGAAGACCAGCTTGATTTTCCAACTGTATATGGTTCGGCTAAAAAAGGCTGGATGGGGCCTGACTGGTCAAAACCAGCAACTGATGTCAGTTATCTGCTAGATACTATGATAAAGTATATCCCGCCTGCAAAAAAAATTGAAGGAACGCTTCAGATGAGAATATCATCTCTCGATTACTCTTCCTATCAGGGACGAATAGCAGTTGGTAAAATTATCCGCGGCACACTTGTGCCCGGAAGTCAGGTATCTCTGATCAAACGCGATGGAAGAATTTTCAGGAATACAGTTAAAGAAGCATATCTTTTTGAGGGATTGGGTAAAGAGAAAACTAAAAAACCTGTGCATTCAGGAGAGATATGTGCTGTGTTCGGAATGGAAGATTTCGAGATAGGTGATACAATTGCTGACGCACTGTCCCCAGAGGCACTCTCGTATATGCCGGTCGATGAACCTACCATGAGCATGCTCTTTACTTCTAACAACTCTCCTTTTTTCGGACGTGAAGGGACACTCGTCACATCACGCCAGCTGAGGGAAAGACTTTTCAGGGAGACTGAAAAGAATCTGGCACTGAGAGTTGAGGAAACAGTGCAGTCAGAGGCTTTTATGGTCTTCGGACGGGGAATACTTCACCTTTCAATACTGATTGAAACAATGCGCCGTGAAGGCTTTGAACTGCAGGTAGGACAGCCAAGGGCTCTGATAAGAGATATTAATGGGATAAAACATGAACCGGTTGAAGCTCTGACAATACAGGTACCCGATAATTTCGCCGGCAAAGTCATTGAACAGGTAACCCAGCGTAAAGGCGAAATAGTGAATATTGAGATAAAAAATGACCGTGCCAATCTGGATTTCAAGATCCCTGCCCGCGGGATAATAGGTCTGAGAAATATGATCCTGACAGTAACTGAAGGCGAAGCTGTTATTGCTCATCGCTTTGAATGTTACGAACCGTGGAAAGGTGAACTCTCAGTTAAACGTAATGGTTCTTTGATTTCTATGGAAACAGGTATGGTAGCAGCTTATGCCCTGGATAAGCTCAAAGACCGGGGCAGGTTTTTTATCTTCCCGGGGGAAGATGTGTATGTCGGCCAGGTTATCGGAGAAAACACCCGTCAGAGCGACATTACTGTTAATGTTACAAAAACAAAAAAGCTGACAAATATGAGGGCTTCAGGCTCTGATGACAAGATCCTGCTTGCCCCGCCGGTTCGATTCTCGCTTGAAGAAGCAATGGAATTTATTGCTTCAGATGAATATATTGAGATAACACCAAAATCAATGCGGCTTAGAAAAATAATGCTCAACGAAACAGACCGGAAGAGAGCCAAAAATGAAGAATAAAAATATGCATATCTTTAAGCTTATAATTAAAGAATGCTATGAAAAAAATCCCTTCCTTCCTTCCTTATTACTTTTATCTTAATCACGGACCTTTTCTCTCAGAATCCTATCGTAACTCCCGGTGTTTATATTGCTGATCCTTCAGCCCACGTCTGGAAGGATGGTAAATTATATATTTACGGTTCCCGTGATGAGAGTCCCGATTACTACTGATCCTGGAATTATCATGTGCTGTCCACTTCCGACCTGAAGACATGGACAATCCACGAAAATACCTTTGCCTCCAAAGGACCTGGCGACCAGGCGCCTTACAGCGATAATTATCTGTATGCTCCCGATGTTCACTACAAGAATGGCATTTATTATCTGTATTACTGTCTGGCAAGCAACAGGCAGACTGAAGGTGTGGCAACTGCATCTTAACCCACCGATCCATTCATTAATGGTACCGTCATAGAAACCGGCGGGATAAACCAAATGGATCCCGAATACTTTATCTGCATCAATTGCCTCTTTACAGACCAGGGTTACTCCCTTTTCATGGTAATAGAGTCAAAGCCGATAAGCCTGTCTGGCCAGGAGCTTCCATTTTCCCTCCTGTTCCTGCCAGATCAGAACATTTCCAATGCTTGAGCTTCCGGGCACGCCATCACTGGTATAATCAAAGGAATAAATATGACGAACAACAGCTGTGTTCCCGGATATTGTAATTGTCTGATCAGATAAATCAATTGTAAGGTAATCATTTGGTTGTAAACTGACTACTTCTTCAATAAACTCAGCCTTGTTCTGTACTCTCCCTGCGGAGTGACCGTATACCAGCTTGTCAGA
>JAFGMQ010000204.1 GCA_016927455.1 Deltaproteobacteria bacterium
TCATTACATCCCGTGCATCGCTTTCGAGATCGAATGATCGACCGATGCTGCCGTAGTACTCATCTCCCCAGCGGCTCATCCGAACCGTCATCGGGAGCATATCAGCGATTCCATTTGCAGTGGCTGTGCCAGAAAGCTCAGCTCGAAAAACTGTATTCCCGATTTGAATCTCAACAGGTGCAGTCATGGTTCCCTCTTTCAGAAAGTTAATTCATAAAAACAAAGTATATGAAACAGGATGCTGTGTGTCAAAGATCATATGACATTTGATAATACAATATAGTAATGTTAAAATATATTGCATACCTGAGAAGGAGACTTGACCAACCAGACGAACCGGAAAAATGACTGAGAACTTTTGGGGAGCTAAGATTATGGATATCAAAAAAGCTGTTCATTTTTTTAAGACTGAAATCTGGAGGATTCGCAAAGGCACACTTCCCCGTTCAAAATGGTTTCTGGTCAAGCTGGCGAGAATCATAGTATTATCTATTCGCGGCCTTGGCGAGGACAGATGCCAGTTAAGGGCTGCATCACTCACCCTGTATTCACTTCTTTCCATTGTACCGGTGGCAGCCGTACTTTTCGGTATAGCCAAGGGATTCGGACTGGAAAAGATGCTCCAGAAGCATCTCATTGAAAAGCTGGAAGGGCAGGAGGAAATCGTATCACGGGTCCTGCACTTTGCCCAGTCACTGCTGGAAAACGTAAAAGGAGGCCTTATCGCGGGTATTGGCGTTGTCCTTCTTTTTTATGCGATCATAAAGCTCCTTTCGAATATCGAACACTCATTCAACGATATCTGGGGAGTCAAAAAGGCGAGGACTATCCCAAGAAAGATCAGCGACTATCTGTCTCTTATGCTCATCTGCCCGTTCCTGTTCCTGATAGCAAGCACCATGACTGTAATCATAACAAGCCAGATAGAATACATTACCGGCAGGGTTGCGCTGTTTTCGGTTTTCAGCCCTGTCATATTCTTTTTGCTAAAGTTTTTACCTTACTGTGTGCTCTGGTTTCTGTTCGGTTTTATCTATATATTTATGCCCAATACAAAGGTCAATTTCAGGTCAGGAGCGATTGCCGGAATAATTGCGGGCAGCATTTTTCAGGTATTCCAGCTGGCATATATCACGTTCCAGATAGGTGTTTCCAAGTATAATGCGATTTACGGGAGTTTTGCCGCCCTTCCTCTTTTCCTTATATGGATGCAGGTCAGCTGGCTTATTGTTCTTCTGGGGGCGGAAATATCATTTTCCCATCAGAATGTGGATACTTATGAGTTTGAACCTGACTGTCTGGATATTAATTACTCCTTCAAAAGACTGCTGACCCTGAGGATTTGTAATTATCTAATAAAACGTTTTTCAGACGGTCAAGGACCTGCGGATGAGGCAGGGATCTCTCATGAACTTGAAATTCCAATCAGACTGGTACGTCAGATATTATACGAACTGGCTGAAGCTGATGTTATATCAAAGGTTTATGTCGATGACAGCAGTATTGTCGGATACCAGCCATTTCATGATGTTGACAAAATGACTATTAAGTATGTTATGGATGCCCTGGAAAATCACGGAACCAGCAACATTCCGGTTGTCCAGTCAAAGGAACTGGACAATATCTCCAGGAGCCTTGCTTCATTCAGTGAGCTTATTGAAAAATCGACGGAAAACAAACTGCTCAAGAATCTGTAAGTGAATATCATGTAAATAATTGTAACGATCAGGATTTAAGCAGTCCAGGCAGAAAAAGGCTCAGTGAGGGCCAGTATGTTATAAGAATAAGGGTAAAAAGCAGAAGAAACAGAAAGGGCAGGGTAGCCTTGTAAAGCTGGACGACAGGACGTTCAAACCTTGAGCTTGAAATAAACAGATTAAGCCCTACCGGCGGGGTATTGTACCCGATTCCGAGGTTTGCCAGGAAAATCACACCCAGATGTATTGGATCGATTCCAAACTTGTCTGCAAGCGGGACGATAAGCGGGACCACTATGAGGATGGCGCTGAAAATATCCATCATGCATCCCACAACAATCAGGAAGACATTGAGGACCAGCAGAAGGCCGATCCTGGTTTCGACCATGCCCTCCATCAGGCTCAGTATCTTCATTGGGATGAAGGCATCAACCAGATAGTTGGTAAAACCCAGGGCAGCACCAAGTATAATCATAATGCCGCCGACCATTTTAATGCTGTCTGTCATTATTCCCGGCAGGTCCCTTGCAAGGCTCAGTTCATGAAATACAACGACCTTCACAAACAGTACATATGCAACTGTGAGTGCTGCAGCCTCAGTTGCAGTGCAGAAGCCTGAATAGATCCCGGCAATAATTAAAAGTGGGATAGGCAGTTCCCATGCTGCATCCTTTATTGCGAAGAGAAATTCCTGTCCTGAGAAGGACGGCTTGGCCAGTTTCCATCTTTTGCCCATGAAAATCGAAAACAGGCATGGGACTCCAACCATAAGGATCCCGGGCAGAAGTCCTGCCAGAAATAGATTTTCTATGCTGGCGCCTGAAACAAACCCGTATAGTATAATGGGAAGGCTTGGAGGAAAATGCAGGCCCAGACTTCCTGATGTCGTAACAAGTCCGAGGGAGAAGTTTTCCTCATATCCTTCAGAGATAAGGGCCGGCAAAAGCAGCCCGCCAAGGGCTATTATAGTTATCCCTGTGGCTCCGGTAATTGCGGTGAAAAAGGCGCATGAAACAAGCGCTACTACGCCGAGACCTCCGGGGAGCCAGCCGAACAGGCTTTTTGAAAACCTCACAAGACGTGCGGACGTGCCTCCTTCGGACATGAGATAACCTGCAAACGTGAAAAGCGGGATGGCAAGCAGAACAGGGGCATTGGCCAGGCGGAAGATTTCTATCGGGATCGCTGCAAACGATACTCCGCTTGAATAAAGGCCGAGCATGGCTGCCGCCAGTATTGAAATAAACACCGGCAGGCCCAGTATTGTCAGGACAATCAGCAGCAATACCAAGGATATAATCATCCGGTTTTTCCTTTCATGATTTCAATTCCACTGTCAAGTGATCTGATCAGGAACCGGAAGAGGATAAGACCGAAACCGGAAGGAAGTATTAACTGTCCGATCCAGTTGGGCATTGAAAGGAAGGTGCTTCCTCCAAAAGCCATTTCCATGCGTACATAGGTGATGCATGCCATAAACATAATAAGGGATACAAGGGCTCCTGTAATTGACAGGATAAGGTCGCGGATACACAGCCAGTCGGCAGGAAGCACAGAGGAAAAAAGGTCAATCTTGATATGCCTGTTTTCTTTGGTCAGAAGCGATGCACCGAGAAAGGTCAACCACAGGACAAGGAGCCTGACGAATGATTCAGACCAGTCCAGATATCCCATGACGGCATTCGCCCATTCGAGGTGAGCATGCGTATAAAGGCCCCTGAGACATACCTGCAGAAATGTAAGAATTACCATCAGCCAGAGAAACGCTATGATTATCCCGCCTTCGATCCTTGCAATCCGGTTGTCAAGCCATTTTAATGCGTTCATGATTGAAGAGCTTGTGAAAAGTCAAACCAGTCAATAGGGCCTTTTTAAAATTTCATAGACGCGGTACAGAACTTCCTTTGGATAGATATTATCAATCAGTCTTTGTGCAACCCGATCATGTATGCTGTAAAATTCCGCCAGTATGTCTTCAGGGGGGACGGGAATTATTGTAACACCGCTGTTGCTTATCAGCTCTATTGCTTCATTGTTCTGTTCTCTCAATGCTGCTGTCAGTTCCGTCATTGCCTTGTCAAAGGTATTCATGAGAAGGTCTGAAAGGTCCCGGGGCAGTTTTTTCATGAACGTTGAAGATATTAGGACAGCCCCCGTTGAATGCACAAGCGGCATGGCAGTCATGCAGTTCATTGAAGTGTACCATTGAAGAGCAAGGGCGGCAAGCGGCGGGGCATATACCGTATCGATCATGCCTGTATTGATTGCCGTGGTGACATCGGTGATTGCAAGGGGGATGGGGTTAATTCCCATTGCGGAGAATGTTTCCTTTGCGATTGGGTCGCCGGACCATGTCCACACCTTGAGCCCGGAAAGATCCCTGACCTGGCTTATGGGTTTTTTTGAAAAGAGATGGGTGTTGCCAACTTCAGCCCAGGCCAGCAGTTCAAAACCTTTTTTTCTGAATTCAGAAGCAAAAAAGGGCCTTAATGTATTGTGAACCAGGTCAATCTCCTGATAACTGCGGAACAGAAAAGGGAGGTCAAGAACCCTTACCATTGGAAGTATCTGGCCGAAGCCAACGCCTGAGAATGCAGCGCAGTCAATCTGCCCGATTCTGATTTTTCGAAGCACGTCAAGCTCGTCTCCCAGCACTGCTCCCGGAAATATCCTGAAGTCAAGCCGGCCGCTGCTTTTTTCAAGAATATCCCCGGCAAGGCTCCTCATATGCTTTATCCAGGTTGAGCCTTCAGGTGCTACAGTGGCAAATTTGATTACATACCTCGGCTCTGCTTTTGACTGCCCCTCCTGAATAAGGAAACAGCCCATCAGACAGGAGATTATGAAAGCCAATTGAAACATGCTTTTTTTATCTGGCAAGAATGCCTCCTACAGAAAAAGATCCTTATCCATCTTTCTAAGATGCCTTATTTTCTCCTTCATTACCATATTCAAAAGGCAGACGTCCTTAAATTCGTCTGAAGGAGCGATGTCTGTATCAGTTGTCAGTTTCAGGAACAAGGCCTTGTCCTGAGTTCTGACAGCATAGTATCTGGCAAAAAAATAGCGGGTCAGAAGGAATCTGCCCTGAGACAGATCCATTGCCTTTTCAAAGTATTCCCTGGCCATTGATTCATTGCCACCCATCATTGCGGGTTTTGCAGCGAGAATGGTGCCCATGAGAACGTATGGAGCACCGTAAAAAAATTCAGGGTCGATATCCATAACTCTGTTAAGACAAAACTGTGCGCTGTTTAATTGGGACAGTGCTACAGGTTTGTCCAGGTTTAAGTTTATCCAGAGATTCCATGCCATAGTAGTCCAGAAAAGCGCTTCAATTTCCTCTTTTCCGATTCCTTCAATTTTGTTCTGAAATGCTTCCCTGTCATATATTGAAGCATTTATGCCGGCAGACCCCAGGCCAGCAGCCCTTAGCCCATAATCCCTGGCCCTGAGATATAGAAGTGATGCCCTGTCCTGATCCTCTTCCTCTACAAACAGCATCGAGTAACCGGTAAATCCCATGCAGAGCATGATCAGGATCTGCCTGTTTTCCGGGTCATTTTTCAGGAGACCTTCCATCAGTTTAAGGTCAGAGGGCAGGGACGCCTTTGCCAGCTCCGGGTCACACTCCTCAAATATGGCCTGGCTCAGGTTAATAATAAGATCTGATGAGAATTGAATTGCCAGCCTTACACAGCCTGTTAAATACAGGGCCATAAGCAGAAAAATGAGAGCTGGGCGGTATGCTTTTTCCATAAAATGGCAATTAATACCCGAGAAAAGGATCTTTTTTTGCAGGCGGCGCTTCCAGCAGTTTTTCGGCGAGGAATTGTGCGCCGGATCCGTTTTTCATGTTTAATACCCTGAAGTAATACTTTCTGGCCTCCTCTCTGTTTCCCTCAAGATCATAGCACATGCCCATCTTTATTAACGGCCAGGCAATCATCCAGGGGTCTTTTTCAGGATCAGCCGTTTTGAGTATTTCATTGATTTTTGATTTTGCCTCAGAATATGATTCATTATATAGATAATTAATGCATTCAAGGTATAGAGAGCGCCTTTCCCAGAAGTTCCTGGTTTCCGGTGACGGATCGGAGTCTCTTTGACGGAATTCAGCAACAAGCTCCTTATATTTCTGATCCATGCCGAGCCTGATATAACATAAGCCCTTCATAACCTCAAAGCGGGGGTTTTTCTTATATTCTTTTGATAAATCCTCGGCCAGGTTAAGGGCCTTTGAAAAATCATCTTCAAGAAAAAGATATATGTGAAGAAGCATGCTTTTTGCTTCTGTTGCTGAATACACCGCTTCCCTGGCAGCCAGATGAAGTTTTCTGAGACCTTCTTCCCTGTCTCCCCATCTTATCAGGAGGTATGACAGAAATTTCAAAACACCGGATAATCTTGCAGTATAGTAATCATAAGTTCCAAGGCCCAGGAGCACGTCACGATTGTAGGGGTCCATATTAATACAGGTTTTGAGTGCCTCAATTGCATCAGTTGCAAAGAGAAACGAAGAGAACCATTTACCCTGCATAAGCCTGAAACGGCCCTTGAATCCCAGAGCGCCACCAAGAAAGAGGTAGTCATAGCTGTTGTGTCCATTTTTCTCTATGCGTTTTTTGGCAATCTTAATTGTCTGGTCAATACGTGTTCTGAATTCATCAACGACATCCGGGGACCAGAAGCCCGAAGATAAACGTGACCAGCTGACCATGGCCAGATAGAAATAGCCGGCAGGTCTCTCGATTGAATTATTTGTCACTTTCTGGAAGATTTTTTCCGCATCTTCAAACTGATAATTATACAGCAGACGGATACCATCCAGAATGTCTTTTTTAATATCAGCCTCCTGAAAATTAGGACTGTCTGACGCATAAATAAAATCAGCGGCCGGGAAAAAAAGGAGGGGAACAAACAAGACTGAGGCAAGCAGAAAGCGGAGCCGTGTGACATGCATTGGAGGAAAACACCTTTTGTTCATGAAATAATCCTCTGTTTGCTCAAAAGTAAACTGGACCCTTTTAATGCTGACAATCCAGCCTTATTGTCATGACAGTAATTTACTAAGGGCGCATATGCTTCTGCATTAGTAGGGCATGCAGGCGCGGAAATAAATTGATTCAGGCAGTCTTTGCAAAATGTTTTAAAAGCATTTTAACTTTTGAAATTACAGTAAAATATAAATTTGCGCAAGCCTGAATATCGAAGAA
>JAFGMQ010000205.1 GCA_016927455.1 Deltaproteobacteria bacterium
CTAATCTCCTTTATATCAAGGTTATACTTTTTAAAGAATGCCTTTGGCTGGATTTGAAAGTCCGGGCCCCAAAGGCCCACTTTTTTGCCGTTCATATCGGCAGGCGTATTTATATTGCTTGATTTTTTGGCAACCAGCATTAAGGAGGAGCGTTGCATAATTTGAGAAATATTAACGACCTTTATGCCTTCAGCACGCATTTGTATCCCCGAGGAGAGCCACAATGTGGCAAATTGAGCCAGGCCGTTTTTTAAAAGTTCGGAAGGAGGGTTATCCGGCCCTCCATTAATCATGCTCAGATTAATGCCATGTTTTCTGTAGAATCCCAGCTCATCTGCAATGTAATAACCAGCAAACTGGGCTTGCGGCACCCACTGGGGGACAAAAGAAGCTTTTTGCAGGCGGGTGTCATTTGCGAGGGCATCAGAAGCTATAATGAGAAAAATTAAAAAAAGACATGTTTTAATGATTCGCATTTATACAGCCTTATTAATAAAAATAGTAAGTGTAAGGATATTATTGCCGTCTTCCCGTCTGTATTGAATTTCATCCACCATTTGTCTGATAAAAAAGATCCCCAGACCGCCTACTTTTCTTTCAGACAGGTCGGCATGAAGATCCGGTTCCGGTAAGGACAGGGGATCAAATGGTATCCCTTTATCCATAATCTCTATTTTCAACAGGGTATCTTTTTGCGAAAAACAGGTTACTGTTACCTCTCCAGATTTTTCAGGATATGCATAGTTAAAAATGTTGACGAGCGATTCCTCTGAGGCAAGCTCAATTTCTTTTAGCCTTTTATTGCTGAAACCCGTCTTTCTGGCACATTCGGATACGAACCCAACCAGATTTTCAAGATGTTCTATTGTGGCAGGCAATATTATTTTTGACATTGGCGCCTGTTACTCTGTTGGCAGTGCACCATAATTCTGCGACCGCACAACAAAAGGAGATTATATTTCAGAAATTCCCATGTCATATAACCCACAGTGGCGGAGAGCTTGAAGATTTCTCTTAAATTTGTTCAACAGCTGAATTGACAGATTCATATATTGGAACAATGGAACTGAAACCTGAAATCTCAAATACCTCTTTTACTGTATCTTTCAGGGTACAGAGCAGTAGACGTCCATTTTTCGCTTTAAGTTTCTTTGCCGTAACCAGAATACTGCGAAGGCCCGCACTGCTTATGTAATCCAGAGATCCGAAATCAATAATGAAGCTGGTTTCACCTTCAGCTATCCACGCAGACAGTTTTTCCTCAAATTCGGGTGCAGAAACGCCATCCATTCTGCCGCTTACAGAGACAACAGAAGCCTTGCCTGTTTTATTATAAATAATTTCCATATGCACCTCCCTGCAATTATTTGCCTAGAGACCACCCATAATTGAAATGATTTCCTGATGAATACCGACAAAAGTCAGTCTGAAATTAAAAAAGACAATCAGGATCAGACTAAAGAAGATATCCTTTCTGTTCTATTTTTTCCTTACCTTATCCTTTATTCGTTTAATATGTCCTCGGCCTAATCCTTTGACCTCGCAATCAAGCTCAAAAAACCTTTCTATCTTTGCATCATTCAGGATGCCAAAGCAGTCAATTACAGCCAGGGGGCCTCCTGCCATTCTTACTACATCGTCAGGTTCAAGTTCCAGGTATGGACGATGCCGAACTGCAAGGACGATAGCGTCAGAACCTTTCAGAGCATTTGCGAGATCAGGTGTCATTGAGAAGTTTTCAAGTTCTTCCTGATTCCTGAAAAACCTTGACCAACTGACACCAACCGCAGGGTATGTTTCCTGGTTTTCCAGCTCCCACCAGTGTTTCACATATGGATCATGGGCCTTCACATCGGCTCCCATTTCGGTCAGTTTCCGAACAATGATCTCAGATCCGCTGTAACGGGTATCTCCAACATCCTCTCTGTATGATACTCCCAATACTGTTACCTGCGAAGCAGCTACAGTGCGGCCCATATTCCTGAGACAGTCACGAACCAGTTGAGTTGCATGTAATGCCCTTGTATCATTAATATTGATGGCTTCAGGTGTAATTTTGAAGATATCGTTATCAAACCCCATCAAATGCTTGTAGGCCCAGAGCCCAAGACCGCCGTCTTTAGGGAGGCAGTAACCCCCGATTCCCGGGCCGGGAAATATAATATTGCTGTGTGTAGGTCTTACTTTGATTGCATCGATAACTTTTACGATGTCCACACCATTAGTTTCCGAAAAGAGGCTCCATTCATTGAGAAATGCGAGAATAGTAGCCCTGTAGCTGTTTTCCACGATTTTGCATGTTTCGCTTTCAATAGGCTTATCAAGCACGGTAAGAGGGTATTTATCAACATTTAGAATCTCGGACAGAAAGTTTGTGACTTTTTCCCTGCTTTTCTGATTGATGCCACTGCAAACGCGCCAGAAGTCCCTTACGGATTTAACATAGTCCTTTCCAGGCATTACCCGTTCAAAGCTGTGAGCCAGAAGGGGTTCATCTTTAATACCCCTCGCCTTGAATGCCTTTTTTATAAGAGGATATGCGACATACTCAGTGGTTCCCGGAGGTACTGTTGTTTCTATAAGCACAAGGCAGTTGGGGGATATC
>JAFGMQ010000206.1 GCA_016927455.1 Deltaproteobacteria bacterium
AATACTAACAAAGTCATTCTAAAAATGCATTTTCCCATGTCCTACCTCCTTTTTGATCGTACACAGAATCTCTCATGCAAGGGCCTGTGATCCGGCATAGACAGCAATCCCGTATCTACGATATGACAGTTTATTATTATATTGTTCCTTTAGAATCAAATACGCTCATAATGATGATAAGTCAAGTTGTTCATAAATTCAGAGCCAAGATCAAGGCAACTGTAAAATTAGGATTTTCTCAATGCCGTGACTCTGTGCAGTGGGAGATGATGCCTTGACGGCCATCAGCTTTTTTTTCGAAATATTGACAGGTTATCTATTTTTGAATAAACTCTTAAACTTTAAATATAATTGAAAAAATAATCCCCGTCCAGGATTTATCAATTTGAGATTTATCAACTTGAGGCAGTAAAGATTTATGGAGCCAGGCTTATGTCAGTAACTTTCACCGCAAGCCAGGAATATTTTGCAAATGCCAACGGAATTAAGATTTGTTGGCAGTCTTTTGGAGATGATGATGCACCGGCCTTTGTAATGATTAATGGTCTCGGAAGCCAGATGATCAACTGGCATGAAGATTTTTGCGTTCAGCTTGCGGCACATGGGTACCGGCTGATACGTTTCGACAATCGCGACACAGGCCTGTCAACCACTTTTAATGATTACCCTGTGCCTGATCTCAAAAGGCTTGCGAAGGCAAAAGAGAAAGGTGAAACAATTGAAATCCCGTATTCTCTTGAGGATATGGCAAAGGATGCCATTGGTCTTCTTGATGCATTAGGGATTGAGAGTGCCCATTTTTTAGGTTCCTCCATGGGAGGCAGGATCGGGCAACTCATAGCCATACACTTCCCTAAAAGGATCAGAACACTTACCTGCATGATATCCACAATGGGCGAAAGCTCTTTCCCTCCTCCAAACCCGGAGGCCATTGAAACACTGTTTAAGCCTGCTCCCACAGACAGAACAGAGTTCATTGATTATTATGTTGGGTTATGCAAAAAGCTGAGCGGATCAAAATTCGGTATTGATGAGTCTTATGTGAGGAATAAGGCGGAGAGATGTTTTGACAGGGCTTTTAATCCCGAAGGGGAAATACGTCAGGCTGCCGCTTTAATGGCAGCCGGAAGCAACAGGGACCGTCTCAAATCTATCTGTATTCCAACCCTTATAATTAACGGAAGTGACGATCCTTTAATTTCGGTTGATTGTACAAGGGACATGGCGGAGACCATACCCGGGGCTAAAGTCATGATAATAGAAGGTATGGGCCATAGCATATCAGATGCCCCAGAGGTATGGCCGCAGATTATCGAGGCAATTGTCAAGCATGCTGTGTAGGATCTGATTAAACTTAATGGCTTTCATGAAAAGACGATGAGCGGTGAATGTTGAAGAAGGGTTAATGGTTTAAGGTTAAATGTGCAGGATATAAGAAAAAGTATTTCCTATAAGCGACAAATAATTAAAAATAGCAGACAGCCAATCTTGATTCATAAATTAGAAGGTCGATTTGCAGGAGAATCGATTGCCGCAGTTTTCATTTTATTATCGATGTGTTAAGGATTAAAACCCAATCCTGTAAATCTTTCAAGATATGCCTCTTTTACAAACCATTCGCCGTCAGCCTTTATGACTTTCAGTTTGAAGCGGTAAAGGTCTGCGTTTTCTCCCACCCTTTCCAGCCACTCTCTGGGATTTTTGTAGAGTCCTTCAAGTTCCGGCAAAGATTGATTCTTTCTGAGAATTAGAAAGGGAACTGTCACAGTCGGCTTGCCATCCTCGTGTTCAAGGTCGATGTCTGGTTCGGGATGGATTACCTTCAGTTCCCCGTAGTAATTGAAGGCCATGAAGAGGACCCTCTTTGCGTCCCTGCTGCCCAGGTTGCCGGGATATGCCCTGAAATCTTCAGTGGCAAGCTCTATGATTCCCCCGATTTCATGTTCCTCTGCAAGACTGGCAGCCTTTTCCACCAGTTCTATCAGTGCCTTTTCATCATCCCCGGGGGAGCATGATATAAAGGAAAGCATGACTGCACATAACATAAATGCTATCGCTGTACTAAATCGTTTTGCCATTTATGCAACACCTCGTTTTGCTGTTCTCTTAAGGAAATTATTTCCAAGGACATCAATCTAATATTCGGATTAATTTATCCAGTCCGGATGATCTTTGATCCATTCATCCACTGTTTTTTTTAGCCACTTCTGAAGACCTTTAATAATATAGAATCTCGGCAGGAGCAGGTCATCATTACGTTTGATAATGCCTTCCATTAAAGCAATCTTTGCAAGTTTCGTATAAGGATAGATCCTGATTCCAAGAGTCAGCATCGTAGATTCAAGATCAAGTGAATCGACAAAATACAGGCTTTCCATAACTGAATCCTCATTTTCGCCCGGTCCACCGAGGAGCAAAAAGCCCATTCTCCGGATGCCATAATCCGCAGTTATGCTGGAAGCACGAAGGATGTCCCGGCGGTTGAACTTCTTATTCATCTTTTTCAGTATCCTGTCACACCCGCTTTCAAAGCCAAGGCTTATTTCGCTGCATCCTGCTTTTTTCATTGCTTTAATCAGGGTTTCATCGATATTCCCTGGATAGAGTATGCAGCGCCACTCTATGTCAAGGGAGGCCTCACAAATGAGATTGCACAGGGACAGGGCATAGGATGGCGGCAGGTTGAATATGCTGTCAACAAAATAAAAGCGGCGGAAGCCGGCCTCAACACACCTTGCAAGCCATTCGACAACAGACTCAGGGGAACGTCTGCGGATCATATTCCCTTCGATGTTTGCGGTAGAACAATAGCTGCAATTCATAGGGCATCCCCGTCTCGTTTGAACAGGCAGCCAGAAACCTTCTTCCTTATAGGCTTTTGCCGAAAAAAGGTCCATTTCCGGCATATGGAATCTGTCCAGGGTTCTTTCAAAGGCCCTGTGTCCCTGAATACCAGTATCGCGGAGATAAAGGCCCGGCAATCCTGAAAAAGGGCGGCCATGCTGGAGACAGTCGAGCAGAACAGGAAAACAGGCTTCACCTTCTCCCTCTATTCCCATATCTGCTCCGAGATATTTCAAGGCACTTTCGGGAAATATACTGTACCCTGCACCGCCAATTACGACAGGTGCATCGGAAAATCTTCTGCATGAACTGATAACTGACTTCGCTTGATCGAGCAGAAATCTTGGGTTTTCCATGCACTGGTCGTCTATGTTTCTAACGGAAATCCCGATGATGTCCGGAGAAAATGAATGTATGGAACGCCTGATAGTTTCTTCAGTATTGTGACCAGGCAAGAGGTCGACAAGCTCGGTCTCATGTCCTGCCCTTCGCGCTGCCTCAGTCACACAGGCAAGTCCCAGAGGCATTGTGGGCATGTTGATATATTCTGTATTGGCGGAAATCATCAGGGCTTTCATCGTATTTCTCCCTTAACGGGTACCAGTGCAATTCATGAAAAGCTGCATTATTGTCCCTCTCGAGGATTTGGAGAAAAGCCCTCGGCTTTAGGTGAAGACTTCAGTTTGATATTGTATGTGTAATAGAG
>JAFGMQ010000207.1 GCA_016927455.1 Deltaproteobacteria bacterium
AAATGGCAGAAATTTTTGAATGGAATACGCGGAGGTGAGCAGGTTGAAGTAGATGCAGCCGGCAGGAAAATAAGTGTAATTTCAAGAAAAGCCCCGATTTCAGGTGAAAATATCTGCCTGACAATAGATAAAAAACTGCAGGATACGGCAGATAAGGCACTGGATGGCAAAAAGGGGGCTATAATTGCCATGGATCCGTGCAGTGGGGAGATACTGGCCCTGGCCAGCGCTCCTCCATTTGATCCTAACATTTTTGTTGGGGGCATTGATAAGTCTGCGTGGGAGAGCATGTCCAACTCAAGCGATTATATTTTACAGAACAGGGTCCTGTCAGGTCAATATCCGCCAGGTTCTGTATTCAAGATTGTCATGGCCCTGGCAGGTCTTGAGGAGGGCATTATTGATCCTGAAGAAGAGCTGGTCTGCACCGGGGAGTACGCTTTGGGAGATACTGTCTTCCGCTGCTGGAAAAAATATGGACATGGCAAGGTTAATCTGCACAAGGCAATAGTTGAATCCTGTGACGTATATTTTTACAGGCTTGGCAGAAGGCTTGGCGTTGATACTATTGCACAATATGCAAGGATGTTTGGACTTGGGCAGGTAAGCGGCTTTGATTTGGGACAGGAAAAGGAAGGTCTCATACCTACGAGTGACTGGAAGATCAGCAGGTGGGGACTGCCCTGGCAGATCGGCGAAACTATATCTGTTTCAATCGGACAGAGTTTCGTTCTTGTAACTCCAATTCAGGCAGTTTCTGTTATTTCGGCTGTTTTCAACGGAGGTTTTTTGTACAGACCACAGGTTATTAAGTGGATAGGAAAAGCAGAGGGGGAAACGGTCAGCAGTTTTATTCCAAAGGTGAACAGGACGATCCCTATAAAGAATGAAAATATGAGGCTTGTTAAGGTTGCACTTACAGGAGTAGTTAATCAGCCGAACGGGACCGGTCAAATGGCAAGGGTGGATATGATTTCTGTTGCCGGAAAGACGGGGACAGCGCAGGTAGTAAGCATGGCAAAGGATATAGATTCCAGGGACATCAAAAAGGAGGTGCCTGTTCATTTAAGAGACCATGCATGGTTTGTGGCGATTGCGCCTCAGGAAAATCCACGTATTGCACTTGCAATAATAATCGAAAATGCAGGGCATGGAGGAAGCGTTGCTGCCCCGATTGCAGCCCAAATGATAAAGACATATTTAAATTGATTTTAAAAGGTGATGATCCGGGAGCGCTTGCTTAACAAAGTGTAAGATAACAGGTTTAAGGGTACAGGGTAAAAAGGAGAAGGCCCGGATCAGATTAAGGCCATAAATTGTTAAGTTAAAAAAATGCTATATACCAGGATTGAAACAAGACATGTTTGACCGCAGACTGATTCAGAATATTGACTGGCTCTTATTGCTTGTACTCATAATTATTGCGGGTATCAGCCTCCTTAATCTATATAGCGCAACTTATCCTATAAGGGACGTGGGAGGGGCGCAGATATTTACCAAACAGGTCTACTGGTTTTTTACGGGTTTTTTTGTGTTTTTGCTGATGACAACCTTTAACTATTTTGCTCTGGAAAGAATAGCCTATCCGGCCTATATTCTCTCATTAATTCTTCTGGTTCTGGTAATAGTCATCGGAAAGGTGACCTGCGGATCCCAGAGATGGCTGAGCCTGGGTCTATTTTCCTTTCAGCCCTCTGAGTTGGAAAAAATCGTCATTTTGATTGTATTTGCCAAGTTTTTCAGTGAAAAGGGGGGATTTCAGAAATACCGGCTCAGAGACCTTTGGCAGCCTTTTCTGATATTATCGATGCCTTTTCTGTTAATTTTAAAGCAACCTGACCTTGGAACAGCCCTTCTTATAGTTGCCATGTCCTTTTCAATATTCTTTTTTGTAAATGTCTACTGGAAGTCCATGGTGATTCTGGTTGGGTCTGCGATAGCTGTTGCTCCCCTGGTATGGTTCAATCTCAAGGAATATCAGCAGGCGCGTATCCTTACATTTATAAGGCCTGAGATGGACCCTCTGGGTGCAGGATACCATATTAATCAGTCCAAAATAGCGATAGGTTCGGGTCTTTTCTGGGGAAAGGGATTTTTGAAGGGCACCCAGACGAGGTTGAATTTTCTACCGGAACAGCACACGGATTTTGCCTTCTCCGTACTTGCAGAAGAATGGGGCTTTTTAGGTGCAATAATTCTGCTCATGCTTTATCTGTTTTTAATCCTGTGCGGGTTAAGTATAGCAAGAAATTCAAAAGACAAGTTCGGCTCAATTCTCGCTGTGGGAATTGTCTCCATGTTTTTCTGGCAGGTGGTTATTAATGTGGGAATGGTTGCAGGCCTTTTGCCCGTAGTCGGAATTCCCCTTCCGCTTTTCAGCTACGGAGGTTCATCTCTGATTACAACCATGGCGTCTATAGGTCTTCTGATGAATATCAGAATGAGGCGTTTTATGTTTTCCGCCTGATTAATGAAAAAGGAGTCTTGTAATGAAATTCAATTTACTGGAAGGCAGGCATTTGAAGGATATTGCATCCATTGTGGGCAGTGATCGGATATCAACCGGGATATCCAACCTTGAACTTCATTCCAGGGACCAGTCCCAGCACCCGCCAAGCCTTCCTGAGGCAGTAGTCTGGCCGGTGAACAGAACTGAAGTATCAGATATTCTGAGATATGCCAACAGACACCTGATCCCGGTTACTGGATGGGGTTCAGGGACAAGTCTTGAAGGGAATCCGATTCCGGTCTTTAACGGGCTGGTGCTTGATTTTTCCTTAATGAACAAGATAATAGAAATCAGGGAATCGGATTTTCAGGCTGATGTCGAACCAGGTTTAGCATATCAGGATCTTAATGAAAAACTCAGGCACAAGGGGCTTTTCTTCCCCCCTGACCCGGGCGCCAGGGCCACTATCGGCGGAATGATTGCAAATAATGCAAGCGGCATCAGAACGGTTCGTTACGGATCTACAAGGGCAAATATCCTTCGCCTTACAGTTGTTCTCGCGGACGGTGAAGTTTTGGAGATGGGATGTCGGGCTTCAAAGACTTCATCCGGGTATGACTTGATTAACAGTTTTATAGGTTCTGAAGGAACGCTCGGGATAGTAGTGGATGCAACCGTACGTTTGAGGGGCTGGCCTGAGGAATTCTCGACAGCAACAGTTAATTTCGGAGACGTTGAAACAGCCGGGAAGGCCGTTTTTGAAATTATGCGTTCAGGAATTGAACCGGCTTCCCTTGAACTGCTGGCGCCAGAATGTATATCAGTCATAAACAGAGAGAAAAAGCTGGGCATGGAGGTATCGCCCACACTCTTTATTGAATTTCATGGGGCAAGCGGAAAGCAGCTGGAATATGTCATGGGGATTGCCAATGAAATATGCGAAGGGCTTGATTGTTATGACTTCCGACAGGGAATCGAAAGAAAAGAGAGGGAAGAACTTCTAAATGCACGATATGAGCTTGCCGAGATGATAAGACGGAGTCATCCCGGGTGTTCTCATATTGTTATAGACGTAGCAGTTCCCATTTCAGCCTATCCGGAGATTATTTCAATGGCCAGAAGTGAATCCCGGAACGCTGGAATCCCTGGATATACTTTTGGCCACGCGGGAGATGGTAATTTGCATCTCGTATTTATGGGAAAGACAGGGGACGAGAAGGAATGGGATATTATTGATATGATAAGTAAACGAATTGTGGAGACAGCAATTTCCCTGGGCGGTACAGCCACAGGTGAGCATGGTGTGGGCATCGGAAAAAGAGGATTCATGAAAGCCGAGCATGGCAGGAGCCTGGTATGGATGAAAAAAATCAAGGACCTGTATGACCCCAACGGGATACTCAATCCCGGAAAGATATTCCCATAACAGAGACACTGGCCTCCTTCCGGGAAGCTTGCCACATGGCAGCTTTTATTCTCAAGTTGATCCGGAGGGATATCCGGAATAATTGTCCCGCTGTTTTCAGAAACTCCGTATGATGGCGCTGGCTGCCAGGGCAGATGTAGACCAGACAGCCTGAAGCGCATACCCGCCGCTGTCGCCGTCAATATCCATCACCTCACCGACGAAGTATAAACCTTTAACGATTCTTGATTCCATGGTTTTGCGGTTTATTTCATCAAGGGCTACGCCCCCGCAGGTAATCATGGCAATATTGAAATCGCCCAGGGCCTCTATTTCCAGTGGAAAAGCAGAGACATATTCCAGTAGTTCCAAACGTTTTTTACGGCTCAATCCTGCAACGAATGTGTCTGGATTAACATCGGCCAGGGCCATGATTTTGCGTGTCAGGGCCAGTGTCAGAGGATAATGCCTGATCCATGTCCGCACTTTGATCTTTCCGCTTTTATCCAGGTCGGCCATCCATTGATTTCTGAATGTCTCGTGGTTTTCGAAAGGGACAAAGGCTATGGTCACTTTGTCACCGGCAACTGCGTAGCGCGCCAGATTATGAATCACCGGGCCTGAAAGGCCCTGTCGGGTGATAAGCAGATCTCCGGACAGGGTCTTGGATTTTTTGCTTTTACGCCAGAGTGTGACCCTGAGATTTTTGAATGATGTCCCTGTCAAGTCCGCCAAAGGGAAATTTCTGATAAAAAAAGGCGTCAGGCCGGGTCGCGGTTCAACCAGGGAATGACCCATAGACTGCGCCAGGCTGTAGCCATCGCCTGTGGAGCCGGTACCCGGGTAGGATTTTCCGCCGGTTGCAATAACTAATCTCCTGGACTGATAGGTCCCGGATATGGTTTGCACCTCAAACAGACCGGAAGGCTGCCTCCTGGCTCGATTTGCTTTCTGGCGGAAAAGAATTGAAACTCTGCGTTTTTCACAAAGGGCAAGCAAAGTATTCAAGATGTCCCCTGCCTTAAGAGATTTTGGAAAGACCTTGCCGTTTTCCTCTATAACCATGGGCTCGATGCCGTTCTGTTTGAAAAATTCAATAGCCTCCAGATTGCTGAAATTCATAAGGGCCGGCTTTAAAAATGAACCATGGTCTCCGTAAGCCCGGGGAAATTCAAGGACAGGCCGGATGTTGGTGAAATTACAATGGCTTGAACCGGTCAGCAGGAGTTTATGACCGGGATCAGGCTGTTTTTCCAGGATCAGGATACAGTCGATTTTCTCTGCGGCCTTAACGGCGGTGAAAAGACCGGACGGGCCGGCGCCGATAATCAGTACATCATAGAGGGGCATTGGAGTCTCCATGTCATTATGGCGATAATTGTATTGCCTGGCAGTGTGAAAAACGAAGTCTTCACGGCTGATCAAAAAGAATGAGAACGCCAAAGATAGTATCCGCTATTAATTCCGGGCAGATTATTTATTTATCACTAAGGCCTTTTTCCCTTTCCCTGTATCGCTCTATAAATTTCTGAAGATTTTCAGCCTGCTTTTCCATATATGCAATCCAGAGTCCGAGAACTTCCTGCCCTTCATCCGTAAGGAAGTACATCCTTTTAGCCGGGCCAGAGCCTTCAGTTTCCCATTCGGAAGAAACCAGGCCTTCCTCTTCAAGCTGTCTCAGGTGGCGGTAAATCATGCCTGGAGGGGCCTGTCCCTCCACAAATCCGTACTTATGGATATTCTGAATCAGCTCATAACCGTATGAGGGCTTGTCGCAGATTACCATCAGGATGGAAGGCTGGATGTAGCGTTCCCGTTTGCCCTGTAATTGAAATTCATCTTCTGTCTTATCTTTTTTCATTTTTTGCTTGACCTATATCCTTAAAAGACATATATTCTAAACTAACATTTGTTCTTAATATATATAAACCATTTCTTAACCAATGGAAAGGAGTAAATCATGTCTACCCAGATTTTTGTACGAGAAAGACGCAAGGTAGAGAAGGGCGAAAAAAAGCCCCGTTTTCGAGTACTGGGAGTCAGTGGCGGCGATATAAAGATTTATACAAAACATATCCGCAGACAGGAACTGGAGCAGATTGCCAAAGCCACCGGCGCCAAGGTGATCTACCTCGAGATCGAAAAAAAGGGTAAACCCGAGTAATTGTTGGTCTGTGCTCATTTTTCGCTGATCAGACTCTATTCCTTATAGATTATTGTGCCTACATGATTTCCATCAAGGGCAGCGAGAATGTACTCGGGATGGCGAAGTGCATCAACAATCTGAAGTTCCTTAAGACATTTTGATCTCTGAAGCAGTTTCAGTATCGGGCGCTCTATTATAAGGTCGTCAAGGTCCATTTCCAGGAGTTTTTTTGCCGAAATACGGTCATAGAAGGTCAGGTTTTTCATCTCTGATTTTTTGACCTTCTTGGGATCTCTGCTGAAAAGCCCCTTTTCATCCTTCAGAAAAATCAGGCTCCGGGCACCGATATTCTCTGCAAGGAGGAATGCCCCGCAGTCTGTTCTGTGAGGCGGGATAGACCCGAATTCGGCAGGGTGTTCAAAGAAGCCGTAAGGTGGGACAGCATAGGTTATAGGGAGGTATCCCAATTGACAAAACATAGTCAGTTGCTCAAGGTTGTCTCCGTGACCAATCTTGACACCCCCATGCTTGGCCAGGAGAACACTCATCATTTCTGCATTCTGCCATGATACCTTGTCGCCCAGTTTTGAGAGAACGCCTGTGGGCATACCCAGTTCAATACCGATATTATAGACATGGCGGGCCCTTGTTCCTCCCCCTGTCATGAGTATGAGCTTGTGTTTCTCCTTGGCCTGTACCAGGACGTCAATTATAGGCAGGACAGCTTTTGCTCCACGGTCAATGATACTCTGTCCCCCGATTTTCATCACATTGACCTCAGGGTGCATCCTGAAATATTCATTTGATTCGGTCTTATGCAGCAGTTCTTTGCTTACAAGGGATTCACCCATCAGGTCGCTTTCAATATGCATCCTTCCTCTTTTCCCTTTTTCAATTATTATCCTTGCCACAGAATATTCTCCTTTTAAGTCTCCGGAAATGAACCCTCTGCCTGGGCCATAAAATCAATCATGTCTAATGCAATTTTAAATAATTGATTATTATGATGCCGTTCGCTTTTGTATTAATCTGTCAGCAAATTCCTGAAATGCCGACAATAAAGCAAATAATAGCACATAAGCTTGAAAGATGCCTAACCGAAAATTAGAGTTTCTGAAAATTATTGCCTTTCACCCATGTCATATAATAAGATTTTTTACTCGTTATGGTTTGAGTTGTCGAATCCATTAAAAAAGGGGGTATTCTGATAATAACCCCCTTTAAGAAATTAGACTGCCCTTATTATTATGAAAAACTTGAAAGGGCCGGCGATTGAATTTTAATGAACGTATTTCCTGGCATATTCAGCGTCGTTATAAATGCCTTCACCGTAAAGATCAGCTCCGTAGGTCTGTATTATTTTCTGCCCCTCAGCGGATTTTACGAAGTCTATGAATTCAGAAGCATATTTCTGACCGGTTGTTGTCCCTTCAGGCTGAGACATGGCGTGGTATGTATTTATAAGAAATAGATCTCCCCTGAAGAGTATCGCCAGATTGCCCATTTCTTTTCTTCCGGCTATCCAGGTGCTGCTGTCTGTCATAAAATAGGCACCTTCATTGTTTGCCTGTTTTAAGGTGGCCATCATAAAAGTCTTTGTTTCTACGTACCAGTTCACTGATGGTTTGATTCCAGCCTTTTCCCATATAGCCATTTCCTTTTTGTGGGTACCGGAATTGTCAGCTCTTGAAAGAAATCTGGCCTGGGCATTTGCTATCCTGGCATAGGCTTCAGGGGCATCCTTGGCACTGGAGATTCCGGCTGGATCATTCCTGGGGCCGACTATATAGAATTCATTGGATCCTATAAGGGTTCTCTTTACAGCCCAGCCCGACTTTACAGCTTCTTTTTCGGCCGCAGGGGCATGAACCATAATCATATCAACTGCCTTTTCTTTGAGCAGTTTGAGAGACTGGCCGGAACCTGCCTTTATCCAGCACAATGATGTGCCCTGTTTCTTGTTGAATGAATCGGCAAGGGCCTTGAGCAGACCCAGTTCGCCCGGACTTCCTGTAGCCAGACTGAATACAGACTGACTTTCGCCGTAAACCTCTGTACACTTTTCGGCGGCATAGGCAAAGGA
>JAFGMQ010000031.1 GCA_016927455.1 Deltaproteobacteria bacterium
GGCACTTCAGCCGCAATGGGACTGCCAATTTCAGTCGCTGGTACTGCCGGATATGTCATTAACGGCTGGTCAGCCATATCTGCAGTCAATTACACATTAGGATTTGTTTACCTGCCTGCCGTATTGCTAATTTCCATGACCAGCTTTTTAACTGCACCCTATGGCGCAAGACTCGCACATAGAATGCCGGTCGCTTCTTTAAAAAAGGCCTTTGCTCTGCTTCTGATTATTCTTTGCGCAAAGATGCTGTATTCGGTAATATAACCAGCAAACAGGGGCCACAGGATTGTCCCCTGTTTCACAAAAACGAAAGGATTTTTATGTAATGACACTCGGAAACTCATTTGTGGAAATTGCAGCAATTCTGGGCCTTGCGACTCTTACTGGATTAGCCGGGCAAAAATTGCGTCAACCCTTGGTTATCATGTTTCTTGCGACGGGTATTCTGGCCGGCCCTTCGCTTCTGGGTATCATCCACAGCTATGAGCAGATTGAACTTCTGGCGCATATCGGTATTTCGCTTCTGCTGTTTATCGTTGGGCTCAAGCTCGATCTGAATCTGATTCGTACTACCGGCCCTGTGGCGCTGGCTACGGGTCTGGGCCAAATTATTTTTACGTCACTCATCGGTTTTTTCATTGCCGTTGCTATGGACATATCCTACCTCAGTGCGGCCTATATCTCGGTTGCACTCACTTTTTCAAGTACGATCATTATTGTAAAACTCCTGTCGGACAAAAAGGAAATCGACTCTCTGCACGGGCAGATAGCACTGGGATTTCTGATTGTTCAGGATATCGCGGCCATTCTGGCACTGGTCGCCCTGACGACTCTCGGATCAACAGTTGGCGAAGAAGGGCCTCAATACTTCTCGATTTTTATGATTGTTGCAAAGGGCTTTGGACTGCTGCTCGCTGTGGGCCTGGTGATGAAATATGTCATTCCTTATCTGACAAGGCGTCTTGCCCATTCGCTGGAACTGCTGACCCTTTTTGCAATTGCATGGGCGGTTTTTCTCGGTGCAGGAAGTGAAATGATGGGATTCAGCAAGGAAGTGGGAGCGTTTCTTGCCGGAGTATCGCTGGCATCTACGGCTTACCGTGATTCAATTGGAGCGCGCCTGACGAGTATCAGGGATTTTCTTCTCCTGTTTTTCTTTATAGATCTTGGTGCTCGTCTGGACTGGTCCATGGTTGGATCGCAGCTGGGTGCATCTCTTGTCTTCTCTGTATTTGTACTCATAGGCAATCCTCTGATTGTTATGATAATCATGGGTTTAATGGGCTATCGCCGTCGTACGGGATTCCTTGCAGGGCTTACGGTTGCCCAGATCAGCGAGTTTTCATTGATAGTAGCTGCTCTGGGGTTGAGCATCGGCCATATTACTAATGAAACAATGGGATTGATTACCTTTGTGGGGGTAGTGACCATTTTTGTCTCCACTTACATGATTCTCTACTCATATCAGCTTTACCGTTTCCTGTCCGGCCCCCTGAAGATATTCGAAAGGCGCAATCCATACCGGGAAGCAGCCATAGACACTCTCGAGAAGAGAAAAGAAGTTGAGGTGATCCTGGTTGGTCTCGGCAATTACGGGAGCGGTCTTCTGGATCATCTCGTAAGGCGGGAAAAAGCCATCCTGGGTGTTGACTTCGATCCGATCGCTCTTGACAAGTGGCGCCAGAGGGGCGTGACTGTTATCTATGGAGATGTGGCAGACCCTGACATGCATGAGCAATTACCTTTAAATAAGGCTCGATGGGTGATCAGTACTGTCCGCTCAAAAGAGCTGAACCTTGCGCTTATCAATACTCTCAGAAAAGATGGCTACAGCGGCAAAGTAGCCTTGACGGCAACAAACAGCCAGGAGGCGACTGAGTTCGAAAAAGCCGGTGCCCACCTGGTATTTCGACCTTTTAGAGATGCAACTGAACAGGCGGCCGATTCACTGACCTATGCCATGGGCTTTCTCCCTGAAAATGTGGACTGGCCTATCTCGTTTCTTGAGTTGCGCATCCGTTCGGACGCATCCGCTGCCGGTCAGACCATAAGAGAACTCCCGCTGTCGGAATCGGGAATATCTGTTCTGGCAGTCAGCAGGGGAGGGCGCGTTTATTATGAGCCGAAGCCGGATCTCAGGATTTTTCCGGCTGACCGTCTTCTCCTCATGGGGCATCCCGGGGCATTGAAAGATGCTGAAAGCATAGTCAATCAGCTCGAGATACGAGATGCTTTTGAAGACGAAGACCGATTTGAAATAGCGGAAATCAGCGTTTTGGATGATTCAAATCTTTCAGGCAGATCCCTGGCGGATATTCTTTTCCGTCAGAAGTACGGCGTCACACTGGTAGGCATACGCAGAGGCCAGAATCAGATCACAAAAATCAATCCTTCAGAGCGTCTTCATGGTGGGGATTGCCTTATTGTGATCGGTAAATCCGCTGCAGTCAAAAAATTGAAGGAACAGTCACCACTTTAGGAGGCTTTCCAGCCAATATGCCTTCCGGATTATTTTAAACAGTGCAGGTTTTTTTGGATTAATCTGATTCTCTGATAATAAAAGCGGGCAGTCGGGACTGCGGCAATAAAATGGCGAGAGAAAATGTACATTATATCCAAAAACATGTGTGAGATATTATCCCTGAAAATCACGGGAAAATTTTTATGAAAGAAAAACCTGAAATCGAGGGTAGTGTGGCATGACAATTCTATTCACGTTCTGCACGAACGCCTCCTCTTTCAAAGCAGATGAGCCAAAAATATGTTACTGAATGCCATTATACGTCCTACCATCAAGGTTAGACTGTTTTTAAGCCTTATATCCATTGTACTGTTTACAGGTACGGCATTCATTATTATAGGTGTTTGGATTATAAACAAAAATATCCTCTCACAGGCCTATGATGCTATCCAGGGCCACCTGAATACAGCACGATATATTTATCATCAGCAGACCAACGATATCAGCACCTTTTTGAATCTTGCGGCTTCACGTTCATTGATCAAAGAAGCCCTTCTTAATAAAGACAGGGACCAATTAATCGATGAACTGGAAAAAATCAATCGCATTATAGGTCTTGATTATCTGAATGTAACTGATGAAAAGGGAGTTGTCATCGCAAGGGCCAATAATAAGGATGTTTATGGTGATAATGCCGGATTCGAACCCTGTGTCAGACATGTACTCGAAAATCATGGCCCCTGCTTTGGTACGGATATTTTGAGCAGTGATCTTTTATTACTGGAAGGAGAGTCCTTGGCGGAAAGGGCATTAATTAAAGTACAATCAGCTGCAACAGACCAAAGAATACCTGATTTTGAGGATCGAGGTCTATCCATCATTGCTGCTTCTCCCATTTTCGAAGATGATCGATTCGCAGGCCTTGTATTCGGAGGCCGTCTGCTTAACAATAATTTTGAATTTGTTGATAACATTAAAAATCTGGTATTTCGGGATGAAAAAATCAACGATGTCGAAGTTGGTTCAGCCACTCTCTTTATGGAAGGTCTCAGGATTTCCACAAATGTTAAAAGAAAAGACGGCACCAGGGCAATCGGGACCCGTGTCTCGGAAAAAGTATATGAAAAAGTAGTTCATCAGCAGAAAATATGGGTGGACAAGGCTTTTGTTGTCAATAAATGGTTTATATCCGGATATGTGCCGATAAATAATATAAAGGACGAAGTAGTCGGAATTCTTTATGTGGGCATGCTTGAGGAAAAATATGATCAAATAAGACGAAATACAACCATGTTATTTCTCATAATGACTATTATCGGTGCAGTGATTGCGGTATTACTTTCTTTTTCTCTGATCAAACGTATAATTTATCCCCTGAATTCCTTTATTTCTGCTTCAAAGGAGATAGCGGACGGGAATTACAGCCGTAAAATACATATGGAATCCAAAGATGAGATGGGTATACTGGCATCTTCATTCAATAAGATGATAGATGCGATATTCGAAAGGGATCAAATTCTTAAAGAAAGCACACAAAGTCAGATAGCTCAATCTGAAAAACTGGCGTCCCTTGGCAGGCTGGCCTCAGGAATAGCCCATGAGGTAAATAACCCGCTTACAGGTATTTTGACTTACAGCAGCATGCTTTCAGAAGAACTCAGGGATACTCAGTATAAGGAAGATCTCGATATCATTGTGAAAGAAACACTGAGATGCAGGAGCATAGTAAGAGGCATTCTGGACTTTGCCAGAGAAACCAGGCTTGAGAGGAGTCTGGTGAATATATGTGATGTAATAAATGATACACTGAAAATATTAGAGAATCATATATCATTCCATAATATAAGGGTTATTAGAAATTTTCATGAATCAATACCGGATATCAGTGTTGATGAAAACCAGATCAAGTCCGTGATTAACAACCTGTGTCTCAACGCTGCCGATGCCATGCCGGAGGGCGGGGATCTGAAAATATCCGTGCACTATGACGATAACCTCAATTATGTTATTATCGAGATATCCGATACCGGTAAAGGAATCAGCGAAGAAAACCTGTCCAAGGTGTTTGATCCTTTTTTTACTACAAAGGCGCCCGGAGAGGGTACAGGGTTGGGTCTTTCAGTAAGTCATGGTATTATAAACAGTCATGAGGGCACGATTGATGTTAGAAGTCATGTTGGAAAGGGAGCAACATTTACAATCAAACTTCCGGCATAAGTTCAAATAAAGGCCCAGGAGAATAAACTTAAATAAAACAAGAGAAGCTTTTATGACAAAGATATTAATAATTGATGATGAACCTATTGTACTCAAAAGCTGTTTAAGAATATTTAAAAATGAGGACATTGATATTGATACTGCTGCGTCCGGAGAAGAAGGGATTGAAAAGATTGATGCAGGCCGGTTCGATATTGTAATTACCGACCTGATGATGCCGGGAATCGGCGGGATGGAAGTTGTAAAACATATTAAAGCC
>JAFGMQ010000208.1 GCA_016927455.1 Deltaproteobacteria bacterium
AAAGGGATTCCGGCATCTGCAAGCCGTTTGCAGGCCATTGATGATTCAGGGGTTATTTCAAGGGGATGATTGAAATGTGTGTTTATAAACAAAGGATGAAATTTCTTCAGCATATTAGTCAATCGGGGTGTAATCCTCTGTGGCAGGGTGCATGGGACCCTGGTCCCGATCCTTATAATCTCCACATGCGGAATGGAACGCAGTCTGCTCAGGATGTTATGAAGTTCATTGTTTTCAAGGAGGAGCGGATCTCCACCTGAAAGGAGGACATCTCTGATCCTGCTGTTTTGTTTTATGTATAAAATTCCTTCTCTGATTGATTCTCTGGTCACCATGTCAGGCCTTCCTACCTTCCTTTTGCGGTTGCAGAACCTGCAATACATGGCGCAGTGGCTGGATACCAGAAAAAGCACCCTGTCCGGATATCGGTGTGTCAGGCCCGGTACCGGAGAATAATCCTCCTCGCTTAGAGGATCTTCAAGGCCTTTTTCAATAGAAATCTCTTTGAGGTCCGGAACACATTGCCTGTATATGGGGTCATCCTTATGCCTTATAAGACTCAGGTAATAAGGGTTTATGCGCATGGGATAGCATGCGGTTACCTTTTGAAGTGCGGCAGTATCTATTTCGAATGAATCCGGCAGGTATTTGGCACTGGTGATACTCTTTGAAAGTATCTGCTGCCATGTTGGCCGACTGTCTTCTTTTTTTATTATGATATTCAGCATATTATTAAATGATCTTTTCATTTACCTGTATAAAATCAATAATTCATATCATACATGCTGTTGCAATCAATATCAAAAAGATGTCGAAATTTTATTGTCTTGAAAAAAGTTGAAAGTATCATTTTCCGTCATTCCGGCCAGCCAAAGGCTGATAAACTTCAGTCGGAATCCAGAGTTTTTAGGTATTTATGTAGCATCTGGACTGCGGTTTCCGAGGCTGTGTCTTAATTATAAAGAATTTCCCAGCCAGAGGCTGATGAAATTCCGAATCACGCTGTAGCGTGATGAGGAATCTTAAAGTCCTTAAATTACTGGACTCAAGGTTTCTCGTTTCGCTTCAAAATTTTACCAGCCTCTGGCTGGGACAAAAAATGAATTACGACACATTCTTTCCATCTAAGTAACGATTTTTTGAGAGTTTTTCAAATTTGATTGTGTCAAAATATATCTTCATTTTTCAAATAATTACGGGCAATGGAACAGAACGTTATTTAAGTTGATAAAAAATTTGTGGTATTATTATTGGTATTATATATTTATGAAGATTAAATGATAACGGTTACAACAAAAGGTTAGATTACAATTCCGCAGGAAATTCGTGAGAAATTGAAAATATCCCCCAGTACTGAAGTGGATGTTATTGAAGAAAAAAGCCGGATTTATCTGGTGAAAAGGAAAGGCAGGGCAGTTAAGACACATATCTTGAAGTCCTGGCACCTTATTTTACTACTTAAAGAAGAGATGGGTATGAAGAGCAGATCAGTTATATTGTCTGTGTTGTTTTTTGTATTCGGGATCGTTTCTGTGACCTTTGCCGGATGGAAGGCTCGGGTACATCTTACGCCAATACAGCAGATGATGATTCCGACCAAGCCGAATCAGGTTTTCCACTTCACGATAATAGCCGGCAGTTTCTATTCGAATTGTCACGTTCATAATCAAGCTTTTACGGCCTTTTGCGACATCTTGTGCACCTAAACATGATAAAGCACGGCGGGAGCAGGTTTGTGAGCCCCCGTGCGGAATCTTGGCGGCCCATGCGCCCAACGCACAAAAGGGTGATGGCCCGGTTGCCGGGAACCGTACTATCACCCTTTAACAATGGACAACCTGGTCTGCTATGCCCAAGCGTGTTCTATGCTTGCGGGTGCCTCTTGCGCATCATGACGACCGCAGAGCCGGCCAGCAGGATGACAAAAATAATGATTCCCCATTCGTTGGTTGTGGGAACGGATAGGGAAACGGAAGTGGCTTCGAGCTCATAAGTCCCGGTACCTTTCGTATCGCATGAGGTTATGACGATCTCGTAGTCGCCTGCCGGGTAGGACTGAGGGGTGATCCATTCAAAATCGCTTGGCCCGCAGCCAAATATCCCCACGAAGTTGTCGCACGGCCTGTCCGAATTGAAGCTGCAGACACCAGCATACCCGATGATGACAGGAATGAAACCGGTGGTCGAAAAGGAGATTCTCAGCGCCCCCCCGGTGTGCGTAAAGGAATAGACATCGTAGTAGAAGGGAGGGTCAGTCGATGACGGACCACATGGATCCCCCGGTTCCCAGTTGGTGCTGGGACGATGAAAGGTAGGATCCCCAATCGTCAGCTCGCCATTGAAAACGGCCGCCTGGGCCGACATGCCGACACACAATACAAATGCCGCCAAAAAACAGATCAAATTCCATTTCCGCAAGTGCTGCATCTTTAATGTCTCCTTGATTAGGTTATAAGAACTTGCTTTTTTTTCTATACATACTATATGAAGGAGATAAGCATTGTGTCAATGTAAAAATTATATAAGGAGTATAAGTACTTGAAACTTTTTTTACTATCATATAAAATTTTTACTGTTTTCAGGTTGTAGATGATTCAAAAAAGAGATAGAAAACTAAAATAGAGTATGGCAACAATATGTTGCGAAAGGAGGCAGGCTATGGCGGAGAAGCCTAAGGTTGGATGTGCTCGCCCGACCGGTGG
>JAFGMQ010000032.1 GCA_016927455.1 Deltaproteobacteria bacterium
ATTTTATGAAAAGTCCTCTTAGGACAATTTTAATTTTTCTTCGCCTTAAGGCGAGGGGTTTTCACCATCCCCGAAAGGGACACTAAAAGGATTGATTTATGATTAGGGATATTCTTATTGTCGATGACGATCAGGAGATGCTTCTCTCACTTAAAGAAGGACTTGAAAGATATGGAGACACATTTTCCGTATTACTGGCCGGGGACGGTGAAGACGCCATCAAAAAACTTAAGAACAACCATATTTCTCTCGTTGTCACTGATCTCAAAATGCCAAGGATTGACGGATTCGCCCTTTTAGCCCATGTAATGGAAAATTATCCGGATATACCTGTCATAATGATCACTGCCTATAGCACACCTAAAATGAAGATCATGGCAAAAGAAGGGGGTGCAGTAGGATACATTGAAAAACCTTTTCTGGTTGAAGACCTGGCCCGCAAGATAATGTCCACTCTGAGAAACGAGGCAGACGGAGGAACACTTCACAGTGTTTCCTCGGGCATGTTTCTGCAGGTAATTGAAATGGAACAAAAGACCTGTACAATAAGAGTTGACAATAGTTCATTAGGGAAAAAGGGTGTCCTGTTCTTCAGAGAAGGAAACCTTCTTGATGCCAGAATCAATGGCATTCAGGGAGAATCCGCAGCACTTCAGATATTGTCCTGGGACAACGTTAATATCTCCATCCAGAATGAGTGTCTTCAGCAGAAAAAAATCATTCATGGAGATCTGCAGGCCATACTTCTGGAAGCAATGCGGCTAAAGGATGAAGCACAGAGAAGGAAGGAGCTTCGTTTAAGAGAAGAGGCACGCAGGAAAGAAGAAGCAGGCAAAAGAGAAGAGGCACGTAAAAAAGAAGAGATCGCTTCCAGGATTGAGGAACATAGAAAATCTGAAACTGCCGAGATACTTCAAAAACCAGAGGAATCCGTTTTTCACAGTATCAAGACGAGGCTGGAAAGTGAACTTGGCGAAAGATCGGGAATACAGGAAATCTATGGTGATAATTCCTGGGATAAACTTATATCAGAAGTATCTGAGGCAGGCTCCATATTTGATGCCGGTAAATTAAAGACCTGTTATCTTGACAGAGAAGAACCCAATGACTTAATAATCATACCAGGAATAGAGGGAGAAAAAACAATAGCAATTAAGCTTAAGCCCAACAGTGCGATTGAGAGGATAATGAAGGTACTGAACAGTTGAATGGCATTTTCCCCTTATAATTTTATTTGAAGGATAATATGAAAGAGCTATTTAGTGATATTTTGGGCATAGAGGATGTAAAGGGAGTAATACTTTTTTCGCTAGATGGCAAGGTTCTATTCAGCGAATTTATTTCCTCTCAATATTTCAATCCTGAAGAACGAGACTGGGGTCCTTTTATTAAGATCCTGGCAGGGATCAGAGAAGCAGATTTCAGCTTTGAAAAATGCAGATTCTATTTTCGAGGGACTTCATCCCATTTTTTAATGGTAATAATGGACATATTCGCCCCTGTTTCCATGGTAAGACTAAACTGCGATCTCTTGCTGCCTTCCCTGAACCAAACAGCAAAATCAAAAGGCCTGGGACAATTCTTCAAGCGAAAAAAATAGAATACACATGGGGAGCACAAAAAATCTGATTCTTTTTAAGACTTGTGTCAATATTGGGCCTCTGACAGAAAATTTGATACTTTTTTAAGTAACTGTAAACACAATTCAAGAGATATCCTCATAAATTTTCTGATAGGTAACAACATGAGCTACCCCCGCAAACAGCGGGCGGGGTATCTTGAAAAGCATGGAACGCCCCAGCAAGCGGGCACTTGTCTGCCTCTGGCGGATTAAAAAAGTATACAGGCTGTATTTGCGGAGATGTAAAATCTGTTCATAAACGTAATCCCTCGAATAGACTCAATTGCGGGACTTGTTTGAATTTAACATATAAACATTGATTAAAATGCCTGACCCTGAAGAAAAAATAGCAAAAGCACCGATGCTGAGATATGATAAAGGTGAACTGATCATGAAGGAAGGGGACTATGGCATCTCTGTATATAGAATAAATAGAGGAAAAGTAAGTATCTTCAAGGAATCGGAAGGCAAAAAGATAATACTTGACGTTCTGGGGCCCGGCGATGTTTTTGGTGAAACTGCCTTTTTGCACAGAGGTAAAAAAATTCGCATATCGTCTGTAAGAGCAATAGAAGATCTGGAATTAGAGGCATATCACCCCAGTATTCTGGCAGAAGAATTTGGGAAACTTCCATATATCATTAGATATCTTGCCAATGAGACACTCGGGTCTCTTGTGAGGATGAATAACCGCCTTACCAGGCTGATCATTGCACAGAAACAGAAAATCAAAAGTGAAGAGAAAGCGGGAGTTCCATGGGAGTCAAAAAGAAAATTTTACAGAAAGGCTGTAAAACTGCCCTGTGTTTACCGTCCAACCCCTTCTCCTCAATATGTTAATTTAGAAGGATATATTGCCGACATAAGCAGAGGGGGCCTGCGTATGAATGCAAGGATTGAAAATGCCGAAAACTTCACCCATAATATAGGAAGTCAATTCATTATAAATACAGCCCTGCCGAATTCTAAAGAGCTTGAACTGCCAGCAAAAATAGTATCTTTAACAAAAGACAGCAGCGGGAAAAGACTTGTAATAGGCATGGAATTTACTGATTTACCTCAGGAATCCCAGAGACATCTCGGATTTTTTCTTATGCCTTAGCAGGGAATGATAAAATGAACATTGACCAGCGTATTTATGGATATATTGCCAGGGAAGAGACTTTTCCTGATAAAACAGTTATTATAGAGGAAGGCAGCCTTGGCAGATGGGTTTTCATAATCCTTGAGGGCCAGGTAAAGGTTAACAAAAGGACACCCAAAGGCCTGGTTACAATCGATATATTAAAACAGGGAGCCACTTTTGGAGAATCAGAATTCTTTGAAAAAGGAAATGAAGTTCGAACTATCTCTGTTATTGCCGATGGTTCTGTCCGTTTAGGACTGCTTGATTCAGATCAGCTTGTCAAGGATTACGAATCAATTTCGCCTCAAATCAAGGGACTGGTAAGGGCTTTGATAAGGGAGCTAAGGCATACAACTGATAATGTAGTTGCTATGGCTGTGCATTCAAGAGCTAACAGACAGTAATTTTATAAACAGGTATATAAAATGGATAATGCCCAGGAATACAACAAAGCCAGTGTTGACTCCAAGATCAAAGAGGCAGAAATATATCGATCTATGGGATTATACTCTGAATCCATAGACGTCTATGAAAAGATACTGTCTTTGGTTTCAGAGCTTGATTCACAGACAACTGATAGAATCCAGAAGGAAATGGGACAGCTGAAAAAGGAGATGGAAGATGTAGAAGATCATGAATCTGAAGATTTATCCTCCGAAGACCTTACTGTCATTAAAAAGACACTTGCACTAAACGAAAATGTCTCAGCAACCCTTGACAGCGCGTTTGCTTTTAAAGAATTGGGACTTTATGAACAGGCTATTTCTGAATACGAAAGACTATTTCATCTTGATTATCCCCATAATCAGATTGTTACTGAAATCATGGGATGTGTTTTAAAGATCCATCCGCCGTCAGAGGCTGTTGATATTATAAAAGGAATTGTAAAAAGATTTAAACTGGGCAGCAAGGAAAAAGGCGAGGTTATTTTTCTATTTGGAAGCGAAATGGAAAAAAGCGGGCATAAGGATTCAGCCTTTCATCTGTTCGAATATGCAAGTGAAATTGACCCGGAAAATCTTATAGTAAAAGAAAAAACCATATCAACCAAACCCGTGCTTACGACCGGGTCAAAGTATGAATATCTTCTTAACAAGAAAATGGTAACTGCCGAGCAACTGAAGACAGCTCTCGCGACGGCGAAAAAGGCAAAAAAAAGTGTAGAATTTATACTTATCCAGAATCACAATATCAAAAAGGAGGAAATTGGCAAATCACTTTCTCTCTTTTATGGATGCCCGTTTAAAACACATATCAATGATATTCCCGTGCCGGTGGAGTTGCTGGGCAATCTGAAAAAATCCTTTCAATTAAACTCCCTGTGGGTGCCCCTGGGCTTCGATAGAAAAGGCATAGAGATACTAATTGATGATCCCAGAGACTTAAACAAAACAGACAGCATTAAAAAGCTTCTGAAGACAAATAAAATTGCCCTGAATGTTGGCATTAAAGAAGATATCGAAGCCTATATAAAACGCTTTTTTTCACATTTAGATTCAGCGTCAGTTACTGAATACGATGATTCAATGGTATCGACAAGAGATGCGGATGATTTAATTCCGGAGATGTCTTTCGAAGAAGATGAGGAAACTCACGATGAAGGAGATGAGCTTTCAGAGGCCTCAGGCAAGGTAGTGACACTGGTTGATCATCTTATTGTAAATGCTTACAGAAAAGATTCGTCCGATATTCATGTTGAACCTTCAGTTATTACAAAAAATACAGCAATAAGATTCAGAATTGACGGGCTCTGCCAGAATTATATCAATCTCCCGAATTCCATGGCAAGAGGAGTCCTTTCGAGGCTGAAGATAATGGCAGGACTCGATATTGCTGAAAAGCGTCTCCCCCAGGACGGTAAAATTAAATTTAAACGTAAAGGCATACCCCCTTTCGAGCTTCGAATTGCCACATACCCCACTGCCGAAGGTTATGAAGACGCTGTGTTGAGAATTCTGCCTAATGCCGGAGCAATGAAAATCGAAGATATGTGGCTGAGTGAAGCGGCACTGAAGGTCCTCAAAAAGGTACTGTCACAACCCTATGGCCTTATACTTGCTGTTGGCCCTACAGGCTCAGGGAAAACTACAAGCCTGCATGCTATTCTCAGATATCTTAATAGACCGGAACTCAAAATACTTACTGCCGAAGATCCTGTAGAAATAACACAGCCTGGGCTGAGACAGGTGGAAGTAAAACCCAAAATCGGCCTTGACTTCGCCAGAGTCATGCGCGGTTTCTTAAGAGCCGACCCCGATGTAATCATGATTGGGGAAATGCGGGATGAGGAAACAGCCAATATAGGTATTGAAGCATCTCTTACCGGACATCTCGTTTTATCAACGCTCCATACCAACAGCGCTCCTGAAACTATTACCAGACTTCTGGACATGGGGCTGAATCCAATCAACTTTTCCGATGCATTTTTGTGTGTTCTGGCCCAAAGGCTTATCAGGAGATTATGTACAAAATGCAAAGAGGAGTATCACCCTTCAATCGAGGAATTCAACGAGATTGTTGCTGACTATGGCGAAGAGTTTTTTGGAAACAGCGGAATTGAATATACCTCCGATCTTAAGCTTTACCGTGCAGCAGGATGTGAAGCATGCTCAAACTCAGGATACAAAGGCAGAATTGCAATACATGAATTGATGGAAGGAACTCAGGAAATAAAACTTCTGATAAAAACGCAGGCTACCACAGAGTCAATATTCAGAGAGGCGATTAAACAAGGCATGAAAACACTGGTTCAGGACGGTATTCTCAAGGCCTTCCAGGGAATCAGTGATATGCGAGAGGTTCGTCGTGTTTGCCTCAGCAAAACCTGATTTTCCTGATTTACAGGAAAATCCGAACCGAACCCTGATTCAGCAGTGGAGGCTGAGGTTTTTTAATTGCCTGAATCATAATACATGATCTGCCTCTAATAGCAGAGATTTCTATAAGTAAAGGGTATTAACTCTCCAGAGCAGGCCCTGGACCCGATTTAAGCGGCATGACCCCGCCTCAAGGGGACAGAGATTAAAAACAATAATAAACAAATCATAATAAAAACAGGACAGGGGGAAATAGTTTTATGTCATTTAATTCCATTACGAGATCGAGAACAGATATAGCAGTTAATGAATTTGTACGAAGTGTTTATAACTGGATGGCTTTTGCACTTGCTCTGACAGGCTTTGTGGCCTTCTATGTCTCACACAGCCCGGCAATGGTTCGCATTATTTTCGGCAATCCGTTCATCTTTTTTGTTATCATACTGGCTGAACTCGGTCTGGTCTTTTCCATCAGCGGGATGGTGAACAGGATGAGCGCAGGTACTGCCACATCTCTTTTTGTCATCTATTCGGCCCTGAACGGCATCACTCTGTCCTTTATATTTCTCGTATATACCAGGACATCCATTGCCAGCACATTTTTCATCTGTGCAGGGACCTTTGTTGCATGCAGTATCTTCGGATGGTCAACCAAGAGGGACCTGACATCGTGGGGCGGATTTCTGACTATGGGTCTCATAGGCATTATTATTGCCTCTCTGGTGAATATATTCATGAGAAGCAGTGCTATGAATATGATAATAAGCTATATAGGAGTTATAGTTTTTACCGGATTAACTGCCTATGACACTCAAAAACTGAAAAATATGGCGCTTACACAGCCCGAGGGCCTTGATGGATCTGTAATAAGAAAAGGCGCCATACTTGGAGCCCTCTCCCTTTATCTTGATTTTATAAACCTCTTTCTGATGTTACTTAGAATATTCGGGCAGACACGCGATTGACAGTACTGAAAAAACCGGATAAAATAATTTCATCCCCTTGACAGAAATTCTTAATCTGTCAGGGGGATTTAGTTTCATTAATATCCCGGAATTTATGTATCCTTCATACATAGAACTATATGAAAATAACGAGCTGTCGGTTCGGCTTGAAAGGGCTTTTGGCCTTCTGGAATCATGTCGCCTTTGCCCGCGCAAATGCGGTATAAACCGGCTGAAAAATGAAACAGGTATCTGTGGAACGGGAAGAAAGGCAAAGATTGCAAGTTATAATTCCCACTTTGGTGAAGAAAGCCCATTAGTTGGGCGGCACGGTTCAGGTACTATATTTTTTGGTTCCTGCAATCTCCTCTGCAGTTTCTGCCAGAACTATGACATAAGCCACATTGATCATGGCATAGAAGTAGATACTGAAAACTTAGCTTCCATGATGATTCAGCTTGAAAAAAGGGGCTGTCATAACATCAATTTCGTTACCCCTACACATGTAGTTCCACAAATTATTGGTGCACTTATCCTTGCTGTTGAACATGGCATGAGGTTGCCACTTGTCTACAATTCAAGCGGATATGACAGCATAGAGACATTAATGCTCCTGGACGGAATATTTGATATCTATATGCCTGATTTCAAGTTCTGGAACAATAAATGGGCTGAAAGATACTGCAGAGCCCCGAATTACAGAGAATTCGCCATGAAAGCAATAAGGGAAATGCACCGACAGGTCGGCGATCTTATTATTGATGAAAATGGAATTGCTGTTAAAGGGTTGATAATAAGGCATCTTGTATTGCCCAATAATATCTGCGGAACTGCGGATGTCTTGAATTTTATTTCAAGGGAAATCTCTCCCCAAACTTATACAAATGTCATGGATCAATACAGGCCGTGCGGAACAGCCGGTGCGGACGAATTTATTAATCGCAGAATTACGGCCCAGGAATATAAAAAAGCCTTGAACACAGCGAAGACAGCGGGATTGACAAGACTTGATGCCGTTAATACCGGTACAGGGTAATTATCAGGCTGAAATGGAATCCGAAAGAGTCTATATTGTAGGAGACATTCATGGCTGTCTGAACATGCTGTTAAAACTGGCAGACAAGGTTGCCTGGCTGCCTCAAAATGATACGATTATTTTCCTTGGTGATTATATTGACAGGGGTGAAGACCCTAAAGGTGTAGTAGATTATATAATCTCATTAAAAAAGGAATCCTTTCGAGTCAGATGCCTTTTAGGAAACCACGAATCCATGTTCCTGGACTATCTTTCAGGAAAAAATATGTCTTTATACCTTAACAACGGAGGTAATTCCACACTCAGCAGCTACAATGCTGACGAAACAGTGAACAATTCCTCCCTTCTTCCCCGTGGGCATATCGACTTCTTTAATTCCCTTGAACTGTATATTGAGATTCAGGATTATTACATAGTCCATGCGGGATTCAGACCGGGCGTGGAAATAGAAGAACAGTCAATTGATGACATGATCTGGATCAGGTCACAGTTTATATGCTCAACCTTTGATTTTGGCAAAAAAGTCATTTTCGGTCATACTCCTTTTCCGGAACCCCTTGTCATGGAAAATAAAATCGGAATTGATACCGGAGCGTTTCTGGGCAACAAATTAACGTGCCTTGAACTCCCCGGTCTGAATTTTCACTCAGTAAAAGCGTAATTATCATGATTGGAATAACATCCACAATTCCAGTGGAAATTATTTATGCTGCCGGTCTCAAACCGGTTGACCTGAATAACATTTTTATAACATCAAAAAATCCTAAAGATCTTATCTCCCAGGCTGAGACTGCCGGATTTTCACACAGTATCTGCAACTGGATAAAAGGTATTTATGCTGTTACATTGAATAAAGGCATAAAGACAGTTATTGCTGTAACCGGAGGTGATTGCAGCAATTCAATAGCATTAGGGGAACTCCTTGAGCGAAGGGGAGTCAGAGTCATATCTTTTGAATACCCTCTGGACAGATCACGAGAAGCTTTAGAAGCACAAATTGAAAAGCTTGGAAAGGCCCTTTCAACGACGTGGCTTGAGATAGAAAGAGCCAGATCAAGGCTCCAGCGGATCAGGGATAAATTGAAAAGGCTGGACGAATTGAGTTATATTGAAAATATGGTCACGGGGCTTGAAAACCATACGTTCCTGGTAAACAGTTCTGACTTCGGTGGAAACCCCGATATATTTGAAAGAAGAATTGATCAGTTTCTTGTCAA
>JAFGMQ010000209.1 GCA_016927455.1 Deltaproteobacteria bacterium
AGGTTAAATCGTAAATAACCTTTATTAACAATTGATTAGAATAACAGGAGAGCATGGTGGATCAGGATTAATCGATTGGTTTGGCCTCAATATGCGGTGGGGTCCTCAATAAGCTGAGGGGAAGCCGGGGCGATTGTCGTAACAGGAAAACTTTTTCAACGCTATTAAAATGAACTAAATAATGAAAGACATACGCCTATCACCCATGACGCGTCCTATTGACTTTCTGAGAACCATACTTATATTTACAGCACATTAATTGAACCAGATTCAATAAACAATATTAAACCGCGAGATGGCCAAGCGCCAATAAAGGTTATACTCAAAAAGGGAATCTATGGAACCAATTAATTAGCGGCTTCTCGAGTGTTCGTAAACCTCTTTGGAGATAACGGCACTTTTGAAGCCATTTTATTTTCTTTACTCCAATATCATCAGGGTGCATCTTTTTCTCAGTTTGGTTGATGCTGCCATAAGGATGCCTCTCAGGGCCTGTGCTGTGCGTCCCTGCTTCCCTATCATTTTACCGACATCTTCCTTAGCCACTTTTAATTCAATCACCGAGGGCTGTTGTCCTTATATCTCTGTGGTAATGACCTGATCCGGTTTGTCCGCAAGCGCTTTTGCCATAGTAGCAATTAAATCCTTCATCTCAATAGCTAACATAACTGTATCCGCCAATATAGATTTTTGATGAGAAAGTGAGAAAGAGTTACAGCTTCCTGTACTTTAATAACTGCAATTCATTGAATCCCACATTGATTGTTTTTACCAGGCAGCACCGCGATAGGATTTTATTCCTACCCCTTCCCCCTGCTTAATCAATAGTAGAATTGATGAAAATATAGCTTAATCTGTTTTTCCTTCTCTGCTGTCATCGCAAGGCTCATCAATATCATGAGATCTTGTGTGTTCGGCGCTGGGTGCTTTTAGACAAGAAGGAAGTGTTTCTTCAATCGTATTTTTATTTCTCTTTTTCTGTTTTTCAGAACTTTCCGGGCTGGATTTATCCATTACTCTTACCTCCTTAAATTTTTCAGTACAGGCGACGCTGTTGGTTCGTTATCTTTGTTAGTCTTTAAATACGGGTAATCATTATTCCGGAACTTCAAATAATTTTGAGTATTTTCATCCCCCCACCCGTAATTAAGAACTCTTTTGTTATTTTCAGAAGTAGCAATTATTAGTTGTAAAGTATGATCATCCAGTTCAATATCTTTCCATCCCAACAAATTCATTCGCACATTCAATTCCTGAATAGTAAGATTTGCATAGGATGTGCAGGTATTAATCAGGTCTCTTATGAAGCCTTGTATACTATTGGTTTCAACACCTTTCCTGATTAGCCTGTCTATTGTAATTTTATTTAGACGTTCCATACTGAAATTCCTCCTTCATAAGAACCTCTTACAACTGCGCCAGTTAACAATATAACCGGTTTTCTAGGGGATCTTTTTTTAATATGAGAGGCCAGGCGAAAATATTCCCAAATTCAGGCTCTTCTCAGTCCTGTCTTCCGTCAAAAAAATCAAGCATTCCATTATTCCATATCCAAGCTTCGTGCCAGACTGGTTAAGCGAAGGGCATATTGGTACAACACATTGAATTGAAACTGAATATTCAAGTTAAACAGATTGCCTGAAAAAGTCGGTTTGGATTAAAATTTTGGTCATATTTAATAAATGGTCATATATAACCACAACATTGCGGATTTAAGGGATTTAATTTTATATGCCAGTAATGGTGTCAGGGTCGGGCATCAACAAATAACCCAGGGTGCATCTTTTTCTCAGTTTGGTTGATGCTGCCATAAGGATGCCTCTCAGGGCCTGTGCTGTGCGTCCATGCTTCACAATCATCAATCTTTAATCAGCCACGCCAGATCACGCTCGGTTAAAGCCATCTCCACCGGGTGTCCGGTTTCATCCTTTAACACTGTTGCAGTCAGCCAGACTTCCAGTATTTCCCCGTTTTTTTTCCTTCGCCGGCTCCTGAATGATTTGATGGTTTCACCTTTTTGCAGCATATCGGCGATCTTTTCTATCTCATCAGGACGATTCCCCGGAGTCATGGCAGTGTAATTCATTTTCAGGGCCTCTGATTCACTGTAGCCGTACATGGCTTCAGCCCCTTTGTTCCAGGCCATAATCCGTCCCTTTAAATCCAGCACCACAATGGCGTCGTTTGAGTCTTCCAAAACAACCGCCAGCCGCCTGACCTTGTCGGCTTTTTTTATACTGTGGACATTGATAAAGGTCATCACTACTCCATCGATCACGTTTTCAATCGTCCGGTAGGGCATCATCTTCAATGAGTGCCAGATGCCGCCTTCCGACAGGATCTCCGTGCTGATGGTGTTGAGGTCTTTTAAAACCATCCTTGCCTGATCAGCCAGATCAACCTCCGGGAAACTTGTTTTCAGATCACTGATCGGCCTGCCGATGTCGGTGGATATCAATTTGATGACCCCCATAGCCGCAGGGGTATAACGCTTGATGCAAAGACTGGTATCCAAAAATATGGACGCAATCTCGGTGGCGGCCAGCAGATTGATCATATCATTACTGGACTTTGACAACTCATCCACCTTGTTCTGGAGCTCAGAGTTGACAGTGGACAGCTCTTCATTGGTTGACTGAAGTTCTTCCTTGGAGGTTTCCAGTTCCTCATTTGCGCTTTGAAGCTCCTCGTTTACAGATTGCAGCTCTTCGTTGGTCGATTTCAGCTCCTCGTTGGAGGTTTCCAGTTCTTCGATGGTGGCCTGAAGATACTCCCTGTTCGATTGAAGTTCCTGCTCGAGCTGCATGATTTCAGAAGTCTTTTTTTTGGCCCTGGGTTTAATATCCGAACCCATGGCCGGGATAGGCTCAGTTTTTTTGTCTTCAAACACGACAAGCATTAATCCCGATGGATCACCCCTGTCTGAAAGAGGGCCGACTGTGATGTCAACCACTGTAAAAGAACCGTTTAATTTAACGCGGACACCTTTCTGTGTCGTACGCGTTTTTTCCCGAAACGCCTTGTTCAAAGCCGCAGTCAGTTTATATTTGAGGTCCTGACGCGCCATGGACAAAATATTAAAACTGGGCCTGCCCGTGGGTGGAAGAAGATATTTTTCCGTCCGGCCGACAAAATGCAGAATATCGTATTTGTCATTGACTAAAACACCGGATGGGGCGTAGCTGTCCAGTATTGCTTTTTCGGCCAGGGCCTGGACATCGGATGGCGACGGCTGCGGCTGACTTGCATCAGGCCCGGGGCCATCTAATCTTTCGTATGCGCCCCTTTTCGAATAGTCTAAAATGCCACTTGAAAGGCCTTCTTTTCGCTGATAAACCTTCCATTTGGAGTTGACAGGCGTAAACAGATCCGTGAATTCACCAATGGTCTCCGAGGTACCCATATACAAAACCCCTCCGGGATTCAATGTGTAATGAAATATCGTGATTATTTTTTTCTGAATCGCAGCATCAAGATAGATCATAAGGTTCCGGCAACTCACCAGATCCAGCTTTGAGAAGGGAGGGTCTTTGATGACGCTCTGGCGGGAAAAGACAACCATATCCCTGACCTGTTTTTTGATCTTAAAACTCTCCTCTTCTTTTATAAAAAACTTCCTCAGGCGCTCTCTGGACACATCCCCTGCAATAGTGGCCGGATATATACCCTTGCGGGCGGCATTAATGGCAACCTCGTCAATATCAGTAGCAAAAATCTGAACATTGACATGCTTTTTAAGTTTCTCAATGGCCTCGGAGATGAGGATGGCAAGAGAATAGGCCTCTTCACCAGTTGAGCATCCCACAACCCAGCAGCGAATGGTGTCTTCCGGGTACCTGGTTTCTATCAATTTTGCAAGTACCTGGGTTTCGATCACATCATAGGCCTTCGGGTCTCTGAAAAAACTGGTAACCCCGATTACCAGGTTTTTAAACAGCGTTTGAATTTCAGCAGGATTTTTTTGAATAAAGAGGATGTAGTCGGGCAGTGAATCGATCTGGTGAACCGCCAGACGGCGTTCGATACGGCGCTCTATGGTGCTGTGCTTATAATGGGAAAAGTCGTGTCCCGTGGCGCTTCGGATCAGTGCGAAAATCTTCTGAAGCTGATGCTGACTGCTGGTTTCATCAAAGGCAATCTTGCCGGTTTGTCTGATGTTAGGATGTTTAATATAGCGGAGCAATTGTTCGGGCATTTTTTCCACAGGAAGTATAAAATCTACCAGACCGGTTTGAATGGCGCTTCTGGGCATGCCGTCATACCTGGCCGTATCAGGGTCCTGAACCATGACCATACCTCCTTCTCCCTTGATTGCCTTGCAGCCAAGGGTCCCGTCCGAGGCAGTCCCCGATAAAATTATGGCGATAGCCCTTTCTTTCTTATCCTCGGAGAGGGTGCGGAAAAAATGATCAATCGGCATGTTGATTGCACTGGTTTTAACAGGCTCCATAAGATAAAGGACCTGTTTTATGATGGACACATTCTTATCGGGGGGATTAAGGTAAACACAATTGGGTTCAAGACGGGTTGCGTCTGTAATTTCCTGAATAGCCATCCGGGTATGTTTTTCCAGCAGCGAGGCCATTATGCTCTTATGCCTGGGGCTCAGGTGCTGAATGATCACAAAAGCAATGCCGGACTCCGGCGGCATATTACTGAAAAAGACCTCAAGGGTTTCCAGTCCACCTGCGGAAGCCCCTATTCCTACCACAGCGAAGTCTTTTTTTTCAGTTATTTTCTTCAAGTTTACCCTGGAGTCTTGAACCTTTTTTACAGGTGATACCATTTTCTTTTTAGCAGGCATTGCAGGCACCTTTCAGTTAGATTAATAAAGAGACTCGTTACAGGCTGGACAAGGCAATCACTATAACCCTGTTACAGACTGGAATCAACTTAATTGGAGTCCTGAATGTTTCATTTTACAGCCATTGATTTAAATGTCGATTTCTTACTGGGGAATAACCACATCATGGAAAAGCGACCATTTTCTGTTGATCATCGTCCCACACCTTAAGCCGAACGCAGGAAAGACTTCTGAAAAATGTCAGAGATGCCTTTTCCTGCAGTTCCGGGATTGCATCATAACACTTTTTCAGGTTGTAATTCGGAATTCTGGGGTTCAGATGGTGGATGTGGTGATAACCGATGTTGCTGGAAAACCACCGAAGTACTGTTGGTAAACTGTAAAATGAACATCCTTCCATGGCGGCCCGCATTGGCTCCCACTCGTTTTTTCGAGCCCAGTATCCTCCGGGAAACTGATGTTGTACATAAAACAGCCAGATCCCCGCCGCCCCGGCCAGCCATAAGACCGGTAACAGAACCAGAAGGTAAGTTTGCCACCCGATAAACCGGATGGCAACCAGGGTTAAGATGATGATGACCAGGTTGGTGAAAAGAACACTCATTCGTTCCTTTCCCGTCACCTTACGGGTGGGAAGCCGGTTTCTCAGCAAAAACATGAAAATTGCGCCAAGCCCGATCATCACCACTGGGTTGCGGTAAAGCCTGTACTTCAGACGTTTTTTCTCAGATCCATTCTCATATTCGGCTAATGTCATGGTCCAGATATCTCCGAATCCCCGTGCGTCGAGATTCGCATAAGTTACATGGTGTCGAAGATGGGCGAAGCGCCAGTCTTCAAAAGGAGTGAATACCAGCACTCCCAGGAAATGCCCGAAGAAATTGTTGAGCCGTCTATTACTGAAGAAAGATCCATGCACACAGTCATGAAAAAGAATAAATAATCTGACCATAAATGCGGCGGCAGGCAGGGTGAGTATAAGGGTTAATACATAGGGGCCGCCGGATTGAACAGACCGGATCATCAGGTACCACAGGCCGAAGTATGGGACCATTGTATTTATCAACTGCCAGGCGGCCTTCAGATTGTCTGAACTTTTAAAGGCAAGCAGTTTCGGGTGCCAGTCCGGCCACTTATACCCTGTGCTTTTTAAATTTGTTTTCCCTTTGTTCCTGTCCGGTTCGCTCACAACCCGAATCAACCCTCCGACTGTCTGACCCACGATCCTCCTATCGGGGTCTCAGCTTTTTCCTTTTAGGTTTGTTCCGATCCTATGCTGTAACGACCGATAATTATCAGCCGGCAGCGGAGATTTTATTCAAAAACAGTATTTGTTTATCAGACTCCTGAGGGTATTAATCAGCTCAATATAGCTTCCCGGTTTAGTTTCATAGAATTCAGCCCCGGCTTTCTCACATTGGACCTTATCTTTTGATTCTTTCGAGGTTGTCCAGATCACCACTGTAATACCCCTTAAATCAGGATCTGCCTTTATCTCCGCCAGGGCCTGCCTGCCGTCTTTCTTTGGCATGTTCAGGTCCAGGAGGATAAACTCCGGTCGCGGAGAGAGCAAAGGATCAACATAGTTTTTAGTTCGGTGCAAATAGCGCATCAATTCCTCGCCATCTTCAACGAAACGCAGATCCCATCCATGACCGATCTCCAGAAAGGCCTGGCCAACTATGAGCCTGTCATCCGGATCATCTTCAGCCATGAGAATGGTGCAGCAACTCTTTTTTTCTGCCACTATCTTCTTTTCCTCTCGTAAGGCAGCGCAAACATAAAGGTGGAACCTTTGCCCACCTCACTTGTTGCGGTAATCTGTCCCCCGTGCCGGGATATGATCTTCTTGCAAATCGCTAGCCCCATTCCCACTCCGGGGTAACCGATGCTAAGATTGTTAAGTTTCTGAAATGGCAGGAATACCTTGTCCATATATATTTCTTCAAAACCTGTTCCATTGTCCTCTACATAGATATTATAAAAGCCGTCAGTATTTTTCCCTTTTTGTGCGTAGATTTTGATCCGGGGTATTTCACCTTCCTTTTTAAATTTAACCGCATTCCCGATCAGATTCTGAAAGACCTGAACCATCTGTTGTTCGTCGGCATCCACTACAGGCAATTCGCCCACTTCAACGCTGGCATTATTTTCCGCTATTAAAAGTTCCAGATTCGACAGTGCCGCATCAACTGCTTTTCCAAGACCAGTCTTTTTTTTAGGCTCAGTCCCGGTGGTAACGCGGGAGTAGACGAGAAGGGAATCGAGAAGTTGCTGCATCTTTTCCAGCCCGGCCTGCATACGCTTTATGTAGTCCCTAGATACTTTATCCAACCTGTCTCCGGACCGTGCAGCTACCATGTCCCCCAGGGTTTGGACCTTTCTTAATGGTTCCTGTAGATCATGGGATGCAATAAAGGTAAAGTCCTTGAGTTCCTTATTCCTGGTCTCCAGATCAGCAGTTCGCTCAAGGACACGCAATTCGAGTTCATCATAGGCCAGTTGTAACACCTCTTCCATCTGTTTTTGCGGGGAAATATCCAGTGCAGTAATCATGATCTGCCCGG
>JAFGMQ010000210.1 GCA_016927455.1 Deltaproteobacteria bacterium
AGATCGAGAGCAGCACGTATACCGCTGATACCTGCGCCTGCCACCAAAGCCTTACCGATCTTTTTTTTCATATTTCTACCTCGTTTTTAGGCGCCATATACTGCAACATCCGCCAGATCCGGCCCCAGATATTCACGCTCATTTTCGCCCAGTATCCCCAGGGAAAGACAAATCAGTGTCCATAAATGTACTGTATGGTATCCTGCTTCATAATGTTCAGCCAGGTCATGGATCTGCGCGTGACAATTGTGACACGCCGCAATGCAGTAATCCGCTTTTGTCGCCAGGATCTGATTCAGCTTTATCTCGCCGTATTTTCTGCGGGCGTCAGTAAAACCGGACTGCAGAAAACCTCCTCCGCCTCCGCAGCAGTAGTTATTTGATTTGTTAGGGGTCATATCAATAAAGTTTTCTTCACCAACAACAGATTTGACAACAAAACGTAAATCATCGGCAATAGGGTCGCCATAGCTTTTGCGCACTATCTGGCAAGGGTCCTGGACTGTAAACTTTATTTTAAGGTCCCTGTTCCAGTCAGAGTTAACCTTGAGCTTGCCCTCGCGAATCCATTTTGCATAATATTCATAGATATTTTTTACGACAAAATTATGTTTGATATCGAATTTTTTCAGTCCTGCCAGGACTGAATAGGTGACATGCCCTCATTCGGTATTGAGAAAGACCTTGCACCCGAGATCATCAGCCTGACTGGCCGAAGTCTGCGTGATATGCTTCCATGCCTCGTCGTCCGATAGAAACATGCAGTAATTTTCTCCTGCCCATCCCTTGCTTCCATAGGTCCAGTCAGCGCCCACAAGATGAAGGATCTTCCAGAGAGGAACCATTTCATCCGGCTCTGTTACAGGTTCTCTTGAATTCTGATTAACAAAGAAATATGCGCCTTTTTTATCAACCGGGGCCTGCATATCCTTAAACTCAGGCTGGGCCTCCCTGTATTCCTCAAGCACGTCTTCCACAACAAAGACAAAATCTTCAGGGGATGTTCCCATGGCGCTGCAACTGTCATTTCGCAGGGCCATATCACAGGAAGCGAGGATGCCTTTTGGTCTTTCTTCCCTGGGCCAGGCTGCCCGGGCATAGTAAACAAGCTGCGGTATATCTATCTTCATGGGGCATACATAGATGCAGCGCTGACACATTGAGCACATCCAGACCCATGGCGTGGTTGTAATCACTTCGTCCATGCCAAGGGCGGCCATACGAAGGAACTTTCTGGGGTCCATCCCTTCCAGTCCCGATGCGGGGCAGCCTGAAGAGCATGCTCCGCAGGTGAGACACAGGTTAAGATTGCCACCGTCAGGCAGAAGCTCTTTAACTTTATCCATAAAAATACTTTTTTTCTTTTTTCCAAGTTTGACTACATCCTCTGACATAAACGTTACCCCTTTTTATTTATCAGGATATCCCTACCACTTCGTCAAATTCCTCTTCACGAAATTCGGATAAAGGAGGCTTTTGTTCAATATTCCGCCCGGCCTCATATTCAAATGCCTTCTGGGTTTTGTGAGCGACAGTGCGGAACAGTTCCATGACCGGTATATCGTTGGGACAGGCGTTTGAGCACTGGCCGCAGCCAATGCAGGCGGTGCTCATGTGGGCCAGCCGGGTGATATGATAAAATACCGTGTCTGTGGGCATCTTGATCTGGCCCTTTCTTTCGGCCCATCTTAGGTATTGTGACGGCTCGTGATTAAACACATCGGTTACAAATACACACTCTTTGCAATAACAGACAGGGCAGGCCACACGGCAGTTATAGCAGTTTACGCAACTGGCAAGATAGGTTGTGAGCTTTTCAAGGTTGTCGGTCGCCTCTGTTGTCTCAGCGAACATGCGATCGCGGCAGGCTGTTCGTTCATTTATCAGTGTGTCTATGGCCTCTTTTCGTTTTAAAGGTTCTTCAGTTTCCGGGAGTTTAAGGCGGCTCAAGATTGATTCTCCGGTAGGGGTCTTCGGCTGAATCAGGATATGATCATTTATATCCATTCCATAAAGCCCTATGAGGATATCCGTGTAGCCGGGAATCGGTTGTTCACACACACTGCATGCCGGAGCAAGATCAATATTGTCAAAGGATGCGCCTTTGCCTGACAGGACGCTGCTGTAAAATCTTTGAGTAGACCCTTTTTCATCTTCTGATGCAAACAGGAAATAGTCCCTGTTTTTATATGCGCCCAGACAATCAATCCCTATTATCACGATCTCATCAATGCATCCCTGTTTGAGTTTTACCAGTTCGACAAAGGCCCGAATTTCACAGGGACGCAAAACCACGGCAATCTTTCCGCCAATGGGTTTACGCGAAAGCCTGGACACTATTTTGGATGTGTTCATGGGAAAAGCCGGAGATAGCGGATCAACATTATCAAGTTGTGCCGGATCGGTTATTAAAACCGGCATTACCATATTCTTCATTGGAAGAAGTTTGGGGACCAGAATCGCGCTGATTTCATCCAGCTCAAGGATAGACCGGAAAAAGATCTGAAGGGACTCTAAAAGCTCTTTATCTTTTGTTTCAAGTTTATATGAATTCAACATTAGTTTCCTCCGGGATTAATCGGTCTTTATATTACCATTTTAAGCTTCGCGGAATTCGGACCCAGCGTCTTTACCTGCGTAACCAGTTCGCGCATAATCTCTGCAAACTGGATTCCGTCGCTTGCGCCAATCCATGTCAGCCTGAGCCGCTCCGGTTCAAATCCAAACCGGGGAAGGATTTCCTTTAAAAGTTTTATCCTCCTGCGGGCCTTGTAATTGCCATTAATATAATGGCAGTCACCGGGGTGACATCCACTTACCAGAACACCGTCGGCCCCTTCAAGAAATGCCTTGATTACGTATTGAGGATCAATCATTCCTGTACACATAACCCTGATCAGCCTTATGTTCCTGGGATAGGATAATCTTGAGGTTCCGGCAAGATCCGCCGCGGTATAGGTGCACCAGTTGCATACAAAAGCTATAATACTTGGTTCAAAGTCTTTCATGCCTGCCTCCAGTATGTTAAACCTTTATTTTTAAATTCCAGTTACACTCAGATGCCGACAATGCTTATCGCATCCATAACCCCTTCGAGCTCGGCAAATATCTGTTTCTTGTTAAAGTGCCTGACCTGGGCCGCTCCGCTCGGGCAGAATCCGGAACAACTTCCGCACCCCTTGCATACCGCCTCGTTAATTATAGAAATACCTCTGCGTTGATCATATTCAATGGCCGAATAGGGGCAAAGGCCTATACAAACCTGGCAGCCGGTGCAGATATCAGGATCAATATACGAAATTGCAGATGGCACCTGTACAATACCGCGGGTCGCAAGGGAAAGGGACTTTGAAGCTGCCCCCGAAGCCTGGGCCACAGTGTCGGGGATGTCTTTGGGTGACTGGCAGGCCCCGGCCAGGAATACGCCGTCCGTGGCAGTGTTAAGTGGTCCCAGCTTGGGGTGTTCTTCAAGAAAGAATCCATCAGCGCCAAGGTTGACACCAAAGATCCTTCCCACATCTATCGCGTCCTTTCTTGCCTCTATTGCAGAACACAGGATAACCATATCTACAGGTACTCTGAGAGTGTTTCCCAAAAGTGTATCTTCGGCAATTGCAATCAGTTTACCTGTTTCTTCCGGTTTTATTGCCTGATCCGTAATCTCGGCCACTTTCCCCCTTATAAAATTTGTGCCTTCCTCCTGGCATCTTTTATAGAACTCTTCATAACCCTTGCCGTAACAGCGCTGATCAATATAAAAATCATAAACAGCCGTATCATGTCCTACCTTTTCTTTAATAAGGTGTGTATATTTAAGGGCGTACATACAACAGACACGCGAGCAGTATTCATGATAGTTGACATCCCTGCTGCCTATGCAATGGAGGATCGCCACGCTTTTTGGAGCCCTGGTAAAATTCCCTTCTTCATCCCGTATAAGTATTTTCCCGCCTGTGGGTCCTGTAGCATTGCTGAGCCGTTCGAATTCAAGGCTGGTAAAGACATTGGGATACTCGCCATATCCGAACTGTTTCATTGGTGTCGGGTCCATGAGGTCATAACCGGTTGCAAGGATTATTGAGCCTACCTTGACTTCGATAATCTCTTCTTCCTGGTCAAAGTCTATCGCGCCTGCCTCGCATACATCGCGGCATATGCCGCAGTTTCCGGTATTAACATGGACACAGGCATCCGCATCGATTACCGCGGCAAGTGGAACAGCCTGGGGAAAGGGTATATAGATAGCCCTTCTTTCCTGAAGGCTCTCATCCCATTCAGAAAGAAGGGGCCTGGGTTTATATTTTGCTATCTCCAGGATATCGAT
>JAFGMQ010000033.1 GCA_016927455.1 Deltaproteobacteria bacterium
CCCCTCAGCTCCTTCACAAAAGGCCGTGCCAACAACTTTTCCATCAGGGTCCTGACACAGGGCAATATCCGGAATCCCATCCGGCCCCTGACAATAGCCTACATCAGGGTCACCATCTGCCCCCCGGCAATAGGCGCAACCATAGGCCTCTCCACGAAGCCCTTCTCCTGTTCCGAGGTTAACGAACACATGAGTAGCTCCAAGTTCGACAGCATTGTCTAATAATTCATTCAGGGCATTATTATAGGGGACTTCTCTCAAAAAACCCCAGGAAAGACAGCACCCTCCCCAAAAAAAAGATTCTCCGGACACATTTCCGAGAAATTTACACTTGTTTTCAACTTGATGTGCCTGTACTGCAGAAACAAGTCTCACACGAGAAGCCCTTGTGGACATTTCCGTCGCACATGAAGTCAAGATGAGCGTAAAAATAATGCAACTTAACATGAGGCATGATTTGATTCGCAACATTACCTTTTTCCCCTGTAATCCTAATTCTCTCATTTATGGACGAACACTCATTAGTATAAAAGAATTCCTAAATTCAGTAAGACCTGTTTATTCAAATGCTGCATGGCTAAACATTATTCTGACACTTTTGGAATATGCCCTATCACGGGAATTAAACCAGCATCCGTTATATCAATTTCATGACGGATTGGCCCCTTGACATAATCCAGCAAAAGGGCTGTACCTATACCCAATACCAGTCCTCCCATTATCAGCATAATAATAAGTCTCGCTTCAGCCTTTCTTGAAGGATCTGCAGGAAATGCCGGAGGGTCAATAACCCGAATATTACCGACAATCCCGGCCTCTTTCATCTGGTTGTCAAAGTATATCTTGTTCATATAATCAAAACGTTCTTTTGCCATTGCCAGTCTTGATTTCAATCGCTCCAGCTGCAGATGAATCTCCACATCGCGCGCTTCATCAAAATCACCGGGAATATCAAAACGGCGTTTAAAATCAACGATTTCCTGCTCTGCATCCTGATATTTCCGAAAAGCATCTTCCTGCTGTTTTTCCGCAAAAGCCTTTTCAGAGCTGATCCCCTTTTTATTTTCTTCCAGATTTAGAGCCAGGCAAACATCAATATAGCTCTGGGCAAGGACAGGCGCCATCTCCTGGTCAAAGGAAGACGCGGTAATCCAGATTAATGCCGAACGGTCATTACTCGTAATTTGAACACGATTCCTGATTTCAGTCAATACCTTCCACCTCGTCAGGAGAGGCGATTTGCTTTTGGCCTGGAGACCAATCCGTTCCTTGAAATCCTCAGTTATCTGGGAAACAATACCCATTCGGGTCATTAGATCTTCTCTTGCCCTATCAGGCAGTATCTTAAGGACCTCAGCTGCAAAAGAGGAGCCTTTAAGCTTTTCTGCTTCAGCAGCCACATAAGACATCTCGGCCCTTCTTGGCGCTACTGAATCCTGCTTTGCCTTTGAAATTTCCGAACGGGGTTCCTCAATCAGCAGTGTTGCCTGGCTGACATATTCAGGCCTTGCAAAAAGGAGTACAATAATCGCCATGATGACGGATAAGAGGAAAAAGAATAATATAATCCATTTTCTCTCTATAAGAGGAATAACGAATTTTGAAATATAAAACGATACATCAAACTGTTTGCTTTTTGTTCTATCATCCATTACTTAAAGCTCTTTAAAACTGGTGATTATAAACCAATCCGCTGATTTTTGCCCTGCCCTGCGGGATAGCCGATACAGCATTCTCCAGTTCAGACCTGGTAGTTTTTTTCCCTTGAACAACAATAACGACCTTGTCGCAGATCAGGCTCAAAAAGGTTGGATCAACATTATTCCTGTTTTGAACAAGCACAGGTGAAGTATCAAAAAGTATCAAGTCAAAGTATCTCTTAAATTCGGTAACCAGGTTGTCAAGAAAAGAACGTTTCAGAAAACGGGAGAGCTCTGAATCAGGCTTACCTCCTGTAATTACTTTCAGGCCGGGGAGAGAAGTATCTTTGATAATGTCTTTCACATTAAGAAAACCTGAGGCCACCTCACTAAATCCATGTTCAAGTTTAAGATCAAAAGGAATATGAAGCTGTGGGTTACGCATGTTCATATCCACCAGAAGCACTTTCATTTTGCTGAAATAGGCAATATTGAAGCCCAGCACGGAAACCAGAAAGGTGTTTCCCGCATAGTCATGAGGGCTTGTGACCATTATGGTTTTTTGCTTTTCCCTTAAAAGAAGATTCACAATATTCTCTCTGAGCCTGTGGATTTCTGCATAACCAGAGGCGGAGGTCACAACTTTATTCAGGGGAATTCCTTTCTTAGAATTTCCATTTAGGCTTAAGAACATAGTGGCCTTCCTGTTAAAATTGAACTATCTGCATTCATTTTAGTATATCTAACAAAAACAGCAAGAGATTGTCTATCTTAAAAACGCACCATCAGCATTTATCTTGAAAAAAGTCTAAAAATCGGAAGGGAAACCTTATCGCCCGCCACCAAAAAGCACTTCCTTAATTGTAAGAAGAATAATAAGCAAATCCATGTGCCAGGAAAAATGTTTAACATAATACAGATCATATTGAAGCTTTTCTTTTCCATCCTCAATGCTTGCCCCATAAGGATAATTAACCTGAGCCCAACCGGTCAGTCCCGGCCTTACAGTATGTCTCAGCTCATAGTATGGCACGGATTCCCTCAGTTGTTTAACAAAAACCGGCCGCTCTGGTCTGGGGCCAACCATGTCCATATCTCCTTTAAAGATGTTGATCAGCTGCGGAATTTCATCAAGCCTGATCTTTCGGATGATCCTCCCAACACGCGTTACACGGGGATCATTTTTCTGTGCAAACACAGGCCCTGTCCTTGATTCCGCTTCATGGGTCATTGATCGAAATTTGATCAAATTAAAGATTGTTCCGTTCAGACCTATTCTTTCCTGGAGAAAGAAAAAAGGGCCTGGTGAATCCAGCTTAATAAGCACACAAACCAGAATTAAAACAGGCGACAAAATACTGAGAAGGATAAAGGAAACGGTTACCCCCTGTGTGCGCTTAATCGAGCCATGCAGCGATGTATGACAGAAACCGTTCTCAAAGATGAACCAGCTCGGTTTAAGGAATTCATCAATAATTATCTTGCGTTTAACTTTTTCGTAAAAAGTAACTCCCTCCTGAACGGTTATGTTTGCCATTTTGGATTTTAGAAGCTCACGAACCGGCAGTTTCCCCCTTCTGTCTCGCAAGGTAACAACTATGCTGTTAATAGCATTGTCCCTCAAAATATTATCAAGCTGGTCCATGTGACCCAATACGGGAATATCCTGAAATACTGATTTTACCTCGCTTTCCCTCGAAGTAGCGATTCCAACGATCTCATAACCTCTTAGCTTTTTACTTCTGGCTTCCTTAATGATTTCACGGCTCTGGTCTGTTGCCCCGAGTATAAGAATGCGTTCCCTGTTTTTAGAGAGGATATAGAATTGAAAGGTTCTGAGTATGAAAACCAGGCTGTAAATTATACCAAGAGGAGGGAACAATCTCCATTGCAGAAGGGTGATACCCTTTATAAACAGACCCAGAGTGGCTATGGCGCCGAAGGAGAGTAAAAATGCCGGGATAATTTGTTTAAGCATTTCAAAAGGATAGATGTGTTCTCTAAAGGAATAAAAGCCGGCAAAGGAAAGAGAAAGTATTATTATTAAGGTAAAAATTATATATGTATGATGCCTGTATAAGCTGTCTGACGCCAGCCATTCGGGGTGGCTGGACAGTATGAATAAAAAAAGCCAGAAAACCACGTAACTCAATAATGCATCGGCAAGAACAATTGTAATTGAGCCACTGGTTGTTTTTATTGAAAACATGCCTTGATCATTCCTCAAAATGTTCGACGGATTTTATACAATTGCCTCCCATGATTTTTGCAGACACAAGAGCTGTCTTGGCCTTTTCCACAAGTCCTCCGGGTGAATCAGCGTCTTCAGGAAATCCGGCTACCCCGCCGCTCAAAGACAGGGGGTGATCCAGGTGAATCCGCATTTCATTCGGAAGGTCTGATATTGATTCAAGAATACGTTCCGCAACCCAGTATCCATCATGTTTTATTGTATCAGGCAAGACAACTCCGAATTCCTGGCCGCCAATTCTGCCAACCAAATCAACGACACGCACAACACTCTTGATCCTGTCTCCGATTACACGAAGCAGGTAATCCCCCATCAGGTAGCCGTGAGCTCGATTAAAACGGTCAAAGCGGTCAATGTCAAATACAATTAATGAAATTCCTGTTTCTTTCTTCCTTTGTGCACGGCTGATTTCTTCATGAAGCCTTTTCCACCATAATCCATAATTATATGTGCCTGTCAAACTGTCAGTGAAAGTAAGCTCATCAAACCTCTGCACTGAAGCAGATTTTTCAATTGCCGCACCGCCTGCGTCACAAATTGAATGAAGAAGACTCCTTGTCTTTTCGTTCAGAGCAGGTCTTTCATCATTGAAAAGCAAAAGCTGACCTCTTGTCTCATTCTGACTCTGCAGGGGGATCAAAACGAAAAACTCTTCCTGGAAAAAAGGACCAGGCCGTTCAAACAGTTCCTGGCGGCTGAAAATAGTAATATCACGTGTCAGTTCGACCTTTGATTTGTTAAGGACAGGAACCAGATCCTCATAAATTTCCCTGTTTCTATTTATGTCAAATCCATAACCCAGAACCAGATCAAAAAATCCTGATTCAGAATTTTTCAGCAGGAAAACCCCCTTTTTTTTAGTCTGCAGCAGATCGGCAACAAGATGAAAAATAAAGTCAAAAACAGCCCTCATTTCACGCAGTGTGCTGTATTCCCGGAAGATGTTCATCATGTAAAGCTGGGAAGGTTCTTCATGGTAGTTAAGGGGAGGTTCTATCTGGGCAAGGTATTCATAAAAACGACTGATAATTTTCTGTACCAGGTGTTCTTTTTCAGGTCGAATTTGATGATCCGGCTTCAGTGAATTGATGTTAATAGTACCAAGGGTTCCGTTATGAAGCCTGATTGGCGTGACATAAGAAGTGTCGATTTCCGGATTGACAAATTCATCCTGCTTTATATTCAGGCGCCTGTCTTGTGAAATTCCATCAAGAAAGACAGCCTGACCACCGGCCGCTACCTTGCCTGAGATCCCGTTTCCTAAACGAACCCGGGTTTTGCGAATTATATCACTCTTCAAACCGCGGGCGCTTTGAATTGACAGTTCCTGGCATTTGTCGTCAAGGAGCATGATAGAGCCGCGTTCTGCGCTCATTACTTCCAGTATAACATCGAGCATCAACTCCAGGGTCTGAGAAGGTATATGATTTCTTTCTGCTTTTTGGCCCGGTTCTTTTTTCATATTCCTCAGAAGACTGCAATGTTAAATAAGCTTTATTTTGACCTCTGTCGGGTTCAGAGTAGAATTATCTAAAAGCTCGAGATATTCAAATAGAAAAACATGCAAACATGTTTGATGCTGGCTGAAAAAACACCAGCCTTTTAACATTTACTACTCATCGCGAACTTACAGGATGATAAAAAAGCATATACAAAATCATTTTAATCTTATCTCATTATAGCCTGTGTTGCCCATTTACAGAAAAAAGAATATAATAAATACAGGAATTTTTAAACAAAAAAGTTCTGTAAGCGTAAGAATGTTTTTTGTCAGTCGAATATCGGCTGATTAAAGGCAATTCAGCCCGGAGTTATAACTGTATTCATTTTAGAGTTGCGTGAGAATAATTTTTGTGAAAAGGGCCAGGAAGATGAACAATGCATTCTGTATAAATTTTTCAAAGTCAATGAAATACCAAACAAGGTATCCTGATCTTGCTTTCGGATTCACTCTGATTTCCGGTTGCAGGAATCATTTCAATCCTCCAGGCTTTGATCAGTATAAGAGAAAATTACTGAGAAAGCTCAGAAAGCACGAAAACCTTGAAAATATTTCAGGACGTATCGGGTGTTATATCCGCTTTTTTGAAAATTTCGGTTATGAATGCCCCTTACCTGGTCATTTGAAAAGAACCATAAACAGCGGATTTCCGCGTTATAATCTCATGGTTGATACTCATTTTATCTCGGAGATGTGTGCAGGAATTCTGGTTGCAGTAACCGACTATGACCTGTTTGAAGGAAGCCTGACGCTTGACCTGGCGGGTAAAGATGAAAGGTGCATGGGAATGGGGCAGAGAGAATTTATTGTAAAGGAAAATGAGATTGTGCTTAGAGACACCAGAGAAATAGTGTGCGTTCTTTGCCAGGGTGCTGACGAAAAGACTCGTGTTACTGAAAACACAGAAAATGTCCTTTTTTATGCCTATGCAGTTCCAGGCATTAATGAGGAATGTCTGAGAGATGGATTGTCAATTGCTGGAGAGACAATGTCTGAGTTCGGAGGGGGAAAAATTGAAATTCTGGATATCCGTTGATATAAAAATCGGACAAATAAAAAAATCGCTTGACATGCAATTGCTATCAGGTTAAAATTTTTCATCTTTTTTATTTTTGGAAAATATCAGGGACCATGACAACTTCGATCAACAGCATCATAATAATTATTCGCGTAGCAGGGGTCATTATACCCTTGTTACTTCTCCTGTTGGTCAATCTCCAGTCTCCGGGCCTGATAATCAGATAATTTTTAAACAAACTTCAAAAATCCGTTATCAGGCCGACCTGATAACGGATTTTTTTTTGCTAACTGTTTTGTTTGGCAGAAAAGACTTTATTTCGAACATTTTTGAGGCAAGGAAAACCATGTCAAATTTAATCACTCTGTATGATACCACACTTCGGGATGGAACCCAGGGAGAGCAGGTAAATCTTTCAGCAGAAGATAAGCTCAGGATAACTGAAAGAATGGACAGGTTTGGTATAAAATATATTGAAGGGGGTTGGCCCGGTTCCAATCCAAAGGATGCAAGGTTTTTTGAGATGGCCAGGAGCTTTTCTTTCCAGAATGCAAGGCTTGCTGCCTTCGGAAGTACGAGGAGGGCTAATATTAAACCGGAAGATGACGAGAATATAATTGCACTATTGAAGGCAGAGGTTGAGACGGTTACGATTTTCGGAAAAAGCTGGGACCTTCATGCTTCACAGATTTTAGGGGTTTCGCTTGATGAAAACCTTTCCATGATCGAAGACAGTGTTGCTTACTTAAAGAAGTGTGGCCGTGAAGTGATCTACGACGCTGAGCATTTCTTTGACGGGTATAAACGCAATCCGGTCTACGCCGCAAGGACGATAAAGGCAGCTGCGGATGGAGGAGCCGACGTGATCGTTTTATGCGATACAAATGGAGGTACAATGCCTGAGGAAATTCAGTCTGTCATGAAGGATGTGGTGCCGGACATAAAAACCCCAATAGGTATTCATGCCCATAACGATTGCGGTCTTGCCCTTGCAAATTCCCTTACAGCTGTCAGTTCAGGAGCTACTATGGTACAGGGGACAATTAACGGCTATGGAGAACGATGCGGGAATGTAGATCTTATTTCTGTTATTGGAAATCTTCAGTTGAAATTAGGCTACAAATGTGTCAGTCCCGAAGGTCTCAGGCAGTTGACAGAGCTCTCTCGTTTTGTAAGTGAAGTGGCGAACGTTCCCCCATTAAGCCATCGTCCTTTTGTAGGAAAAAGTGCCTTTGCCCATAAAGGCGGGGTTCATGTGAGCGCCATACTGAAGAATACCGCAGCCTATGAGCACATTGAACCGGAACAGGTTGGCAATAAAAGGCGTGTTCTTGTTTCGGATCTTTCAGGCAAGGGCAATATTGATTACAAGGCCGTGGAAATGGATATAAAACTCGGAGGCAACGGGCATGACAGTCAAAAGATTGTTCGTGAAATAAAAAGGCTGGAGGACCAGGGTTATGAATTTGAGGCAGCCGAAGGCTCGTTAGAACTCCTTATAAAAAAGGCGACCGGTCAATTCGAGGAACCATTCAGGCTTGAGTCATTTCGTGTAACTATTGAAAAGGATCAATCAGGACCCAGCACCTCCCGTGCAACCATAAAGATTTCAGTGGGAAATGAACATGAAATTACTGCTGCAGAAGGGGATGGTCCTGTAAACGCCCTTGATAATGCCATGAGAAAGGCTCTCACTAAATTCTATCCAAATATTGATGAAATTTCCCTTGTTGATTTTAAGGTCCGTGTGATAGATGGCAGTGATGCAACTGCAGCCAAGGTTAGAGTTCAGATAGAAACACGAGACTCCAAAGAAATATGGTCAACAATCGGGGTGTCGGAAAATGTAATTGAGGCAAGCTGGCAGGCACTGGTTGACAGCGTTCAGTATAAGCTTTCAAAAGAAATGAATGGAAAATAGGACATGAACCGAATAAACAGGTATTACATGGGGAAAGACGCCGCAGATTTCCAGAAAACCGGAAATCAGCGGAGGGTCCTTACCGGATATGCTCATGAGTTATAAACAGGAATTCGGAACTAATAGAAATTAGCGCACATATGAAAATGCTGAAAGGAGTTTTCCCATGACTGACAGAGTCTTAATTTTTGATACGACACTTAGAGATGGCGAACAATCACCGGGAGCCAGCATGAATGCCCCGGAGAAGCTGCGTTTGGCAGTACAATTAGAGAGGCTTGGAGTTGACGCCCTTGAGGCTGGATTTCCAGCAGCTTCTCCTGGTGATTTTGAGGCCGTTAAGCTGATAGCCAGCAAGATTAATAATGTTCAGGTGACTGCGCTTGCAAGGACGTCCAGGGCAGATATTGATAGTGCCTGGGGAGCAATCAGGGAAGCAGCCCACCCGAGAATTCATACATTCATAGCCACATCGGACATCCACCTTGAGCATAAACTTAAGATGACACGGGACCAAGTCGTCCAGACTGCTGTTGATGCTGTCAGGTATTCCAAGACGTTTACTGAAAATGTGGAGTTTTCTGCAGAGGATGGGTCGCGCAGTGACAGAGATTTCCTTTGCAGGGTATTTGAAGCAGTCATAGAGGCCGGAGCAACTACCGTTAATCTGCCGGATACTGTGGGATATGCAATGCCGAATGAATTTGAGGAACTGATTTCTTATATCCGTCAACATACCCCAAATCTCCATCGAGCAGTTTTGAGTGTTCACTGCCATAACGATTTGGGTCTTGCCACTGCCAATACTCTGGCAGGATTAAGGGCCGGCGCCAGACAGGCGGAGGTCACCATAAATGGAATTGGCGAAAGGGCAGGCAATACATCCCTCGAAGAAGTAGTCATGGGCCTGTATACCCGGAAGGCTCTTTTAGGGCTGGAAACCAACATCAACACCAGGGAAATTTATCCTATCAGCCGGCTTGTCAGCATGGTGACAGGCATTGTAGTGCAGCCAAACAAGGCGGTTGTGGGAGCCAATGCCTTTGCGCATGAGGCTGGAATACATCAGGATGGAGTCCTGAAACACAGGATGACGTATGAGATAATGGAGGCACAGACAATAGGTCTGATGAGTAACCGCCTTGTACTTGGCAAGCATTCAGGAAGGCACGCATTTAAAAATAGACTCGAAGACATGGGTTATGATTTGACCAGAGAGGAACTCGACCGACTGTTTGAAAAGTTCAAGGAACTTGCTGATAAAAGGAAAGAGATCCTTGACGAGGATATAGAAGCCCTTCTGGCAGAGGTGATTCTGCGTGTTCCTGATATTTATGAGCTGGATTACCTTAATGTTGTAAGTGGAACAGGTGCAGTTCCAACAGCAACAGTAAAATTGAAAATCAGGGGCAAGGAAACTCAAAAGGCTGAATTTGGTGTCGGCCCGATTGATGCAGCCTTCAATGCAATTGCAAGAATGACGGGAACCAGCTCCAAGTTGCTTCGCTTTTCTGTTAATTCCATTACAGGAGGCATGGATGCCCAGGGAGAGGTAACCGTACGCCTTGAAGAGGACGGTCTGGTTGCGCTGGGAAAGGGAGCTGATCCTGACATTATAACTGCAAGTGCAAAGGCATATATAAACGGACTTAATCATCTGGAATATATGAGAAACAACCCTTCCGTTTTGCCGGAAGAGGCTGTGATTTAAAAGAAGGCGCTATGGGATGACAAATAATTCGAAACAAGAGATCAGACAAAAGGAATATCTCTGTCAATGATTATTGCATCGGCAAAAATATATATCAATGTTGTCATTCCGGCCAGGCCAGGGGTTTATAAACCAGCCAGAAACACAGTCTGGCAAGTCCGCCATAAAAACTGGCGGATAACCCCCAGTTGGAATCCATAATGAATCAGACTGGATGCCCCCGGATCAAGGTCCGGGGCAGGCTTATCAAGCAAGATATGACGATTGATTTTATTAGTCGCCTTGTAATGAAGACTATAATTAAAGGACGGATAAACAATGACTACCCCTATGACCATTACAGAAAAAATCCTGGCCTCCCATGCTGAAAGAGATGCGGTGAGTCCCGGAGAATTGATTGAGGTAAATGTTGACCTGGCCCTGGCCAACGACATTACAGCACCACTTGCAATTCGAGTTTTTGAAGAGCTTGAGGTTGAAAAGGTATTTGACCGGGAGAAAATAGCCCTTATACTGGACCATTTTGTTCCGAATAAGGATATCGCATCAGCTGAACAGGCCAGGATCATGACTGAATTTGCCCGTCGACATGATATTAAACACTACTTTGATCTGGGCGACTCCGGCATTGAGCATGTAATACTTCCTGAAAAAGGACTTGTTGTCCCGGGTGATCTTGTCATCGGGGCGGACAGCCATACCTGTACTTATGGTGCCCTTGGGGCATTTTCTGCCGGTGTTGGAAGCACAGATGTAGGTGTAATACTTGCAACCGGTCGCACATGGCTCAAGGTGCCTTCCACCATAAAGCTTGAATATGAGGGCCGGCTTCGTCAGTGGGTCGGAGGCAAGGACCTCATACTCTATACAATAGGCTTGTTAGGGGTTGAAGGAGCAGCCTACAAGACCCTTGAGTTCTCAGGAGAAGTTGCAGGGAAACTCACAATGGATCAGCGGTTTACCATGGCAAATATGGCAGTGGAGGCAGGCGCCAAAAACGGGATTTTTGAGCCGGATGATATGGCGAGGGCCTATGTAAATGAGAGAGCTGAACGGCAGGGGACTTATTTTTACAGTGATTCGGATGCGGTTTTTGAAAAAGTTGTGCGAATTAATGTGGATGATATTGAGCCCCAGGTTGCGCTCCCCCATTCACCCGACAATGTTTGCCCCGTATCAAGAGTTGACCATTTCAGGCTTGATCAGGTCGTAATCGGATCATGTACTAATGGCAGAATTGAGGATTTGAGGGTCAGCGGAGAAATCCTTAAAGGGCGGAAGGTTGCACGAGGTGTCAGACTGATTGTAATCCCTGGATCACCTGATATTTATAAAAAGGCCATACAGGAAGGAATAATTGAAACCCTGCTGGAGGCAGGGGCAGTAATTGGACCTCCTACCTGCGGGCCATGCCTCGGAGGTCACATGGGCATCCTGGCGGAAGGTGAAAAGGCCATTTCAACTACGAACAGGAATTTTATCGGCCGAATGGGCCATCCAAAAAGCGAAGTTTATCTTTCAAGTCCGGCCATAGCATCAGCCTCAGCCGTACTCGGAAGGATCGGGTCGCCCGTGGAATTATAGTTGAAATGAATACGCTCTGAATTTTCGAGAACATTGATTACAAATTACAGGAGACTATAAGAATGAAATACGAAGGCAGGGTATGGAAATACGGAGACCATGTCGATACGGACCTGATCATTCCTGCAAGATTTCTGAATGTGTCTGACAAGGATGAACTGGCAAAAAACTGCTTTGCAGATGTCAGGCCGGATTTTGCAGGTAATGTTAAACCGGGGGATATCATAGTGGCCGGCGTTAATTTCGGCTGCGGTTCATCCAGAGAACATGCCCCTCTGGCCATCAAGGCGGCAGGGGTAAGTGTAGTTATTGCAAGGAGTTTTGCCAGAATTTTTTATAGAAATGCCTTTAACATAGGATTGCCTATCCTGGAATCAAATGAAGCAGCAGATGAGTTCTCAGAAGGTGAACTTGTATCAGCAGATCTCATTACTGGTGAAATTGCCTGCGAAGGTAAGAAGAAGCGTTTTTTTGCAAAGCCGATTCCCGATTTCATGAGAAAGATAGTAGAGGCCGGAGGCCTGGTAAGATATGTTAAAAACAAAGATTCTCTTTAGATTGGTTCTTGAATCGGCATGAGTAGTTTATTAAGGGGGTGGTTAATATTAAATTGACAGGTGCAAAAATATTACTAAAGGCGCTGCAGGAGGAAGGTGTTGATACAATCTTCGGCTATCCCGGCGGTGCAGTTCTGGATATTTATGATGAACTGGTGAAGACTGATATCCGTCACATTACCGTGAGACAGGAGCAGGGGGCCGTGCATGCAGCAGATGCCTACGCCAGGGTTTCAGGAGGTACCGGAGTCTGTCTGGTTACTTCAGGTCCGGGGGCTACAAACACCGTAACAGGAATAGCTTCAGCCTATATGGACTCGATCCCGGTTGTGATACTTACGGGCCAGGTTCCAACCCGGCTGATCGGTAATGATGCCTTTCAGGAAGTTGATATTGTGGGAATTACCAGGTCATGTACCAAGCATAATTATCTGATAACAAGCGTGGAGGATATTGCGCGAATCATAAAAGAGGCCTTTTTTATTGCAAAATCAGGGAGGCCGGGTCCTGTTCTCGTGGATATTCCTAAAGATCTTATGAGTATGAAGACTGATGATAAACATTTTGGGGATATCATGATCAGGTCTTACCAGCCAACTTACAAACCCAATATTAAACAGTTACACAAGGTGGTAAATCTTATTAAGAAGGCCAGTAAACCTTTGATTCTGGCTGGAGGAGGAGTAATCCTTTCAAAGGCCTCCGAAGAACTCAAACATTTTGCTGAAAGGATTGAGGCTCCTGTAGCTTCAACACTAATGGGGCTTGGTGCTTTTCCTACAAAAACACCCCTGTGGCTGGGCATGATAGGAATGCATGGCAC
>JAFGMQ010000211.1 GCA_016927455.1 Deltaproteobacteria bacterium
ATAGAATTCATCGGGATTTACAACGCCCTGGACTACATTTTCCCCCAGCCCGTAGGCCCCTGTGATAAAAACCGCATCCCTGAATCCAGTCTCAGTGTCGATGGAAAAGATAACACCTGAACATGCCGAGTCGCTTCTTACCATTTTCTGTACAGCTATTGACAGAGAAACATCAAACTGGCCGAACCCCTTGTCATGACGATAGGAAATCGCACGGTTTGTAAAAAGGCTCGCAAAACAGTTTCTGCATGCGTCAATGACATTTAATTTACCGCGGATATTAAGATAGGTATCCTGCTGGCCTGCAAACGAAGCATCGGGAAGGTCTTCAGCAGTTGCTGATGAGCGGATTGCGACATCAAGATTATCAAGGTCCTGCTGGTCGGACTCTGCAGCAAGCTCATCATAGGCCGAACAAATGGCTTCATTTAAATCCGCAGGAATTTCAGTATGTCTGATTATATCCCTGATCTGTCTGCCTTTTGTTACCAGGTTGCTTATGTTATGTGTATCCAGGTCCTCCAAGACCTTCTGTATCTGATTTTCAATCTTTGAGGACTCAAGGAAGTGACGATAGGCATAAGCGGTAATTGCAAAACCGTTCGGTACGTTTATGCCCCTGGGTGCGAGCTTGCGATACATTTCACCTAAAGAGGCGTTTTTTCCTCCTACAATAGGCACGTCTTCTATCCCAATTTCCTTAAACCAGAGGATAAATTTCTTGTCATTTTTTTCTTTCATAATTTATCTCCAAAAGATGTTGTAAATAGATTTGGTCAGTTCAAGCGGATTCCGGAAGTTAATATCTTTCATAGTGTATTGTTGAAGCGTGAAAATTTACTGATGTTCCTACCATTAATGTAATTTGTTGTCAATTGGCAAAATATGTATTACTAATCCCTTAAGTTGAGTGTTTTCTCATACTTGAAATTACAGTCGGAATTCTGTAAATACCGTGAGAGAACAGGTCCTGCTAATTTATAACCGGCAAGTGACATTTCTTCCCCGCCATGCGGGGATAATGGACTTTTTGCAGGCCCATCAACATCATCTGTCATTTTATTCTTTTCCGGATTTTAAGTCCAGAGACGAAAACCATAATAAAAAAACATGTGCAGCGGACAATCTTGTTATTTTAATTCCTGCATCACATTAATTCTTAAGGTCAGAGACATTAAATGAATAAAAAACATAAAAATACTGTATACCTGGATCACAATGCAACAACCAGGTTAGACCCTGAGGCTGCAAAGGCCATGAAGCCATATCTGGAAGAAAACTTCGGAAACCCTTCCAGCCAGTATTCGCTGGGTATAAAAGCAAAACAGGGAATTGAAAATGCCCGGAAAGAGGTTGCCGGCCTGATCGGGGCCCATTATGAAGAAGTTTTTTTCACATCAGGAGGAAGCGAGTCCAACAATATGGTTATAAAAGGGGTTATTGACTTTAAAAATCCTGAGAAAAATCATATCATCACATCCCGGATTGAACACCCTGCAATATTGAACCCTGCGTTATTCCTTATGGAGCTTGGCGTGAAGGTTTCGTTCCTCCCTGTAGACGGGTCCGGGCGAGTGGACCCCGATGACGTGAGAAAGGCTGTTCTGCCTGAAACTGTTTTGATAAGCGTTATGCTTGCAAACAACGAAACAGGCACAATTCAGCCCATAAGGGAAATATCAGGAATAGCCCGTGAAAACGGCATCAGCATGCACACTGATGCAGCTCAGGCAGTCGGAAAGATTAAAGTGGACGTAAATGAACTTGATGTTGATTTTCTGAGCATTGCAGGCCATAAATTCTACGGACCGAAAGGCATAGGCGCCCTGTTTATCAGGAGCGGACAGGTTATCACACCTCTTATACACGGAGCCGCACAGGAGGGAGGCAGACGGGCAGGCACGGAAAATACCATGCTGGCAGCAGGTCTTGGCGCGGCTTCAACAACAGCAAAAGCAAGGCTTGAGGATGATATCGAGAAAATAAAGGCGTTAAGGGATCACTTTCAGGCACTGCTCTTTGAAGGCATAGATGGACTCGTATTAAACGGCCATCCAGATGAACGCCTGCCTAACACCCTGAATGTCAGCGTCCCCGGTCTTGAAGGAGGCAGAATTCTTGAAGGGCTTGATTTCATTATGGCCTCCACGGGAGCCGCCTGCCATGACAGATCGATACGACTCTCTCACGTGCTTGCGGCTATGGCTGTCCCGCCCGAAATCGGGATGGGGGCTCTCAGATTTTCACTGGGAAGAAGCAATACAAGAAAAGAAATTGAAGAGGCTGCACAATTAATCATTAATAAAGTCAGAAGGATGAAAAATGAATAGTATGAATAATGAAAAGCCGGCATTGTTAATAATAGACATGGTCAAAGACAACTTTAAAGATGAAAAGAAGATTCCAATTACCCCTTTTGCAAGGGAAATAATAAGTCCGATTAACAGGCTTATTGATGAATTCAGGAAAGAGGGCTGGCCGATTGTCTTTTCAACTGATGCCTTTAAAAAGGAGGATTTTATTTTTAAGGGAAAAATGAAACCACATTCATTGGCAGGCACAGAAGGGGCTGAGGTAATTGATGAACTGTCCCGGAAAGAGGAAGACTACTGGCTGCCCAAACCAAGGTTTTCCGCATTTTTTGACACGGGGCTTGAAAAATGGCTGGAGGAAAGAGGCATCACGCTCTGCGCTGTAGCAGGTATTGCAACAAACTTCTGCGTTTTGACAACCGCTATGGATGCCCTCTGCCATGATTTCAAGGCCGTCCTGGTTGAAGACTGTACAGCAGCGACCGACAGGGAGACACATGAGCGCACACTCGACAATTACCGTCGCAATGCACTTTACCCTTTGTTTAAGGTGTCAACATCTGAAGAAATGATGAAGGATCTGACCGGAAACAGATCAAAATGAACAAGGGGTAATTGCAGAACATGGAAAAAACGATATACTCCAGACGCATCGACACCTTCAGAAAAAACCTGGACTTACTGTCCCTCAGGGACAATTTTGCGGCATGGATCATTCAGCCTGAAAACCGGCAGTACCTTTCAGGATTCAGGGCTGCGGATTCCCAGTTCACCGAATCTTCCGGGGCTCTTATTATAGACCGGAGCCACTCACTCCTGGTTACAGATCCAAGATACGGCCTTGAAGCTGAAAAGGAAGCCGTTGACTTTGAAGTCAGAATTCTGAAAGGGGATTTTGCGGACAGCTTCTCAGGTCTGATATCCGGAATTGGGACAGGGGTGCTTGGCTTTGAGGAAGATTATTTGACCTGGGGCCTTCACAGAAGGCTGGCTGATAAATTTGGAACTCTCTCACCCCCGGTAACGCTTGAGCCCCTCAGGAGAACAGCGGAGATGATGCGGGAGGTCAAGGATGAGTCTGAAATCAGTGCCATGAAGACATCAGCGGATTTGATGTCTGCTGTACTCGATGAAGTCATTGCAGGCCTCAGGCCTGGTATTACTGAAAGGGAGGTGGCAAGGCGGATTGAAGGCCTGGCCCGTGAGCACGGTGCGGACAGTCTTGCATTTCCTGCCATTGTTGCATCCGGCCCTAACAGTGCACTCCCGCATGCTGTGCCTTCAGAGAGAAAGCTGAAGGCCGGAGAGCCCATAATTATAGACGTGGGTGCAAGGCTGGATGGCTATTGCTCGGACATGACCCGGACGATATTCCTGGGCGAACCTGAATCGGAATTCAGGGAAATTTACAGTATAGTCCGGCTGGCCCAGATTGAGGCATTAAAGGCTGTAAGGCCAGGCGTAGAAAGCAGCTATCCGGACAGGATCGCGAGACAGATCATTGGTGATGCCGGGTTTGGGGATTTCTTCAACCATTCCCTTGGTCACGGAGTCGGACTTGCCACGCATGAAGGACCAAGGCTTGGGCCTTTAAATCCCGTGATACTTAAAAAAGGCATGGTCGTTACGGTTGAGCCGGGTATCTATATACCTGAAAAAGGCGGGGTCAGGCTTGAGGAAATGGTAACTGTTGAAGATGACGGGCCGAAGATATTGACCATTAACAATCATATTTACAATTTTTCCTGACCGGAGATTCTTATTCTTTCTTGAAATGGACGATCTTGCAGATCAATTTATCTATTATCTGAGGGTTGAAAGGGGCCTTGCCGATAACACTGTCCAGGCTTACAGCAGAGACTTGAGCCGGTTTTTCAACTTTCTTGAAAACGCAAAACTCTCACCCCTTGAAGTGCAGAGGGAACATATTTCAGAATACCTGGCCATGCTTGGACATGAAATCTCAGCGAGGAGCGTCCACAGAAATACTTCGTCTATCAAGATGTTCTTTCGATTTCTTGTGTCGGAAGGATTGATCAAAAGCAGCCCTGCAAGGATACTGGAAACCCCTAAACTCGCCATGAGGCTCCCCGGAATCCTTAATCTCTCAGAAGTGGATCACCTGCTGTCAGCACCTGATCCCTCAACCCCAAGAGGCATGAGGGACCGTGCGATGCTGGAAATCATCTATGCCACCGGACTCAGGGTTTCAGAGCTGGTCAGGCTGAAAATATCAAATATTGACCTTGAGACAGGTTATATAAGGACTATAGGGAAAGGCTCAAAAGAAAGAATAGTACCCATAGGAGAAAAGGCAAAAGAGGCAGTCAGGGAATACCTGGAACAGGGCCGCCCTGAGGTGGCAAAGGAGGTGAACTCGCCTTATCTTTTTTTAAGTTACAGAAAAGGGGCATTAACAAGACAGGGATTCTGGAAGATAATTAAACAATACGGAAGAGATGCCGGAATCAGGAAAAAGATAACACCACACTGCATGAGGCATTCATTTGCCAGCCACCTCCTGGAGGCTGGCGCTGATTTAAGGTCGGTTCAGGTCATGCTGGGGCATGCCGATATATCCACTACCCAGATATATACCCATGTGACAAAAAAGAGATTAAAAGAGCTTCACGGAAAATATCATCCCAGGCCATGACACGGGAAAACAGGATTTTTCCGACTGATAGAGTGAAAACAGCTTGTTTAAAAACCCTGCATTTTTTAAAGTTTAGATACATTATATTACTCCGGCAATAATATATGTCAATGTTGTCATTCCGGCGAAAGCCGGAATCCACAATGATTTCGACTGGATGCCCCCGGATCGTGGTCCGGGGCAGGCTTATCAAGTCCGGCATGACGATTGATGTTTTTAATCGCCGGAGTAATAATAACCGGAGAGGACTCGTTCGCAAAGACCCGAATGATTAATCATTCAGGATCAGGCGTATTCGGAAAATACTTTTATCAAAAATTCCTCCTGCGATAAGAATGGGCGAAATAATAAATATTGAGGAAAGAATAAAGAGGTCTCTTGACAATCTGATTATATCAACCCCCTGGGAGTTCAGAAAATCAGACTGGGGATCCTTATATTTCGTTCAGATGACCAGGGCGAATTCTGACAGGCTTGAACATGCCCGTCTGGGAAGAGACACCTCTTCCCCGCCTTTGCACCTTCCAGTAAGCTTCACCCTCAAAGGCAGCCTGGGTTATTCCATCAGGGCCATGTATGCATACAGGGGAAGCCGCGATAAGATGAAGGAAATCTACTATCTTATAGGACTCATGGACTGCATGATAAATCAGGTAAACCCCATCCTTCGAACAGATCTCCTGAGAGACATGTACAAAAGGGTTCTTGCAGTTAAAAGGGAGTTCAATGTTACCTGGCTCGGCCATCTCGACCATGTGCTGCTCCCGGTTGATTCAATATTCTATAGTGAATCGGCTTACAGGGCCTCATTGAATAATGCGGGGACAATGAAAGAGCTTTACCATGTCATAAGAAAGGGAACTGATGAGATGTTTGATATTATTTCAAAAGAATATGTATTCTACTGTCCGGATTCAGGGGTATGATCATGGAAAAATCAGAAGAAGCGCGCTTAAGGGAAGAAATAAGGCAGTTAAAGGATATTCTGGACGCCAGAAACGAGCAAATCAGGAAACTCCAGGCTTCTGAAAAAAAAATCAGCACCATACTCGACACAGTTACAGATGCAATCATAAGCATAGATGAAAATCACAGAATCATTCTCTTTAATAATGCGGCGGAACGGATATTCGGATACTCACGGAATGAAGTAATCGGGAAAGACCTTAATCTGTTAATTCCTTCCAGGTATCAGAACCACTCAAGGTTTGTAAAAAGATTTCTGAAGACAAAAACGCCCCATATCATTTCGAAAACCCTTTCACTAACTGCAATAAAAAAGGGTGGAGAGGAATTCCCTATTGAACTGGGTTTGTCCTATACTGAAATTGACGGGATAATAACATTTACTGCCATAATCAGAGATGTTTCTTCCCAGAAGAGGATAGAGAGAAAGCTTCTGCAGAGCGAACGGCTTGCGGCAGTCGGGCAGACAGTAGCCCATGTGGCTCACGAAATAAGGAACCCCCTTATGATTATCGGGGGATTTTCCCAGCAGATAAGAAAAAGCCTTTCGGATGACAGGTTAATACAGAAGTTTGATTTGATATTTGATGAAATAGGACGCCTTGACAGACTCGTTGCAAATCTCGGAGACTTCACCAAACAGTATAAACTCGTTAAGAGGCCTTCTGATATCAATGCCGTAATAAGTGATGTCATAAAAATAATGCGTGAGATCTATCCTTCTGAAAAGTACCTGTTTGATCTCGATCTGGCACCTGACCTTGGCGAGATTATCTGTGATCCTGACAAGCTGAAGCAGGTATATATGAATATTATCGCCAACGGCATTCAGGCTATGGATAAAGGAGGAAGAATAAGAATCAGCACACTTAAAAACGGTGAGGAAGTGGAAGTCCGGATAAGCGATGAAGGAATCGGAATAAGCGAAGTGGACCTGCTTCGCATTTTTGAGCCTTTCTATACAACAAGGAAAAGCGGATCAGGACTCGGACTGGCCATTTCCTACAGGATAATTGAGGTTCATCACGGCGAAATACAGGCCGTAAGCAAACCTGGACAGGGCACGACATTTATAATCAGGCTCCCTTTGGAGGAATAGTTTAAACCCCTGCCCTGCCATCGATTTCACAAAAACAGTACGCTATTTCTATTTTATGTTTGACAATGAGCAGTCAAGATAGTATCCTGAATAAATTTCGCGGGGTGGAGCAGTCAGGTAGCTCGTCGGGCTCATAACCCGAAGGTCAGAGGTTCGAATCCTCTCCCCGCTACCAAAGCAATTTCAAGGGGTTTGGCGTTTTGCTAAACCCCTTTTTCATTTACGAAGGAAATCGGGGTCACATCTTGAATCGAAGGAAATCGGGGTCACATCTTGAATAGTGAATAACGCAGAAAACAATGCTGGATGCCATATTGAAGAAAGCTCGGTACTCCAGCCAAATTCG
>JAFGMQ010000034.1 GCA_016927455.1 Deltaproteobacteria bacterium
CAGGTGGAGGTGTATAATGCGCTGGGCATTACCAGTGTTCCCTTGAAACCTGCAAAGATTGAGATGTAAAGATGTAGTGACCATAAACCGGACATCCTGGAGCTAACCACCCGATATCACTGTGGTTGTGTCCAGCATGACGTTAAAGTTGGGTTAAAATCTCTTATCCCCCCTTCCTGAAAATGCTGCACTACTGCTATGAGGCTGGTTTTACTCATATACGTTCTGCCACATCAGGCCCTGTTGGACTTGCCGCCCTTGCAATAGCCAGGATATTGAAACTTCCGATATTCGCAACATACCATGCCGCTCTTCCACAGTAAACGAAACAGCTTACTGATGATTACGCCATGGAAGATTTGATGTGGAAATATTCAATCTGGTATTATAATCAAATGGATGTGATTTATGTGCCATCTCATTACACCGGCGTGGAACTTGAAGATAGAGGAATACAAAATGAAAAGATACATTACTATTCGCGCGGCTCGCAAAGCCGCTGGAATGTCAAGCTTTTTCTTTACATTTTTCTGCTTTATTGCTTTTTTTCAAAGAACTTTTTATTTCTAAAACTCTAAACTTTAGTTAGAGTATAATAAACTATTCATGTATCCTGACCGGACGGATTATATGCCTTCAGGATATGGCCCCCTGATCGAGAACCTGCAACAGTATGGGAGGATATTCGAATGAAAATTCTTGCTGTTTCAGATCGGGTTGAAAGTGAACTCTATAATAGTTTTGACAAGGAAAACTTCCCGGGGATAGACCTGATCCTTTCCTGCGGTGATCTTCCCCCGGAATACCTCTCATTTCTTGCGGACAGGTTCGGTGTTCCTCTCTATTATGTGCTCGGGAATCATGATATACGATTTGATTCAAAGCCGGCGTATGGATGTACAGATATACATGGCAGACTGATTCAATTCCGTGGCATCAATATCCTGGGGCTGGAGGGATCGCGCTGGTATAATGGAGGCACACATCAGTATACTGAATCCCAGATGCGAAAAATAATCAGACGCCTTCGTAAAGAAATCTGGTGGAAAAAAGGTGTTGATATTATTATTTCTCACGCGCCTCCAAGGCATATTCATGATGAAGAAGATCAATGCCATAAAGGATTCAGGGCTTATCAACGGCTCATTGATCATTATTCCCCACGCTATTTTATACATGGACACATTCATTCTAACTTCACTGACCCATCGGAGCGTATAACCATTGTAAAAGGAACAAAAGTAATTAACGTTTACGGACATTTCATCTTTGAGTTTGAGAATGAGCAGATTGATAGATAAAGTTTTAATCTCTTTAAGGCATTGCTACAGCAGTGAAAAAGTAAAGTCTTTCGATGAAAGTCAGAAAAATGAAGATGCATTTGATACTGTAGATCGGGGTATCTGTTCAGTCCCTGTTGATCAGATCGTGGGAAGTGTCGGCCGCTACAATGATTTTGACAGCGAATTCCGGCTCAAGCGCCACATACCTTCGGAAAAGCTTCAGAGTATCAGAAATGCTGTCAAAGCGGGCAAGCCCATGCCTCCCGTTAAGCTGTACAAGATCAAGGATGATTATTATGTCCTGGACGGCAACCATCGTGTTGCAGTGGCAAAAGAGTTTGGATTCTGTAACATTGACGCCAAAATCGTCGAATTTATCCCGTCGAAAAAGACCCTGGATAATATGCTGTATTGCGAGAAATCCGAATTCAGGGATAAAACCGGACTTTCTTATTCAATAGACCTGACAGAGGTAGGACAATATGCTCATCTGATCATGCAGATTCTCAAACACCAGGATTTCCTTGGGCAATCAACAGGGGAGGGTGTTTCATTTGAAAGAGCTGCGGCGGACTGGTATGAGACTATTTATCTTCCTTTAATCGAAGTTATTAAAAAGGCCCGTCTTATTGAGGCATTCCCTGACCGCACGAATGCAGACCTTTATGCATATGTCACCTTTCATCAGTGGGAAAGGGCAGCGGCGAGAAATTACGGCAATGGGATTGATCAACTCATTTCAAAAAGCATGGAGGATTTTCGAGAAAAAATGTCCGGCAAAAAGGAATTGGAATATCCTGAGATGCGTCGGGAAATAACCGCATTTATCCTGATGAATGTCACGGCAAAAAGGGAGTATAGGATTGTCGATAAGCTTTTCGCCATGGAGGAGGTCAGGGAGGTACATACAGTTCATGGCGATATTGATATGCTTGTCAAGATCGTTTTGACGCGTGATTTAGTATCTTCAGATGCAGAGATAATCGGGGAGTTTGTCCATAATCGGGTGAGGCAAATCCCGGGAGTCATTAGCAGTCAAACCCTGATTCCCGGTATCTCGAAGATGAAAAAAGACAAATCTTAGAAAGATGATAAATAGAGGAATTGCCTATTCAAGGGTGTGCATTGAGAAAGAAATACCTCTTCCTGAAAAAATAGCGATTCTTTTTGCCCGGTTCCATGCATATACTAATAGCGTCCGCCTTCAACTCTTTTCAAACCCTTGACTCCTTTATGATCAGGATCATGGCAAGCCTAATCTGATCCGTTATGCCGCACTGTATGTGCCAACCATCAGGATCAGTGTCAATAGGATGCCGGAGTCCGTTGACATAAAATGGATATTTAAATACCATTAAACCAGCTGTTATTGACGGGCCAGTAAAAAAGCCAAAAATAGGGGCTGCAAAATATAATAGACTTTGTTTTTTATGGAGAATTCTTATGCTGGTAGACCTTCGCAGTGATGTTTTAACAAAAGCGACACCGGAAATGAAAGAGGCGATGATGTCTGCCTCTATGGGGGATGACGTCTTTCGTGATGATCCGACAACGGAGCTTCTTCAAAAAAAGGTTGCCGAAATTACAGGCAAGGATATGGCACTCTTCGTAGTATCGGGAACCATGGCCAACCAGCTTGCAATAGCATCATTAACACATCCCCATGATGAAGTTATACTTGATGTGAAATCCCATATCTTTCAATTCGAACAGGGCGCTCCTGCCGTTATCAGCGGAGTTCAACTCAGGCCTGAGCCTTTTATTGAAGCTCTTCCTGATGAACAGATGCTTGAGTATGCAATAAGATTTCCTGATGTTCATCACCCTATATCCCGGATGCTCTGCCTCGAAGTCACTCACAACTATAACGGCGGCATGATTCCGGATTTTGAAAAACTCAGAGATGTTTGTCAAAAGGCCAGAGATCGGGGGTTGAAAATTCATATCGACGGAGCCAGGATATGGAATGCCGTTGTCGCATCAGGCACACCAATAACAGAATATGCCTGTCTTTGCGACTCCATGATGTTCTGTCTTTCTAAGGGCCTGGGAACGCCAATCGGCTCTATACTTGCTGGAAACGAAGATACCATTGAGAGGGCACGTTATTTAAGAAAAGGGATTGGGGGCGGATGGCGGCAGCCGGGAATGCTGGCCGCTGCTGCTGTTTACGCCCTGGACCATAACATAGACCGTCTGGCCGAAGATCACCGCCGCGCTCAAATGCTTGCTGAAGCGGTAAATAGACACCCCGATCTGGAAATTGTCGGCCGAGTAGATACAAACATGGTCTTCTTCAGGCCGAAGAAGGGTGACCTGGAAACATATTCAAACAAATTGACTGCCAGAGGAATTCTCCATGACTGGCAGCATTTCAAGGCAATCAGGCTTGTAACTTATCTGGGCATTAATGATGCGATGATAGAATATTGTATTGAAGAGATACAAACAATCCCGCTTTTTTAGGAAATTGGGGTGCAAACCTCCGCTGACCGCTGAACTGTTTTTTTTATTGCAGGGGCAATAATAACGTCTGGGGATAATTGAAAAATCCCTGGTCATTAGACTGCCCTGGGAGCTGAAAAATACATTTTTGGTTAACAGGTTTCTGCATATTAAAGTTCTGCTTGAGGAATAATAACCATGATCGGAGCCATAGCAGGTGATATAATCGGATCAATCTATGAGCATTGGCCGATCAAGACAAAAGACTTTCCGCTATTTGACGACCGCTGTCGTTTCACAGATGACACCGTCCTGACCATTGCCGTTGCAGATGCCATTCTCAAGGGCAGGCCATATAAGCTGTCGCTCAGGGAAATCGGGAGGCAGTATCCGGGGGCCGGATACGGGGCCTCATTCATGCGCTGGCTCCGGTCAGAGGATCCTAAGCCTTACAGAAGCTGGGGAAACGGTTCTGCAATGCGTGTCAGCCCGGTAGGTTTCGCATTTTCGTCCGAAGATGAAGTGTTGAGGCATGCAAAGATGTCTGCCGAGGTCTCGCATGACCATCCAGAGGGGATAAAGGGGGCGCAGGCTGCCGCGCTCGCGGTCTTTCTGGCCGGAACAGGATCAGGCAGGGATAGAATCAGGCAGCGTATTTCCGGACTTTTTGGCTATAACCTCAACCGTACTGTCAACGACATTCGCTCCTGCTATTCGTTTGATATTTCCTGTCAGGGAACAGTACCCGAGGCAATAATTTCATTTCTGGATTCCAGGACGTACGAAGATGCCATCCGCAATGCCATTTCACTGGGAGGAGACAGCGATACCCTGGCATGTATTACAGGAGGGATAGCGGAGGCCTTTTATGGCGGTGTGGGAGAAGAGATTGAACGGGAGGTGGGAAAACGATTAACGCCGCACCTCCTTGAAACACTTCTGAGGTTCCGGGAGAAGTACAAACCGGGCATGTCAAACGAGCAGCGGACGGCTGACAGCCAGGATTGACCCGTGCCTTTCAGCATATTGAAAAAGGCAGCGAAGAATCTCACAACAGGGTAAACAAGGCGCAGCTGAACCGCGGTTTGATGTTTACGCAGTTTAACAGCCGGTGACAGCATTCCGTTGAAGGGTTTTCACAATAAAGGCAGATGCGAAGGGGCACAGGATAATGAACAAAAGGCCGAATGCCTATGAAGATAGAACCTACAGGCAGAGGGTTGCTGCAAGAGGTCTGATATCTTTCAGCGTTACTGTGAAGGAAACCGATCTGTGGGTAAGCGCTGAAAGAGATCTGAAAAAGGAAACCAGGGACATGGTTTTTGATTACAGATACCAGATCGAGACATATATAGCCTCCCATCCGGAATTTGCAACTACCCTGTCCCCTTATGCGAATGATCCCCTGGCAGCTCCTTTAATAAAAGAAATGATTGCCGCCACAAAAGACCTCAATATCGGTCCCATGGCCTGTGTTGCCGGAGCCATTGCCCAGCATGTTGCCTTTGGACTGCTGAAACTGACTGGCCAGGTGATAGTAGAAAACGGGGGAGATGTGTTCATGAAATTGAACAGGCCTGCAACGGTATCAGTTTTTGCAGGAGATTCTCCTTTGAGTGAAAAGTTCGGCATTCATATCCCTGAAGAAAAAATGCCGACAGGCGTTTGTTCCTCTTCAGGCACTGTAGGCCACTCTCTGAGTCTCGGAGTTACGGATGCTGCATGCCTGACTTCTCATTCAGCCCTTCTTGCCGATGCCGCCGCAACTGCCCTTGGCAACAGGGTCCGGAGAAAGAGGGACCTGCAGGAAGCCGCAGTCTGGGCAAGTCAACTGGAAGGGATAACAGGCGGTATTATCATTGCGGGTGACAAGATGGCGACGTGGGGCGATATCGAACTGGTTGAATTATAATACTATGGTTTGTTTGTGCAGAGTGCGCCTCGGAAAATCATGCAAACTGCATCAGTCAGGTATTTAACTGAGAAACAGCGCTCCCGCCTTTATCAGGTCCTTTAGCAGGCCCTGTCCGATTTTCTCGGATCTTGCGATAACCCTCTGTAATATCATAGCAGTAGCCAGGGCATCCCCTATGGCGGTATGCCGTTGAAATATATCTATTCCGAAGTGCTTGGCGATTTCATCAAGGCTTGACGGAAGGCTGTTCAAATCAATTCCATAAGGATAATGGTGAGGCGGGAAGGCTATGTTCCTGCAAAGGGGTATGGTGTCAAGCACCAGGTTTTGTAATGGGAATCCGTATTTTTTTCGCATGCTTGTATTGAGAAAGTGCAGATCAAAGGCTGCATAATGAGCAACAAGGATATCCGTACCAAGGAAATCAAGAAAATCGTCCAGCACCGCTGACAAGGGGCTTGCTTCGGAAAGCATATCCGGCACAATCTCGTGGACCTTTATGGATTCAGGATGAAGGTACCTGCCCGGATTTACAAGCCTGTTGAACATGTCTCCCAGTTTTATCCTTGCATTGACCACCCTGAATGCGCCGATGCTCAAGACCTGGTCGTATTTTAGATTAAGGCCTGTTGTTTCAAGGTCAACTACAACATATCCGAATGAGCGTGCATCTTTATTGACATCTATATAGTCAAGCGCGCTGAGATTATCACGTGCCAGATCAGCAATGCTCCGGCCTTTCATTCGTGCCTGCAGCCATCTGTTCCTTATGCGGGCGAGAAACAGTTTCACCTCTCATGCCTCCCCAAGGCTGTGAACCTGATATCTCCACTCGATCAGTTCCTGCATGAGCCTGTTGATTACCGAAAAGCTTTCTTTCAGCATCCTTCGCTGAAGGTTATTCAGTTTTTCAGGATCAAGAAAGTTATCGGGCAGTTCTCCTTTTGAGCGTGCTTTAAGATGATGGCTTATCCTGAGAAGATTGATGAAATCATAGGCCTCTCGAACGTCTTTATAGAGATTTGCTTCAAGAAGATCCATATCTCTCAGATTTTCCAGCCGTTCATGGGTATTGGTGGCAGAAATGCCGACATCCAGCGCCATGACTCTGGCTGTATCCACTACAGGGGCAAGGCCGCGAATTTTGAGGTTCAGCTTGTTCTTATGTTCCCCGGATTTTTCTACTACAAACTGCCTTAAAAAACCCAGGGGGGGCCGATTTGCAAGGCCTATCTTTGCGAGTGATCTGAGAAAATGGCTGTTTGCCTTTGTGGCCTCATTCAGGCTGCCCCGAAAATTTTCAAGAAAATCAGTCTCGGCATAGATGGGACGGAAATCAAAGAAAATTGTGGCCATTCTCAAGGTGAAAGGATCTGGATCATTTATCCATCCCATAAAGGTCTTTTCCCAGTCATCTTCCGACTGACACCAGCGGGGGTTCGATGCCATTATGCCGCCAGGGCATCTGGGAAAACCATATTTCACAAGACTTTTAACAACCCTTTCAGAAAATAAAAGGAACCATTGTTTCACTTTTTCCTGGTCATCTTCCGGTCTTCTCAGAAAGAGAAGGGCATTGTCCTGATCAGTGAGCAGAGTCTGTTCCCGCCTTCCTTCACTTCCGAGCGCCATCCAGGTATATGGCGCCGGGGGGGATCCAAGTCCTTCAGCCTCCATTTCCTGTTGCGTAAGTGTGATAATCCTCCTGGTGACCCGGTCGTTCAGCTCAGTAATCAGGGCAACCATCCTGTTTACCGAGCCTCCCTGACGTACGAGCATTTCAAGCACGCGGTTTATCTTGCTGTGCATTCCAATAATTTCATTGACAGCCTGAGACTTTTCAATATCTCCTATGACCCCGACCGGTGAACTGCCCGTCTCCATCTGAAAATCATGATCACTGATAATGCCGGCAAGCCTCTGCTTTTCTGCCACCAGCAGGTGACTGATATTATACCTGCTCATATCCAGAAGTGCGTCAAATGCATAGGCATCAGGATGAATTGTATACAGGGGATAGCTCATTATCCTGTCAACGCTGGTATCCATGCTCAGGCCTTCCGCGATTATCTTTGAACGGAGATCACTGTCCGTAACTATTCCTAAAGGCTGGCTCGAGCTTCCCGTAACTACAATTGAGCTTACCTGCCTGTCGGTCATTTTCCGGGCAATGCTGCGGATGGTATCTTCCGGGGTGCATGTCAGAACATCTGTAAACATTAGGTCTGATACCCGCTTCCCGATCAGGAACATGTCCAGATTAAGGGTGTTTATGTCAGGCAGGCGGGGAACTGCTCTTTCAGCATATTTATGTGCAGCCCTGATGCTTTTTGCAAGGGAATAGCTGAAGTATTCATTGAACTCAGGATTTCCCGCGACAATGTCTTTAAATACCGCTGCAGGCAGAAGATAGACAATCATGTCCTCGTCAGCAGCAATGTCGAAGACCGATTTTTTGGAATCAAGGACATTCGTTGCCCCGAATGTCTCGCCCTCTCCAAGAACATCTACGAGGATGTCTTCTTCTGACTCATCCGGGATTGATATCCTCGCTGATCCGACACAGATAATGTGCAGAAAGGACGGCTCGTCCCCGTGCCTCATAATAATCTGCCCTCTCGGATAGTATGCAATTTCCATCTGTGAAACCATTTGATGTAATTCGTCCTCATTCATGTTGTCAAATGGCTCAACTGTTCGCATGAATTCAAGAATGCGCGGTAAGGGATATCTGCTCATGGTGTTTACAATGAAAGTCCTTTTTTTAGAAAGAATAATAGGCAATCAAAATAGTATAGTCAAGAAAACGGCATAATTACTGATTATTTCATCATAAAGGCACCATCGAATCAGAAATCCTGTTTCCTTTTCCCTTGACACAGGATAATCTTTATCTTTATCCTTTCAATCAAGGTCCTTTTCATTTTATAATATATAATTACATAACAGGTTTCACTTGTCACAATTAAAGGATAGTCGTGAAGTTCAAGGGATTTCATACCTATATTCGAAAACTTCATCTGGTCATAACCTTCCTGGCCCTGCTGACCCTTTTTCTTGTATTGCAGACACTGATTCTCGCCCATGAATACAGGCAGAGTATGATGGGAAATGTCCTTGATCAGTTTTACAAACAGCATATCAACGTCGCCCGCCAGACTGCTGCAGGTATAGAGAAATTTTTTGAGGATATTATCAGAGACCTGGAACTGATGAGCAGTTATCCAATTGTGCGCGAAGGCCATAAACTTGAAGTCCGGGAAATTCTTGCACAATTTTTTACAAAGAATCAGGGAGATGTAGTACATTTCTTTCGACTTGATGCATCCGGAACCATGACCGATATATTTCCCCACAGTTCAGCAGAGGGAGAAAATTTTGCCTACAGGACTTATTATAAGGAAACAGAAAAGACTTTAAGACCGTATGTAAGCAAATTCATACAGGTAAGAGAGAAATACTGGACGCTCGTCCTGTCATGTCCGATTCTGACCGAAAAACCTCCCGGCAGCGGCATACAGCTTTTCAGTGGTCTTGTAGCAGCTACAGTAAGCGTGGATGAGATCCGCAAGCGGTTCATTGATCCAATAACCCTTGCAAAGACAGGATATGGGTGGGTGGTTGACAGCGAAGGCACATTCATAATTCACCCCACTTCCCCTGAGCTGATCGGGAAAAATATCTCTACGCTGGTTGGGGAGGATGAAAAAAATAATATCGATAACATGGTATTAAGGATGACCAAAGGTGAAACAGGCATAGGACAATATACCTACAACGAAGTCAACAAATACGTGGCCTTCAGCCCCTTCAGCCTTGGCGACAAGATATGCACAGTAGCAGTCTGCGCCCCTGTTGAGGAGATCAGGGAATTCATGCAGAATACTTTCGGCAAGGAACGTATTCTGCTGCTTTTTGTAGTAATAGCCCTGACAGGCGGTGGTTTGACAGTAATGTTTCTGGTGCGCAGAATTTACACAATTCGCATGGAAGAGCAGTCACGAAGCCGTTTGATGGAGATGTTCCAGTCAATGAATGACGGCGTCTGCATAGTGGATTCAAATTATCGAATTGAAACCATAAACCCCGCTCTCGGAGATCTCCTGAAAAAGGACGAAAATATGGCAATAGGACGTCCATGCCACGTCGTTTTCATGGACAAGGCAACACCATGCCAGGAATGCCCCATAGAAGAAACATGGAACCGGGGCGGACCCACACATAAGCCCAAACAGTTGACCCCTTTCCCGAACAGGACATTTTCCGCAGATGTATATACTCTGCCCCTTTCCAGGCATCAGGAAGAAAGGCCCCATGTGCTCTGCTACATTAAAGACCTGACCAGGGAAGCGGTTCTCAAGCATAAACTTACCCAGTCAAAAAAACTGGCCACAGTGGGCGAGATGGCGGCCGGAATTGCACATGAGATGAGAAACCCCCTGATATCAATTCGATCTGCAAGCGAGATGCTGCTGGAAAGCCCCAATCATACTGAAGAGGAGCGAACACTCGCAAAAGTCGTTAATAAAGAGGCAGGACACCTGGAAAAGATTATAAGAGAATTTCTTTTATATGCTCAGCCTCCGCAGCTGAAAAAGAAAAAGGTGCAGATTAACGATATAGTGGATGATATACTGCAGGACCTGCGAAGAAGAGCGGATTATATTTCACTGAATATCGAGACCGACCTCGCACCCGATATGCCTGAAGCATATCTGGACGGCCACAAGATTACCCAGGTCTTATGGAATCTCATTCAAAATGCCAGGGATGCAATAAAGGCAAAAGGAACCCTGCATATCAGCACACGATGTGAAATTACACGAGGCAAAGACCCCCTGAAAAACCTTTTTATTGTCGTGGAAGACACAGGGGAGGGCTTTGACGAAACGCTCAGCCAGGACATATTCAAGCCCTTTTTTACTACCAAGCGTGAAGGCCTGGGCCTGGGGCTGGCCCTTGTTCAACAGGTTATAGATGCCCATGAGGGGGATATTTATGTGGAGAGCCTTCTGGGGAAAGGCTCCAGATTCACAATAAGACTTCCCCTGATTTCATGATAATAAAAGAAAGATATGGCACAAATCCTACTCATCGACGACCAGGAATCCGTTCTTACCAGCCTGTCAATCCTTTTAAAGCGGCATGGTTACCGTGTTGAATGCGGAAGGAATTTGTCCGATGCAGAGGGGTTTTTGAGCAGGCAGTCCTTTGATCTGGTTATTACAGATCTTCGCATGGGCGGACCTCTTGAAGGCATGCAGGTGCTGCAGGCCGCCCTTGAGAAGGATCCGGCCGTGCCTGTAATCATAATGACAGGATATGCGACAATAGAAAACGCAGTGGAAGCTATAAAGCTGGGGGCATATGACTATATAACCAAAGGCTTTACAAACAGTGAATTCATAGAAAAGGTTTCGTCGGCACTGAGCATAAAAAAAACAGATATAAGCCCTGAACCGTCAAGGCCGGAGGGTTTCGATGATATCATAGGACAAAGCCGGGCAATCATTAATGTGCTAAGGCTTATAGAAAAAGTGGCGCCTTCGGACAGCTCAGTACTGATACAGGGTGAATCAGGAACCGGCAAAGAGCTGATTGCGAAGGCTATCTACAGATTCAGCAACAGACGGCATCAATCCTTTGTGGCTGTGAACTGTGCTGCATTTACAGAAACTCTGCTTGAGACTGAACTCTTCGGCCATGTCAGAGGAAGCTTTACAGGCGCTGAAAAAGACAAGCGGGGTCTTTTTCTTGCAGCTGATAAAGGCACCTTGTTCCTTGACGAGGTAAGCGAGATGCCTCTGTCCATGCAGATAAAACTGTTGAGGGTCCTTCAGGAACGCGTTATAAGGCCTGTTGGCAGCACGGACTCCATTCCCGTTGATGTTCGTATAATCTCATCAACCAACAGGGATCTGTCAAAAGAAACACTCAAGGGCAGTTTCAGGGAAGACCTGTTTTTCCGGCTGTGTGTCGTGCCTGTTAATGTCCCTTCGTTGAGAGACAGAAGAGACGATATACCCTTTCTGGCAAGGCATTTCATAAAGATACTGGGAGAAAGACAGGGTAAAAAGCCGTTAATTCTTGAACCGGAAGCGCTTAATGTTCTTACTAACCATATCTGGCGCGGGAATATACGTGAGCTGCAGAACTTTCTGGAGCGGCTTGCTCTGCTTGTGGAACATCCTGTTGCAGGGGCCAGAGACCTCCTGAGATATCTGCCTGATGATTCATCGAGGGATTTTTCACCCTCTACCAGCCTCGCTGAGAAGGAAAGAGATCATATCCTTCGCGCACTTGAAGACAATCAGTGGAACCAGAGCCTGGCCGCCCAAAGCCTTGGCATAGGCAGGACAACTCTCTGGAGAAAAATGAAGATATATGGAATACCTTCCAGTTAAAAAGGCCCATTGAATAACCCCACCCTTTGTTCCTGACCCTGGTGTTTCATTCTGGAACATCTGTTTCATATCGAAACATAATAGATAGACATTTTCACCAAAATATACGTGATAAATTAA
>JAFGMQ010000212.1 GCA_016927455.1 Deltaproteobacteria bacterium
GAATCCGGTTCAGATTAATGGAAAGGCGGTTTCAAGAGCTACCGTCAAGGCAAAAGGCCAGTTTCAGGTTGGAATAACCGTATTCAGCCTGGAGATGGGAGAAGCTTTAAAGGGTTTAAAGGATTCACCTCCCTTCAAATTCAACAAAAAAACAGTTTTATTGGCCGGACTTCTTATAGTGTGTCTTTTCTTTCTGATAGTCTTGCTCACGGGGAAGGAGGACAAGCCTGTCAGGCCGGTTTCAGGCCCCCGCCCTTCCGCGTCGGAGCCTGATCAGGTTCAGAAAATGGATTTTCCTGATGCGGCATCATCGCTGCCTGGCACTTCAGGAGTAAAAGTTTCAGTTGAGGACAGGGAGAAGTCAGAAGAACATTTTAGACAGGGTATGTTTTTTTACGATACAGGCAACAGCCTGAGAGCTGTCGGTGAATGGAAACGTGCTCTGAGCATAAATCCGGATCATTCCGAGGCACGAATATGGTTTCTGAAAGCGGAAAAGGAACTTGAAGAAAAAGCCAAAACTCATTACCAGAACGCCATGCTCCATTATAAATACATGCGCTATAAACAGGCCCTTGATGAATTCAGGATGGTTGTTGAGCTTTCAAGGGATAAGAACAGCGATCAGTATATTAATTCAATGAGATATATGAACGAAATTCAAGGGAGATAGAAAAGTGCTTAAACTGAGGATTCACGAAAATGCACAGACTTCTTTTGAAATGGAATTCCCGGCCGAAAAGGAAATAAAGGTCGGTCGTAATGAAAATAGTGATCTGGTGCTGAGAAGCAGAAGGGTTTCGAGGGAGCATTGCCGGATTTTTTGTCAGGACGGCCAATGGCATGTCGAGGATTTAAACAGCCAGAACGGGATACGAGTCAACGGAAGCATAGTAAAATCCGAACTCATTAAGGACAACGATAATATCCAGATTGGGGATTATCGGATTGAAGTGATGATTCAACCTGAATGGTCTGAGGATCAGACAGTTGTGAAGGAAGACGACCGGACTGTTATTTTTGAAGATCAGGATGAACCGGATCGGACGGTAGTAAGCCAGCCCCCTGGTGCGAGCGAAAGCCCTGAAGGTCCTCTGCAAAATATCCTGACCAGGGTTTTGAAAAACAGAATCCTGGCTGGTTCGGTCGCAGGAGTACTGATATTGTTTTTGCTTATTTTAATCTTTGCGCCGTCAAAAAAGGAAGTACCTGATACCGGAGAAACTATTGTTACTGTCGAACAGGAAAAGGCGAAGGTTATAAATGACCTGCAGACCCTTCACAGGATTGATGTTTACCTTCAGAGCGGCAAAGACCAGCTTGAGGCTGGCAATTTCAGTGAAGCACTGGTTCGTTTTCAGGCTGTTCTGGAAATTGATCCCGGAAACCAGCCTGCACTTGAATTTCTCGGCATGACCAGACAGAAAATGGCAGAGGCTGAAGAGATGCGCCGCATAGCCCTTGAAGAGGAGCAAAAGCGCATGGAACGAGTCAGGGCAATATCTTCTCAGGCCAGGCAGGCCATTGCAAGAGAGGATCTTGTCTCTGCCAGGGAGATAATTGCTGAAGCTGTTTTTCTTGAGCCTGGAAATCCTGACGTTTTAAAGCTTCAGGCCGATATTGAAAATGCTATAAAGGCCCAGAATTTATCCGTTAAAAAGGGAGAACAGCAACGGTTGGAAAGAATTGCCCAGGTAAAGCAGCATTTTGATCAGGGGCAAAGGTATTATGATCAGGGAAATTATCTTTCTGCTCTTGCGGAGTGGGAAAAGGTGCTGGCAATAGATATTGAATCTCCTGAAACTGCCCACACAAGGCATGCCATTCCTCAACTGAGGAAGCTTCTGGAGCAGGATATCCAGAAAGAATATGAAAAGGCCATGAATGCCTATAAAGATAATGATTTGACAAAGGCCATGGGGCATCTGCAGAAGGTTTCTCTGGTATCACCTGATTACAGGGAGACACGCAAATACCTGTCAGAGGTCTTTTTAAAGGTGGAGTCAAAGGCCAGGAGATTGTATCAGGAGGGGCTTGTCTATGAAGGGCTGGGACAAAGGGCCAGGGCTGTTGATAAATGGCGTGAGGTAATAAAAGTTATGCCCTTGGAAGACAATGAATATTATAAAAAGGCAATGGAAAGGCTCAGATGATATATTATCTTATTATTAGAAAAGAAACAGCAGCTTTTTCAAAAAACAATCAGACATGGTGTAATCAGGGTTAATTATGGATGAAAGTAAGACCATGATCCAGAGCGCTCTGGGGGATAAGTACGAAATAAGAGATTTAATCCAGTCTGGTGGTATGGGCAAAATATTTCTGGGGATTCATAAGGCTCTTGGGAAAAAGGTGGCTATTAAGATTGTTCACCAGGAGCTTGTCAAAAAAGAGCAATTCAAGGCCAGATTTTACAGAGAAGCCAAGCTGGCCGCTGGTCTTGACCACCCAGGGATCATTGACATATATGATTTCGGCAGTAATGAAGAATTCGATTATATTATCATGCCCTTTATTGAGGGAGAGACTTTTCAGTCCAGGATAAAAAGAAAAGGTCCTTTTGATATTCAGGACGCTGTCAGGCTTATGATTGAAATTGCCGGGGCACTTTATCATGCTCATCAGCGGAATGTAGTCCACAGGGATATAAAGCCATCCAACATCATGTTTGACAGCCAGGAAAGGGCGGTTATTACTGATTTCGGAATTTCCAAGGATCTTGGAGACACAGATCTTACCGCACCCAGTACCGTACTGGGTTCCCCAAAGTACATGAGCCCGGAACAGATCAGGGGTGAACCTGTGGATGCCCGCAGTGATCTTTACAGCCTCGGCCTGGTGTTTTATGAGATGGTTACGGGAAAGCATCCTTTTGAGGGTAAAGATACCAGCGCTCTTTATTATGCCCAGGCCCACGAGATTCCGTCCAGACCTGAAAGCAATATTTCAGGAATCCCCAGCGAACTGGGCAACATAATTATGTGTCTTCTGGAAAAACTGCCTGAAAAGCGGTATGCTGACGGGAAGCAGGTCATAAATGCACTGCGGGATTTTCAGAGCGGCAAGGTGCCCGCTTATGAAGATGCTTCTGAGGCCACTGTAATTGAAAGTGAAACGATTTTCGAGGAAGGCACCATCGTTGATCAAGAAATTGGGCAGGTGCAGGCCAAAAAACTTCCGGAGAAGCGTTCAGATGTGGAAAAAAAGGCTGCATCTGCTGGACTGCAACCAAAACAAATAGTGGACTTTGCCAAAAGACACCGGATGGGCATTTCGATAACCGCCGGTGTGCTGTTTGTATTTTTTCTGGTGCTTCTTCTGATGCCGGGCGAACCTTCAAAGAAAAAAGACTCTATTGAAGTTGAAGGAATATCCACAAGTGTCTCGATCCAGCCTGAAGAAAAGACAGTCCAGTCAATTTCTCCTTCAGCAGTTGATTCAGAGAAGGAAGTATCTGAGGCGGTTTTAGTTGAAGGAAAACCTGAGACTGCTATTTCATTTCTGGACAGGATACTGACTATCGGCAGCGGTAGGAGTGCTGATAATCTTACTCTCTGGACGGATAGAGCAGACTATAATATCGGGCAGCCCATGAGTTTTCACTTTGAGACCAGAGAACCCTGCTATGTGCTAATAGTTACCTATACCACGAAAGAAGAACTGATCCAGGTTTTTCCCAATTATTACAGCTCAAGCCAGTTCGTACAGCCCGGAAGAAAATACTCGGTTCCAAATGAACGTATGGATTTTGATCTTAATGTTACCGGCCCTTCCGGGACAGACACTGTTGTTGCCCTGGTTTCAAACAGTCCCTTTGATTTATTTGGATCATCCTTCAGTGAAAACGAACCCTTTTTATCGCTTGATACAAGAGATGCCGCAAGCGTATCGCCTATATTAGGCAGGATCAATTCTCTGCAGCATCAGAACATTAGACGCCAGCAGGTTACGTATACTATCAGGTAAGCAATATGCTACAAAACCTATTCGGGGTGATTTTTCCGAAAGGCATATAAGGAGGCGCCATATGAAAAAGATTATTTATTTATCCATGGCTATTTTAATTATGGCCTTTTATTGCGGGGGCGTAAATGCCTCAACAACAAAAGTCCTGATTAATGTTGTTCAGGAACCGGGCGAGGCAATTAGTTCCGCTTTAATCAAGGAAACTGAGATGTTTATCGCAAAACACCTGCTCAGCAAGGATTTTGATGTTATCACATCTGACGATCTTTCAGCCACCCGAGGGCTTTCCAAAAATGAACTGGACATCGCAAGGGCAGGCGGAATCCCTGAACTCCGAAAAGCTGCCGCTCTGAACGGCGCTGCATTCATAATAAGCGCCAAGGCAAGTACACAGGTCAATCACGAAGATGTCCTTAAAATGCAGATCAGCAAGGCTGTAACCTCTGTAGCCTACAGGATGGTAAGTACAGGAAGCGGCAGGACAGTTGATATGGACAGCCTTTCCTTTTCCACTGCCGACCGCTCGGGCCAGCAGGCAACTCATTCAAATTATCAGAAAATGTCAATACATATTGCAGGTAAGGCAGCGGAAAAGCTGCCGGCAAAGCTTACTGACAGGGATTTAAAGCAATTAGCCTCTTATAAGTCCTCTATTGTCCCAAAACCTGTCTCAAAGCCGGTTGTTGCGGACCGGCCTGTTTCCAGGCCTGCATCTGAACCTGAGGTGCCTGCCAAAACAGAGGTTGCTCAGGCAACTGATCAGAAAAAGCCAGAAACGGAAGCCGCTGCCAAAGTACCCTCTGCAGACAGTCCGGAGCTTGTCATCCTGAACCCTCCTGCTACGAGGGGTTTTACTCCTGTTGCAAGGCAGAAAGAACTGACCATAGAAGGCCTTGCCATAGATCCCACAGGAATTTCAGAGGTTCGGATAAATGGACAAAAAGTTGATCATGACAAGGATGGCCGATTTAAACATCCGGTGAGTCTGGGCCCAGGTGAAAACCGCTTTTTGATTATGGCAGTTAATACTGCGGGAAGGATGTCGTCAAAGGATCTGGCAATTGACAGAACCAGGGACAGTGACCCGCCGGAACTCGTATTGCTCCGCCCTCAAGTCACCAGAGGTTTTCAGGTTTCACTGAAACCTGAAATTAAGAATATGGTTGTGGAAGGTATTGTAAAAGATGAAAGCCGGATTCTTTTTGTCCGGGTAAATGATCAGGACGTAAACCTTTCAGAAAGCGGACATTTTCAGCATAAAATGCCCATTAAAGATTCTACAAGGAATATATCCATTGAAACAGCTGACGTGCACGGAAATATCACCAGAAAATCCCTTGAAGTAGCAAGAGGAGAGGGCGCCTGGGCACTTTCTTCGGCTGATGGCGGCTCTGCTGTCGCGGGTCCTTCTAAAAAGCCGGTTTTTTGGGGACTGATCATAGGAGTGTCAAAGTATAGCAGTTCCTCCATTAATCTCAAATATGCAGACAGAGACGCCCTGGAACTTGAAAAATTTTTCAAGACCCAGGAAGGAAAATCATTCTCAGAAATTCACCTGAAGACTCTGGTAAATGAAAATGTCACCAGGAACAGCATAATTGAAAACATTACCACCCATCTTGGCAAGGCTGCTCCCA
>JAFGMQ010000213.1 GCA_016927455.1 Deltaproteobacteria bacterium
CTTCTAAGGCTTGAATATCGTACCTCACCCAACAGGAATTCCCTGAAGCCCCCTTTGGACTCTTTGGAGTCAAGGATAAAAGGATTTTTCCCTTCTTCCCTCAGGGCGGGATTATATCGATAAAGGGGCCAGTATCCTGACTCAACGGCCTTTTTCGATTCCTCCTGGCTTAAACCCATATTGATTCCATGATTTATGCATGGAGAATAAGCGATTATCAGAGAAGGCCCGTTATAGGCTTCAGCCTCAAGAATGGCCTTGAGGACCTGATTTTTATTGGCGCCCATTGCTACTGAAGCAACATAAACATAACCGTAGGTCATCGCCATAAGTCCCAGATCCTTCTTTCGGGTGGGTTTGCCGCTTGCAGCAAACTTGGCCACAGCACCTATTGGGGTTGATTTTGATGATTGACCGCCCGTATTAGAGTAGACTTCTGTATCCAGAACGAGGATATTTACGTCATGGTTCATTGCTATTACGTGATCAAGCCCGCCATATCCTATATCATAGGCCCAACCGTCTCCACCGAATATCCATATGGATTTTTTCACAAGGTAGTCACTTCTGTCCAGTATACTCAGCAGGATTGATTCCTTTTCGGCATCAGACTCCTCAAGCTCCATTTCAATCAATTCGATGACCTCTTCGGCATACTCCCTGGATCTTTCTCCGTTATTGATATTATCAAGCCAGTCATTAAAGGCATCTTCGAGTTCCTTGGACACTCCGGCCTTCATGGCAGCAGCCATGAGGTCAATAAGTTTCTGTCGCCTCTGAGTGACGGCTAATTCCATACCAAAGCCAAATTCGGCATTGTCCTCAAAAAGGGAGTTTGCCCAGGCAGGACCGTGCCCGTCATCATTGACAGTATATGGGCAGCTTGGGGCTGAAGCGCCGTAAATAGAAGAACACCCTGTAGCATTGGCAACAAGCATGCGGGGACCGAAGAGCTGTGTAATCAGCTTTATATACGGGGTTTCACCGCATCCGGCACAAGCGCCTGAGAATTCGAAGAGAGGTTGCCGGAACTGGCTTCCCTTTACTGATGTCACAGGCATGGGTTCGTTTAAATAGGGCAGCTCAGTTGAAAATACATGATTTGGAATCTGAGCGGCAGTCTGAGATGCAAGAGGCATCATTATAAGGGCCTTTTCCTTGGCAGGGCATACCTGGGCGCAGTTGCCGCATCCTGTGCAGTCAAGAGGGCTTATCTGAATCCTGTAACGAAGACCTTTCAACTCCTTGCCCCTGGCCGCTACAGTAATAAAATCCTTAGGAGCCGTTTTGAGGTCATCCTCATGGGCAAGCACAGGCCGAATAACAGCATGGGGACAGACAAATGAACACTGATTGCATTGAATGCAGTTCTTAGGTTGCCATTCCGGCACATTTATGGCAATACCTCTCTTTTCATACTTGCTCGTTCCAACAGGGAAAACTCCGTCAGGCGGCATAAGACTGACAGGCAGCCTGTCTCCCTGCTGAGCAAGCATGGGACGCATTACATCCTTGACAAACTTTGGCTCAGCTTCCTTCATATAGGCTTCCTGGCCGGCAGTTGCCCATGAATCAGGGTATTCAATCTTATTCAGGGCTCCGATAGCCTTGTCAACGGCATCTACATTCATCTGGACAACCCTTTCCCCCTTTTTGCCGTATGTTTTTTTAATGGCCTCCTTCATGAAGCGAAATGCCTCGGCAGAAGGAATAACATTTGAAATCTGAAAGAATGCCGCCTGCATAATCATATTGATACGCCCGCCAAGACCAAGTTCACCTGCAATTTTGACCGCATCAATATTGTAGAAATGAAGCTTTTTCTGTGCGATTGTTCGTTTCATATTATCAGGCAGTTTATGCTCCATGTCTTCGAGATTCCAAGGGGATTCAAGCAGAAAAGAGCCGCCCTCCCTGATTCCTTCCAGGATGTCATACTGATCTACAAAGGCATGGTTGTGACAGGCAATGAAATCAGATTTTGTTAGAAGGTATGGAGACTGGATCTTCCTGGGAGAGAAGCGGAGATGTGAAATTGTAATGCCACCGCTTTTTTTGGCATCGTATGCGAAATATGCCTGCGCATGCAGATCGGTATTTTCGCCGATGATCTTAATAGTGTTCTTGTTTGCACCAACCGTTCCGTCGGCACCAAGTCCCCAGAATTTACACCTTACCGTTCCTTCAGGGGATGAATGAATTTCCCTGGTTATTTCAAGGGATGTGTGCGATACATCGTCCACAATACCAACGGTAAAATGGTTTTTCGGCACTTTTGAGCGAAGGTTGTCAAATACGGCTTTTACCATTGACGGGTTGAAATCCTTGCTCCCAAGCCCATATCTCCCTCCCACTATTACCGGCGCATAGCCTATTTCCTTAAAGACCGTGTTTACATCCACATAAAGAGGCTCACCCAGGCATACAGGGGATTTCACCCTGTCAAGCACTGCAATACGCTCAGCCGTTGCAGGAACGGCCCTGAAAAAGTGTTCTCTGGAAAATGGCACAGGAACGCGCACCTTGATGAGGCCTACACGTTCTCCTAATTCGATCAAGTAGTTAACTGTCTCTTCAATTACTTCACAGCTTGAAGCCATGGAAACGATGATTCGGTCTGCTTCGGGGTCTCCGACATAGTCAAAGAGGTTATATGAACGCCCAACCATCTTCCCGACCTTTTCCATTTCTTCCTGAATAATGTAGGGTATCCTTTCATAAAAAGGGTTTGCAGCTTCACGGTTCTGGAAGAATATATCTGGATTCTGGGCTGTTCCTCTTACCTGGGGGTACTCAGGATTCATGGCACTGTTCCGGAATTCATCAATGGCATCCCAGTCAACCAGAGAAGCCATGTCTTTATAATCGATCATTTCAATCTTCTGTATTTCCATGGATGTTCTGAAGCCGTCAAAAAAATGAACAAACGGCAGACGAGTCCTTATGCTTGCAAGGTGAGCCACAAGGCCCAGATCCATAACCTCCTGTACGGATGCTGATGCAAGCTGTGAAAAACCGGTCCTTCTGACTGCGTCTATGTCCGAGTGGTCTCCAAATATGGAAAGGGCATGGGTGGCAATAGCTCTGGCAGCTACATGGAATACGGCCGGCAGCAGCTCGCCGGACATCTTGTACATATCAGGAATCATAAGAAGAAGTCCCTGTGAAGCCGTAAAGGTGGTAGCCAGGGCTCCTGCAGCCAGAGCACCGTGGACTGCCCCCGCGGCCCCTGCCTCAGATTGCATCTCAGAAATTTTCAGGGTTTGACCGAAAATGTTTTTGCGTCCCCGGGACGCCCATTCATCGCAATATTCACCCATTGTACTTGAAGGCGTTATGGGATAAATAGCTGCCACGTCGCTCATGGCATAAGCCACATGGGCGGCTGCCTCGTTTCCTTCAACTGTTTTTATTATTCCAGCCATAATTAATATTCCTTATATAAAGTTTGCGGTACTTGGATTCAGTCTTAACAATAATTAGCCATTAGTCATAAAAGACATACACCTGCATCCAAAGAGATAAAAAAGGGTATCATA
>JAFGMQ010000035.1 GCA_016927455.1 Deltaproteobacteria bacterium
ACCGCGATAAAATCCTTTTATACCATATCCGAAAGTAATGCTCAGTTTTTAGTCATTGTCAGCAGATCATAAACATCAGGCCTCCTGTCTCTGAAAATATCGTTTCTGGGCGTTACAGATTTATTCCGGGCGAGGGCTGGTGTGATCTCCGCTATGCCTGTTTCCTCCCCCGTATCGGATGCCTGAATAAGAACATTGCCTCCAGGGTCTGCAATAGTTGACATGCCTGTAAAAGTAAGGTTTCCTTCTGAGCCGACCCGGTTGGCCGTGACAATAAAAATACGGTTTGTAAGGGCATGAATCGGGACTGCCTTCTGAGCAAGCCCCGGCAGGACAAGGTTTGAAGGATGGCATATTATGTCAGCCCCCTTGAGAGCCAGTATCCTCCAGACTTCAGGGAATATCCAGTCAAAGCAGATTAGCATTCCGATTTTTAAGCCGCCTGCGTCGAATACTGGAAGACCCTCGTTTCCCGGCATGAAAAAATCTTTTTCATTCATGAAAAGATGCAGTTTGCGATAGCGGCCAACATATCCTTGAGGGCTGACCAGGATAGACGAGTTGTACAGGACATCTCGATATCTTTCATTAAACCCTGATACAATAAAAAGGCCGTTATTTTTAGACACACTTTCGAGATACTGAATAAAAAGACTGTGTTCAACCTCCTCAGAGGTTTTCCAGGCCTGTTCATAGTTTATGAAATTATAACCGGAATTGCACAATTCCGGAAGCACGATGATATCCGCTGATATTCCCTGACTTACTATTTCGTCAATTTTTTGGATAGTTGACTCCATATCCCCAAGAACAGGAGACATCTGTATGTAACCAATTCTTTTTATCTCCGGCATTCTGGATTGATACCTCTGGACACACGCCAAGCTTATTTTGGAAGTCTGAGTTATCAGTCGGGGATATAAACGACAGCCCGATCGCGGCCCTGCTCCTTTGCCGTGTAAAGTGCCTTATCAGCCTCTTTCACCAGTGCTTCGGGAGACAGACCCTGAGAAGGGATCATGGTTGAAATCCCCAGGCTCAATGTTACATAACGGCTGACTTTGGACTGGGAATGCACAATTTTGATTTGTTTTATCTCATTTCGAATAACTTCAGCCGTATGGAGGGCACCCTCTTTATTGGTATTAGGAAGAATTACACCAAACTCCTCTCCTCCATACCGGGCAGCCAGATCTGTGGAACGCTTAACACTTTGCCTGATTGCCTCTGCTACAGAACGCAGGCAGTCATCACCCAGTTGATGCCCATAAGTGTCATTGTATAACTTAAAAAAATCAACATCACACATAATCAGAGAGAGGGGTGCTTCTTCTCTCTTAAGGCGTTTCCATTCCTGTTCAAGGCATTCATCGAATCGACGGCGGTTTGCCAGTTGAGTCAGACCGTCTATTATTGCAAGGTACTGGAGTTTGCGGTTCGCCTCCTGAAGCATTGCCTCAACCTTCTTTCGGTCTGCAATATCTGTAAAATTCCCAACTATCCCTATCTTTTCGCCGCTGAGACCTATCAGAGGAGTTACGCTTAAGAGGAACGGCGGCTCGTCTTCATTTTCGCCGCACACCTGCTGAATATCATATTCAATTCGTTCTTCTCCCGTCATTATGCGGGTAAGGGGACATTTGGGGCCATGGCACAGGGGAATTGAAAAGAGGTCATAGCATTTTCTGTTAACAGCACCATGGTTATCTGCTCCTAAAAATCGGAGAAAGGTCTGATTGATCCTCAGGACAGTGAAATCAGAATTGATAACCCATATCCCGTCAGCAGCGGCATTAAATATCTGGTTGAGTTCCAGGTTGGCAATCTCGGCTTCAACAGCCATTTGATTGGAACGTGCAACTATTTCCTCAAATTGACTGCAGGAGGCTTCCAGTTCCTGATTAACAGCCTCAAGCTCTGATTCAACGCGGGAAAGGATTGATGCCGATTCCTCCAATTGCCTGACCCTGAGTTCTAACTCTTCATATGTTGGTTTGCCGGACATTAAAATATGAGTACCAGAATACCGAATAGCATGTCTATTTCAGGAATCCGAGTCTGTTTTTTATAAGGAGTATAAGAAGATTTGCATTTGTGGTCAACGAAATAAACACACGAAATAAACAAGTTCAACTTAAAGCTTGCCAAATAATCTCTAAAAGAATACTTTTTTCTGTGAAAAAAACATTAGCAAAAATCAGTCGCTTGACCATATTATTTGAGAAGCATGTCTTTTTTAAAAGATTTTAAAAAAACAGCCCCGGAATGTCCAACGCTGACAGGATAAAAGATGCTTAAAACAGGTATTGTAAAGGATAATAGATATATGAAACACGATGCCGGTCCTTATCATCCTGAAAGTCCGGAAAGACTGGAAGTTATCTATGCCATGCTTGAGGATTCCGACATGGTCGGGCGGTTTCAAATGGTGCCGGTAAGATGCGCTGACAGGGAAGAAATTCTTTTGATACACTCCCCTGAGTACCTGGATATGGTTGCTGGTACAGAAGGAATGGATTTTTTCTCTCTTGACCCTGACACATCTACCTCGCCGGGCTCTTATGAAGCAGCTCTTCTTGCTGCGGGAGGGCTGTGTAATGCTGTAGACATGGTCATTTCAGAAAAACTTGACAATGCCTTTGCACTGGTGCGGCCGCCCGGACATCATGCGGAAAGAGGCCTTGGCAGAGGCTTCTGCATATTCAACAATGTGGCAATAGCTGCAAAATATGCCCTTACTAAGCATAACCTGAAAAGGATACTTATTGTTGACTGGGACCTTCACCATGGCAACGGAACCATGCATTCATTTGAGAATGACCCCTCGGTACTCTATTTTTCAACCCATCAATATCCTTATTACCCCGGAACAGGTTCCTTGAGCCAGGTTGGAAAAGGGCCAGGGGAAGGATTTACAATCAATGTGCCGCTGCCTGCAAGGCATGGAGATGGAGAGTACACAGGGATTTTTGAAAAAGTCTTGAAGCCGGTTGCGCTTGAATACAATCCTCAGTTGATTCTGGTTTCAGCAGGCTTTGATATTCATCATGATGACCCTCTTGGAGGCATGCTTGTGACTCCGAATGGTTTTGCAGGTCTTACCAGGTCTCTCATGGAAATTTCGGAAATATGCTGCGGAGGGAGAGTCGTATTTACCCTTGAGGGAGGATATGACCTGCGAGGGCTAAGGGAGTCAGTAAAGGCGGTCCTGAAGGAATTGTCCGGATTATCAAAAACTGATACTTATGATATCATGTCTCGAGCGGACCAGCAGAAACTGAGACGCACCGCCGGGCAGGTTGTTGAGGTTCAGAGGAAATACTGGAAAAGTCTGCATTTTTCATAATAGACTATTTGAAGGCGTGATCTGTGAAGCGTAATATTTATTCAGCTATTGTTGAAAGCATGAGTGACGGATTGCTGGTGCTTGATTTTCAGGGATTTATAACCCACATAAACAGATCAGGCTTAAGCCTTCTGGGCCTCGAAACAGAAGAAACCAGAAAAAAGACTTATGTTCAGCTTTTTATGGGCGAACCGGAAAACGACGAATTTAACGATATCCTTTTTGCCGGAATTCAGAACAAGGAAACAAGGCTTTACAGAGAGGTCCCTTACAGAAGGCCGGACAGAGGCCTTATTGATCTGGCTGTTACCACGTCATTTTTAAGGGATAACAGCGGAAATCAGGGAAATACAGGCATCGTGGCGGTTTTCAGGGACATATCTGAATTAAAGGCATTAAACCGTGCCCGGGAACGGGTCCTTGATCATCTTTCTCACGAACTGAGGACCCCCCTGTCCATCATTACAGCTACATTGAAAAGGATGCAGACTCCAGATAACATGAAATCTGTTGAAAGGATCAATCGCAACCTGACCAGGCTTCAGGATATACAGTTAGAGGTTGAAGACATCGTGAAAAGAAAGGCTTCTCATGAAGAGATAAAGCATGGCAACAGCCTTGACCAGACTCTCGACCTTCTGGCTGTGCTGGCAGAGGACTGTTCTGAACATAATACTTCAATACAGACGGTTGAAGAAATGGTTAGGGAGCATTTTGTCGTGAAGGAATCCGATGTTAAGGGCATTAGTCTGGGAGAGTGCATCCTCAAAGCAGTTGACCGGGCGAAGGAGCTTTCTTCTCACAGGGACATGGAACTTGAGGCAGAAATCGCGGAAGACAGCTTTCTGCCGATTGATAACGATGTCCTTGAAAAAGTTTTTATTGGCATTATAAAAAATGCCATAGAGAATACCCCTGATGGCGGCAGGATAATGGTGATGGTCAGGACAATGCCTGGAATAATTGAAGCAGAAATAAAAGACACGGGAGTGGGTATAACTGCTGAAAGCCAGAAACAGATTTTCAGTGGTTTTTATCATGCAAAGGAAACAGACCTTTATTCAACCAGAAGCCCTTTTGATTTTGGTGCCGGCGGCAAAGGTCTGGACCTTTTGCGTGTAAAAATATTCTCGGGCATCTATCAGTTCAATGTAGAATGCTTCAGCAGGCGGTGCAAATACATACCAGGGGAAAAAGATTCCTGTCCCGGGGCGATTTCGGGGTGTCGTCATATTCAAAACAGGGAGGAATGCTTTCAATCAGGCGGTACAGCTTTTAAACTCTCATTTTCAACCGGCAGGATGGCAAACTGATTTCATTAATGTTTCTGAAACCTGTCTGTTTGTAAAAGGCAGATGATGAGGAGGATAGTTCAGTGGCATTTCTAAAAAGAGTCCTTTTTTGGGGGTTACTAGTGACTGTTTTATACATTTTACTGGGATACCATTTTATCTACATTGGAAGCAGAAACTTCAAAATCCTTAAAAAAACAAGGCTTACACTGAATTATACTTTTTTTAGCGTAGCATTAAGGACAAACGAAGGCATTCTTGCTGTTGACGAACTGAGAAAGGCCGGCATAGCTGATCTGCTGGTAGATGTGGGCTTGATGAGTGAAGAAGCCAGAGACAGGATACTTGAAAAGTATGAAGAGGAAGATTCGGAAACTAAAGAGCAAAATCAACCTTGATCTTGAAAGTCCTTACGGCAGGCAGGTTTAATATCTCCTTTACTCCGGTTTCAATGCTTATGTCTCTTAATGCACTGTCAATAAAAGCCATATCTTCGGCAATAAATGTAAACCAGACATTGTAGGCATGATTTCTCAGATAGTTGTGAGTTACACCCGGATACCGGTTCACGGCTTCAACAAAATGATCAAGTTTTTCTTCGGGAACCTTTGCAGCGCAAAGAGTGCTTGTGAAATTGAGGCCCCTTGAGTTGAAATTCCCGCCTATTCTCCTGATGATCCCGTTTGATTTCATTCTCTTTATCCTTTCCAGAACTTCATCCTCCGATAAATCAAGGCGCATACCGATTTCAAGGAAAGGACGGGAGGCAACAGGGAAAAATGACTGTATCTCATTCAGGATCTTTTTATCAGTATCATCAATCATCAAAAATCCCTTTTCAGGGTTGAAAAGCGCAAAGGGGTTCCTCTGCAAGAAAATCGCCTGTCATTTCAAATGCCCTTGCCCTGCAGCCGCCGCAGAATCTGAGATATGGGCATCGGCCGCATTTTCCCTTATATGAAGAGAAATCCCTCAATTGCTTAAACACCTCAGATTCCTCCCAGACAGACTGGAAAGAGGCATCCTTCAAATCCCCGCAGTTCAGCTCAAGATAACCGCAGGGCTGAACAATCCCGTCGTGTGAAATAAAGCAGAATGATGTCCCGCCCAGGCATCCGCGTGTCACAGCGTCAAGGCCATATGTTGCGTAATTCACCTGCTGCCCATTTTTATGAGCCTCCTCGCGCAGTATCCTGTAATAATGCGGGGCACAGGTGGCCTTCAGGTGAAGCGGGGCTTTTTCGGTCTGGCGGAAGAACCAGCGCAGGAGGCTGTCATATTCAGAAGCCGTTATTTCCTGATCCGCCATCTCCCTTGCACGGCCTGTGGGTACCAGAAAAAAGAGATGAAAGGCCACTGCGCCAAGGCGTATTGCCAGATCAAGTATCTCTTGAATATCATGGGCATTAGACTTGGTTACAGTTGCATTTATTTGGAACTCCAGATTATTTTCCTTAAGCAGGTTAATCCCATTCATGGCCTTTTTGAAGGCTCCGGGCACCTTTCTGAATCTGTCATGCTGTTCTTCACCGGCCCCGTCAATGGAAATGCTTACTCTCTGTATCCCCGACGTCTTCATCCTTTCAACAAGTTCTCCTGTCAGCAGAGTTCCATTGGTAGCCATTACCATCCGAAGTCCAAGATTTGTGCCATGTTCTGCAAGATCAAAAATATTTTCTCTCAAGAGAGGTTCGCCGCCGGTTAAAATAACAATAGGCTTTGCTACAAGACTTATCTGTTCGAGGATTTCGAGGCATTTTGCAGTATCAAGTTCATCCGGATAAGGCCCTCCATCAGAGCCTGCCCTGCAGTGAATACAATTCAGATTGCATTTTCTTGTGACTTCCCAGGCAACAAGCCTCAGTTCAGCTTTAAATTTGCTATTATGTTTAGCTTTATTGATATTAGACATTTAATCAACCATAATCCATATTGTGTTATTTATCCGAGTTCGAGGGCCGCTTCTTTGGCAAAGTAGGTCAGGATCAGATCCGCTCCAGCCCTCTTTATTGAAATGAGCATTTCCATCATAACCTTTTTCCCGTCTATCCATCCCTTCATGTCAGCGGCCTTGACCATGGCGTACTCTCCACTTACGTTATATGCCGCAACTGGGATAAGACTGATTTCACGTACATTTCTGACTATATCCAGATAGGGTAGAGCGGGCTTAACCATTATTATATCAGCACCTTCTTCAATATCCAGCTCAGCCTCTCTCAATGCTTCCAGGGCATTTGCAGGGTCCATCTGATAACCCCTGCGGTCACCAAAACCGGGAGCTGAATCGGCAGCCTCCCTGAATGGCCCGTAGAAAGCAGAGGCATACTTAACTGCATAGGAAAGTATGCCGGTACCTGTAAAATTTCCATTTTCCAGGGCATTTCTGATTGATGATACTCTGCCATCCATCATATCTGAAGGGGCAACAAAATCAGCTCCTGCCTTTGCATGGGATACTGCCTGTATTGCAAGCAGTTCAAGCGTGGAATCATTGTCAACATCCCCGTTCTTTATTATTCCGCAATGTCCATGGTCAGTATATTCACACAGACAGACATCGGTTATTACAACCATATCCGGCAGATGATTCTTTATTTCTGAAACGGCCCTCTGGACAATCCCGTCCTCGGCCCATGAACTGCTCCCTGTCGAATCCTTATATTCAGGAACCCCGAATAAAAGTATGGATGGAATACCTGACGACCAAAGCTCCTCTGCCTCTTTAACGACAGTGTCAACAGAAAAGTGAAACTGGCCCGGCATTGAAGGAATCGGTTCCTTTCTGCCTTTTCCGTATTTCACAAAAAGCGGAGCAATAAAATCCTTGACTGAAAGAGATGTCTCTCTTACCATTTCCCTTATCACGGGGTTTCTTCTGAGTCTTCGTGGCCGTATAATCATATTTCACCTTTTTTTCATTATGCGCTGAAAGCCTTTTCCCCCATGCAGGGGGCCTTTCCTTTATTCAAATCCCTTGAATCGCAGTGCTGATTCAGAGTAAAATGGATCACTGTTTCCTGTATCTTTCATAATAAGGCAGTGCTTCAGCAACATGGACCTTCAGATCCGCTATCCTTGAATCAGGGGCAGGATGGGTGGACAGGAATTCAGGAGGATGTTTTCCCCCGCCTTTTTGCCTCATTCTCTCCCAGAAATTTATTGCTTCGCGCGGGTCATAACCTGCCCTGGACATGATGGACAAACCGATTCGATCAGCCTCATATTCATGCAGGCGACTGTAGGGAAGCAAAAAGCCCACGGAAGCACCCATGCCAAATGCAGCCATAAACAGATTTTTAGTCCTATCCGGCTTTTCCTGCAATGCGACTGAAAGGGCAACTCCTCCCATGCTTACCAGCAATGCCTGACTCATTCGCTCATTTCCATGGTTTGCGATTGCATGTGCAACCTCATGTCCAAGAACAACGGCAAGACCGTTTTCATCCTTGGTAAAGGGAAGGATTCCTGTGTAAACTGCAATCTTCCCCCCGGGCATGCACCAGGCATTAACCGTGTTATCATCTTCGATCAAGTTGAATTCCCATTTGAAATATTTTATCTGCTCCTCAAGGCCGTAATCTTCGAGAAAAGATTCCGCTGCGGCAGAAATCCTTTCCCCGGTCCTTTTTACCATAACTACTTTTTCCGGGTCTGTACATATCTTTGATTTCTTAAGCACATCATCATATTGCTGGAGGCTGAGTGCCAGCATCTGTGACTGAGGCAGAATATGCAGACCTTTCCTCTGGGTAAGAGGAATTTCAGCGCAGGATATGAAAAGCATCAATGATGAAACTGCAGCTATCCAGCAAAAAAAAGTTTTCAAAGTTTTTATATTCAATCTTTTGTTCCTCAACACATCATACTCCTTTTGAATATCACTATTTAAAGCCGGAAATATCTTGTTGAAATTATAGAAAAACCTTTTTTAACTCTGCTGCCCTGATTGCAGTACAGCCAATTTCAGCCTTTATTATCATCTGTCAGATCAAATTTGTTGTCTTACATACAGTTAATATATAAACTCAAATATTTATACTTATGTCAAGTTTTGTGCAAGGCCTTCTATGCCATTTGCGCTGACTGTTGCGTGTGAAAGCATTATCCGGTATAATTGACTTTGTTTATTAGCGGGGCAATGACAGCAATTATTAATTCCTGTCCGGGGGAAGGAATTGCAGCCGATAATGAATTAATCGATTCTGCCTTAAATCCGGAAAGCAAATTGTATCGTCGAATAACTGAGGAAGTGCAGTTTTAATGAGACTTAATGTTAAAAAGATTATTGGAACAGGCATTCGCCTGACAATCGGCATTGGTCTTGCTTATCTGCTGATAAATCTGACACTGAAACATACTCAAACGGACCTTTGGAATGAACTTCTCGCTTCAAGATGGTTACTGCTTGCTTCAGCCCTTATATTCTACGGGGCTATTATTGCAATTACTATTTGGCGCTGGGCTATGCTGCTGAAGGTTCAGGGAATATATTTGAGGGCTGGTGATATAATCCGGTTGTCAATGATTGGAAATTTTTTCAATCTTTCACTGCCTGGAGCAGTAAGCGGCGATTTTTTAAAAATTGCCTTTCTTTCACAGCATGCAAAGGACAAAAAACTCAAAGCAGCACTGACGGTACTCCTTGACCGTGTGATAGGGCTTTTCGGCCTCTTTATTGTGGCTGTCGTCATGCTGCTGATATATATGCCTTTTTTATATTCCCTCGGCAATACCTACCGGCCGGTTAAGATTGCCGCACTCACAGTGGGGACAGGCAGTGTTATAATGGCACTGGCTATTGCATTAGTAATCTGTGGCGGCGCACTGATGCACCATCCCCGGATCGGGGGATTGATCAGACGTGGAAAAGGCAGGCTTCCGGATTTTATTACCTCCAGGCTGGAAAGGCTCTTTGAGGCGTTACAGATGTACAACAGGACCCGGGGAACAGTATTCAAGGCTGTTCTTCTTTCCGTTCTGGTTCATGCATCCCTTGCAATTAACATGTTCGTTATCGGAGCAGCCGTCAATGAAAACGGACTTCGCCTGAGTGATTATTTCCTTGCAACCCAGGTCAGCAACGCAATAGCAGGCATCCCTGTTACTCCTGCCGGAATAGGAGCGAGGGATGCAACAATGAGCATGTTTTTAATCGCCCTCGGGGCACCCCTGGAAAAAGCCGGTGTCGTACCTGTCATCCTGACGCTTATAATTCTTTTCTGGGGACTTGTCGGAGGGATTGTCTTTTTATTTACAAGGATTTCAAAAAAATGACTGCATCGCAGCCTGCTCTTCGCCGGAATGACGTTTTATGGTTATATCTTTAATCGTCTGAGCAATAAAAAGCCTGATCACTGAGAAAAGATCGCAGCCTTTAATATGCCAGAGGCAGACAAGTCCCGGCACCTTGGGGTGCTCAGTGCTTTTCAAGATACCCCGCTGCTCTGCGGCCGGGTAGTTCATTCCGGATTCCAGCCAGTCTTCTTTATCTCAGGCATTCCCTGTAGGTTTCCTGAACTGCAGAGACCAGTCGCGCAAGAGTAGCGTTTACCGGTGTGGCGATTCCCATGTCCTTGCCTTCCCTGACGATTGCCCCGTTTATAGCTTCTATCTCAGTGGTTCTTTTATTCATAACATCCTGAAGCATTGATGCAATATTTCCAGATGTTGAACGGCATACTTCAAGCACGCGTTCGATCGCACTGGCATAGGGAAGATTAATTCCCTTTTTATGAGCAACTGCTACCGCTTCACTTACAGCTTCTTCCATAATTGATATTGTGCCTGATAAGGTCGGCAAGGTGCCGTTTCTAAGCCCGGTCAGGGCTGCGAGTGCGTTAATGCCGACATTGATAACCAGCTTGCCCCATATCAGATCATCAACATTTTCAGCCGAACGGGTACGAAAACCGGCAGAATTAAAGGCGTTAACAATATCTCTTATAAGCCCGGGGCGGGTCTTTTCCGGTCCTATAACCGTCTCACCCTCTCCTGCGTGCCTTACGTGTCCAGGCCCCAGGAGTGTTGCCCCTTCGGCTGTAACTCCACCAAGGACATTGGCCTTTCCGAAGACATCTTCCAGTATTTCCACATTGCCAAGACCGTTCTGAAGCGTGAGAACAACAGCTTCAGGGTTCAGCCAGGGCCTGATATCTTCTGCTGCCTGGCGGGTATCATAAGACTTCACACATATGAGGGTCACATCCGGCGCCTGTTTAGATGCACTTAAAACTGCAGGCACATGAGAAAAAAAATCGCAGCTCAAGTCTTCAATTCTAAGACCATTTTTATTTATAATATCGGCATTCTGCTGTATGCAATCCAATAAGACCACATCATGACCGGCCATTTTCAACCGAGCCGCAAAAAGACAACCCATTGCGCCTGGACCAACAACAAGGAATTTCATCATGTTCATCCTGGGTACAATTTCGAAACTTCTTCCGCTTTCATGGCAAAAGAGTGTTCTGGCCCGGGAAAGGTACCTGCTTCAACTTCCTCTTTGTATTTAATCAGAGCTCCCTTTATCTGTGGCGCCAGATTAACATATTGTTTTACAAACTTTGGCGTAAATCGCTCAAAAAGACCAACCAGATCATGATAGACAAGGACCTGCCCGTCGCATTCTTTTCCAGCCCCTATCCCTATAGTAGGGATATGCAGTTCGTTTGTAATGCGAGCGGATAATACCTCGGGTATGCACTCCATTACAATCATAAAAGCCCCTGCTTCTTCGAGGTCCTTTGCTGATTTTATGAGCTGCCTCGCACTTTCAGCATCTTTGCCCTGAACCTTAAAACCGCTTAACTTTGTGGCGGTTTGAGGAGTGAGCCCTATATGGGCGCAGACCGGGATTCCGGCATCAACAATTGCCTTGACAACAGGTGCCATTTCGCTGCCGCCCTCAAGCTTGACGCTTTCGCAGCCGGCCTCCTTAACCAAACGGCCGGCATTTTCAATGGCCTTTTCAATACTGACCTGATAGGACAGAAATGGCATGTCACAAATTACGAAGCTTGATTTTGCAATTCTGCATACAGCCTTGCAGTGATGGACCATTTCGTCCATCGTTACAGGGACTGTGGAATTGTAGCCAAGCATAACCATGCCTAACGAATCCCCCACAAGAATAACATCAATGCCGGCCTGATCAACGAAATTTGCTGAAGAATAATCATATGCCGTCATCATTGTAATTTTCTGGCCTTTTTCCTTTTTTTGCTGTAACTGGGAAATAGTAATCTTTTTTGGTTCCATTTAACCCTCCTCTTTAAAGTCGTTTCAGGCATAGGTTAACAGTTTTGTCTCGGACAAATTCAAGGGGACAATTTTTGCCCGGGATACATGTCAGATTTTTTTGGACAGTACAGTAAAGAGAATCGATGTAAATTCTCATGGTTCTTCTGTTACAGGATATACGCTCAATCAGTCGCAAAAACAGTAATATCTAAAACAATCAGGAAATAAAACTAAACAGAAAATCCTTAATAATAGACAATATAGAATGATTGGATGCCTTGTCAACAAAAACCCTGGCATGAAGATTCAAATGCAAATTAAAAACATATTGAAATCACGGATAAAAACCATGTCCTGGCAAAGCAGCTCCGGAGATCAAATTTTATGGTTGAACAGATTGGCTCCAGAGTATAATATCTGTTCAAGAAAACTCTCTTTAAAAACCAGCCTTTCCAAATTTAAAATACCCTATTGCTTTGGCTTGCGGTATTCAGGGGGAAAACAGCATGGCCCAGATTGATGCCTTTTTTAAACTTATGAACGATCATGAGGCTTCGGACCTGCATCTAATGGCAGGCCAGCAGCCGGTATTGAGGATACAGGGTGAACTGGAAAGAGTGAAGTATAATGTCCTAAACAGTGACACCCTCAAATCAATGATTTATGAGATTGCTCCTGAATACAAGATAAAGATTTTTGAAGAAACCGGAGATGTTGATTTCGGGTATGAGATTCCCGGTCTGGCTCGTTACCGTGCAAATTTTTTCCAGCAGAGAAATGGTGTGGGTGCGGTTTTCAGGGAGATACCATCAACGATTTTGTCCTGCGATGAACTTGGACTGCCTCCTGTGATAAAAAGGCTGGCTACTCTTCCAAGGGGTCTGGTTCTGGTTACAGGGCCGACAGGCACAGGAAAGTCAACAACCCTCGCGGCCATAATTGATGAGGCCAACAGGAATAGAAAAGAGCATATAATTACAATAGAAGATCCGATTGAATTTGTACACAAAAGTGCAAAGGCCGTTGTGAACCAGAGAGAGGTGGGACTTCATACAAAGTCTTTCAGTGCAGCCCTGAGAGGGGCTTTAAGAGAAGACCCCGATATCATTCTTGTGGGGGAAATGCGTGATATGGAGACTATTGGCCTTGCCATTGAGGCATCGGCAACCGGACACCTTGTGTTTTCAACGCTCCATACCACCAATGCCCCGAAGACAGTAGATCGAATCATAGAGGTCTTCCCGACGGCTCAGCAGGAGCAGGTCAGGAGTACTCTGGCTGATGGTCTCAGGGCAGTAGTAGCCCAGAACCTTTTCAAACGCATCGACAAGGTTGGAAGGGTAGCGGCCCTTGAAATCATGATCGCCAATCCTGCTGTAAGAAACCTTATAAGGGAGGGAAAGACCTTTCAAATCCCTTCAATGATTCAGACAGGTAAGAAATATGGCATGCAGACACTGGATGATGCCATAATGGCATTATTAAAAAGGCGTATTATAAGCGCCGATGATGCCTATCTCAAATCAAATGAAAAATCAAAGTTTCTGCAGTTCCTGAAGAAACCTCCGACTGATTTTACCGAAGTTTGATGGAGTTCAAGCTATGCGTATTCAACAGACCGATAGTATTATAACAGCCATGCTGGAATCTCATGACGGAGTTTCTGACATTGTTGTTACAGTGGACAAGCCTTTCCAGGTAATGTCATTTGGAGAGCTGAAAAAGGTATCGCTAAACCCACCGTTAAAAAAATTGACCCCCTTTCAGGCGGAAATTTTTGCGCTTAACCTGATTAACGGCGACCGCCGTTTGACTCATGACCTTGTTACAAGGGGGTCGTGTGATTTATCATATCAACTGGCAGGGAAGGCGCGCTTCAGGGTTAATATCTTTTCCCAGAAGCGCTGTTATTCAGTTATTATGAGACAACTGGCAGCCAGGGTTCCGACTATTGAAGAACTTAAACTTCCGCCTGCCTTTTTAAGGATGACTCAGGAAAAAAATGGCATAATCCTTGTCACAGGGGCCACAGGCACCGGAAAAACCACATCCCTGGCCGCATTTCTTGATAGGATCAATGACACAAAACCTATTCATATAATTACACTGGAAGATCCTGTGGAATATATCCATTCTCAGAAAAAGGCCACTTTCAATCAGCGTGAGCTTGGCATGGATTTTGACTCCTTTTCTTCAGGTCTCAGGGCATCTCTCCGTCAGGCCCCTAACGTAATCCTGGTTGGCGAAATGAGAGACAGAGAAAGTGTTGAGATCGCCCTTTCTGCTGCAGAAACCGGGCATCTGGTACTCAGTACGCTTCATACTGTTGATGCAGGACAGACGATTAACAGAATCATAGGAATGTTCGAACAGGAGGAAGAGAAGCTTATAAGGATAAGACTCGCAGATACCCTGAAGTGGGTTGTCTGCCAGAGACTTCTGCCCAAATCAGAAGGAGGGCGTGTGGCTGCCTTTGAAATCATGTGCACCAATCTCAGGGTAAAGGATGCCATTCTGCATGGAGAATCGGAAGGCAAGACATTCTATGAAATTATCGAAGCAGGCCGACCCTTTCACATGATGACCTTTGACCAGTGTATAGCAGACCTTTATGAACAGGGCCTTATATCTGAGGAAACAGCCCTGGGTTATTCATCCAGCAGGGCGGCGATCGGCAAGGCCATTGATATCATGAAGGCTTCAAAGGGAGAAAAAACTTCTACTATTGAAGGTTTGAGTATTGACAAGGATTATGGAAAAAAGATCGGGAAGAATTAGTTCCCTTATTAAGGAGCTCAATAAATGGAAGCCGTTTGTGAAAACTGTCAGACAGTATTGAATATTCCGGACAATAAAATCCCCAATAGCGATCATCTGATTGTCCGGTGTCCGAAGTGCAAAAATAAGATATCCATATACACTCGAAGTCCGGGAAGGGAAGATGACGTCCCGGAAATGGAAAACAGGGCTGAAAGGCCAAAAGATAGTATTATAAAGCACTTTGAAGAAAAGGACATTGCCCTTGATTCTTTCAAGGAAGGGGAGAAGCTTGCTCTGATAGTAGAAAGCGATAATCAGTTTGCCGGCGCCATTACTCAGGCTGTAAGTGAATTGGAATACAGGTGTATTTCAGCACAGACCACGCAGGAAGCAATTAATGAGATGAGATTTCTTGAATTCAGCCTCTTGATCGTTTCTGATAAATTTTTGGCTGAGCATGACCAGAGCCCTATCTTCGCGTACCTGAATAACCTGACCATTGATATTCGCAGGAAAATTTTCCTTGTCCTGATAGGGAGTAACTTCAAGACAATGGACAAAATGGCAGCGTTTCATATGAGTGCCAATCTGGTGATAAATAGAAAAGACCTGGGACAGCTGACAAACATTTTGAAATATTCTATCATGGATAATGAAAGGTTTTACAAGGTACTTCTTGACTGTCTCTCAGAGGCCGGGAGGCTGTAGTTGTCGACCTGAAATGTATCCGTCTGCCTGTTTATATTTTTTAGAGAATGGACATCTAATAGAACTGAACATTAGTATGAAACATCAATTCGTAATGCAGAATTTCAGGGGAATTTAAAGCCGGGTTAAGGCCGTGGTGGCCTATGGGCCCAGGTTCCAGGTTATCTGGCGCCTTCAGGATCAACAGATGTATTAAGTACCTCCCCTCCTTTGACACCTTCCAGCGTTTTTGCCCATATGTTTCTCAGGCTGTCAATATTATCCTTTTCCCCAAGTGCCCAGAAAGAGCCCCCTGCCCCTGCTCCGGCAAATCTTGCTCCGCATCCTGCCTGTTCCGCCTGATCTAAAAGAACTGCCGTAACAGGTATCATGGCCTCAGGCGTGATTTGCCTGCGATATGCCATTTCCTGCTGCAACAGATCCACTGAAAGCTTCCAGTCATGTTTTTTTATTGCATCAGCCAGCTCATGGACAATCTCATTGACCTTCATCCATCCCTTTCTGGTCTTTCCGGAAATAAAATCATTAATCCATTTCCGGTTGGTTCTCGATGAGACATGGCTTTTCCCGCTGTAGGCGACCAGGAGCCTCCTTGAAAAATCCTTCTGCCCGTTTCTGTCAAGAATGGAATATCTCTGAAAAGGAGATTTCCTGTTCCCATAGCTCCAGATAAAGTAATTTACTCCACCATAAACTGCTGCAGCATGATCCTGAAGGCCACAACTGCCTCCGCTTACGGCATCTTCAAGATGGTATGCAAGAAGAAGTATGTCCTTTTTTGACAGGTGTTTCCCACCGAGTGTGGACGAAAGAGCAGTTAATGCCTTCACTAATGCCACAAGAGCAGTGCTTGATCCGCCAAGAGCAGATTTAACAGGGGCCTGGGAACTTATTCGGATTTCCAGGCCATGAAAACCGAAGTAGCTGACTGCCGCAAAAAAAATCCCAAATACTGAGTTCAGCTGGAGTTTGTCTGCAGGACATTCTTCCCTGTGAGTGAACCCTTCAGAAGAAATCCTTATAAATCCATTTTTATAAGGAGACAGTGTAACCGAGGTCCTCAGGCTCAGGGCTGCATTAATTGTTGCAGGCCTTATCAATTCAAAGGGAAGAGCCATGGATTTGATATCCCACGTCCCTCCTGAATCAATACGGCATGGAGCCGAGGCCTTTACAGGAAAACGCTCTAATTGACTTTTAACTGAAATCATGGAATTACGTATCGCCCCTTCTGTTTCAGCCAGCAGGCAGCCATCAGGATGCCTGATATGGTCTTACAGTCCTTGATTATTCCCTCATATATCATTCTGATGGCATCATCCAGGGATATTTCATGGACTTCAAGCAATTCATCTTTGTCAAGATTCTGCCTTGCGGATGACAGTTCTATTGCGAGAAACAGATAAATACATTCGTCTGAATAACCGGGAACCGGAATAAGTTCTCCCAGCTTATGCCAGACATGGGCATAAAAACCGGTTTCCTCTGCCAACTCCCTTTTTGCACATTCAACTGGGGTTTCGTTACCATTAAAAGTCCCCGCAGGTATTTCCCATATGAAATCCCCTACAGCATGTCTGTATTGCTTTACAAGTATCAGAGATTTTTCCTGATATAATGGCACAACCGCCGAGGCTCCGGGATGACGGATAACCTCAAGGTCAGTTGTAACATTGTTAGGTAATGTTATGTTCTCTCTCAAAAGCCTGAAAACCTTTCCTTCATGTAATAATTTGCTGGTGTTCACTATTGCCGACATTGCCTGCCCCCTGAACCTGCGGGATTTTTTTATTAAAAATAAACAGAGACAGTTTCCCTGTTATCCTTTAGCCTGAAATCAGCACAGAAAAAAATATTTATGTCACTCATCTATGGGTCTGGCTTCATCAATGAGCATAATCGGGATATCATCCTTTATCTCATACAGCAACCTGCATGAGTCACAGATAAGACCATCCTGCGTATCATTTAAATGGAGTTCTCCCTTGCATCTCGGGCATGCAAGGATTTCAAGCAGTTTCTTACTTATGCCCATTACCCCTCCTTACTGGATACCCCGCTGCCTGCGGCGGGGCAGTTCATTCTTACAGGATTACGAACGATTTTAACGAACGGCTTCATCTAATCGCATCAATGTGCCGGCAGAATATCCTGAACACCTTCCATGACTTCTTCAACTGTTATTCGTCTCATACACTCCATGGAATCACAAGTCTTTTTAAAACAGGGGCTGCATTGAATGCCTGCAGTAATGATTCTGTGACTCGAACCATAAGGCCCGGTTCTAAATGGTGCTGTCGGACCAAAAAGGGCAACTACCCTGCACCCCATTGCAGCAGCGATGTGCATTGGGCCGGTATCCGTAGAAATAAGGGCCAGACTCCCGGAATAGAGAAAGGCAAGTTCCCTTAATGTAGTTTTTCCGGCAAGATTAACAGGTGCTTTTTTCATCATCCTGGAAATGGATTCAATAACAGAAACATCCTGTTGGCCGCCGGTGAAAACCACTTCGCAGGAAAAATCATTCTGAAGCCTGTCGGCAAGAAGTGCAAAACGCTCATTCTCCCACAGTTTTGTTTGCCATCTGGCTATCGGATTAATACTGATAAATGGTCTTCCGTTGAGGCCATAAGATGCCAGCATCTCCCTGACATGCTCCCTGTCTCTCTCAGAAATCGGAATATTCCCTTGTACAACTGAAGTATCGCAGCCAAGATATTCACCAACCCTTAGATAACGATCAATTGCATGGACATCTTTTTCAACCCTTACAGGCCGTTCATTTACAAACAGCGATGCCCCTTCCCTGGAATCGCTCATGCCTATCTTCCTGTTTCCCCTTGAAAGGGCAACCAGGATACCACTTTTAAGAAGGCCTTGAATATCCAGGACCAGATCGTACTTGTACAGCCTCAGGTCTGCAACAAAGTCTTTTATCTCCCGGATTACCGACAAGGAACCTTTTCTTTTCTGTATTCTCTTCTGCCATGATTTTCTTGGTGAAACAATAACCCTGTTCAACCTTGGGTGCCCTTCTATGACCTGCGAAGAATCTTCCTCCACAAGCCAGTCAATTTCGGCATGTTTAAATTTGTCACTGAGCACCTCCAGCAGAGGCAGGGTATGAACAACGTCACCTATAGCGCTTAATTTGACAATCAGAATTCTGGACACCTCGCGGTTCATCTTCTATTCCCCATGTTCATACCTGGTGTCCTGTCTGTCATTCTCAATTATCCATCTGACTGCATGAAGAAGGTCTTCTGCTACATGTACAGGTTGAAAGGGAGAGTATGGGGCCAGGTATTCCAAATCCCCCAGGCCGTAACCTGTCTTGACCAGAATGCCTTTAAGCCGAGCCCGTTGGGATAGCTCAATATCTGATAAGCGGTCACCTATTACATAAGACCTCGACATATCAATCGGGAGATCTTCGCAGGCCATCCTGACCATGCCTGTGTCAGGCTTTCTGCAATTACATGAAATACTGTATTCTCTCACGCTTCCACCGGCATAGTGAGGGCAATAATATATGCCGTCAATGAAGGCTTTTTCCTTTTTCAGCATATCAATCATGTGTTCATGAACTTCGTTGACAAGTTCGATCGGGAAATATCCGCGTGCAACACCTGATTGATTCGATACAATTATTGCCAGAAATTGATTTCTGTTCAAGATCCTTATTGCCTCTGCAGTACCCTCGAGAATTACAAACCGGCTGATATGGTTTATATATCCCATCTGCTCGTTTATTGTCCCATCTCTGTCTATAAACACTGCCGGCCTTTTCATTTATGTGCTTCTCCTCATGGTCTTCATTTCCTCCCATACCTCTTCCGGTTCTATCGAAAGCATACAGCGGTGATCATCCGGGCATTCGGGCTTGAGACAGGGAGCACATCGGGTATCGTGCCTGATAATCTTTGTGCTGGGTCCCCGGGGACCTGTGGCTACGGGATCGGTAGGCCCAAAAATAGCTATTGTGGGCACCCCGAGGGCTGCAGCAATATGCATGAGTCCTGAGTCGTTTGTGACAAAAAACCGGCACAGACCTATAATTCCCATGGCCTCTCCAAGTGATGTCCTGCCGCAGAGATTCAGTGCCTTGCGGGTCATTGAACTGCACAGATTCCTGCATATATCCGTTTCATTTTTGCTGCCCAATACAAGAACCTTTGCACCCCAATTTTCCACCGCAAGGTCCCCTATCTTTGCAAATCGATCCGCCGGCCATCTTTTGGCACCGCCGAAAATAGCGCCGGGATTGAGTCCGATCAAAAAATCATTAGTGTTCATTCCATTTGATTCTATTATAATACGCCCTTTTTCCGTGTATTCCCTGGCGAGAAAAACCGAAGGAAAGCCTGTCCGGGGATCCGGATTGACATGATCGGTAAAATCAGGCTGCCAGCCCATGGCCCTTAATAGATATATATAGTAATCAGTTTGATGAAACTTCAAAACCTCTTCCGTTCTGAGAACACTGTGAGTCAATAAAAATCCCCGCCCATCCGTATTATAACCGATCCTGTATCTGACATTACCAAAAAATGCCAGGGCGGCCGCTTCAAAGGCATTCTGGAAAAGGATAGCAAGATCGAATCTTTTTTTCCGAATCAGACTGACAGTTCTTAAAATTTCTGAAAACCCTGTAAAAGCGCCTTCCCCTTTCTTGAAAGAAATGACTTCATTAACCGCAGGATGGTTTTCAAATAATGGCAAAACCCAGGGTTTCGCAAGGACAGCAATCGAGCTCGAAGGAAAAGTTTTCTTAATTGCTTCCAGCGCCGGGAGTGTCATGACGACATCTCCGACCCAGTTTGTCGCACGCACGAGGATCTTATTGATAGATGCTTTATCAATTTGTTTTCTGGCTTTTACTTTTAGCATGAATCATTTCACAATAGACTATATTGCTATTGTTCTAATCAAAGATTGTTAGTACATATATCCCTTGACGGGCTTTATATTATTCAGTTTGGACTTGGCAAGGTTTTGAGTTTGTTAAGAAACATTATCATCCGGCAAAGGACAATAATTTTTTACTTTCCATCTTCTATGAAACCAGAACCATTGATCTGGATATTGCTTTATATACTTTTCAATAACCCTTGTGAAAAGAGCGGTATTCTGTTCGATATCCATGATCTTATCCCCGGTTTTCCGGAGATTGACCTCTTCTTCAAATATAATCCTGTACCTTCCATCCGGATGTTTTACACAAAAAGCAGGAACCACCGGAGCCCCTGTCCTTTGTGCCAAAAGAGCCAGTCCTTTATTTGTACAAGCCGGTCTTCCCAAGAATTGAACAAACACTCCCTCATACCAGTCAACGCTTTGGTCCAAAAGTATTCCTATTATCTTTTTCTCATTTACGGCCTTCAACACCTTTTTCATGCCACCCCGCTTGGATATAAGTTCTGCTCCAAACCTTGAACGCAGATCGCCCATAAGCCTGTCTGCCGGCGGGAAATCGATCGACCTTGCTACTGCCGCGGTTTTAGAATCAGAAAGCAGTGTCACTGCAGCAGCCATTAACTCCCAGTTTCCCAAATGCGCGCTAAGGATAAAGCCCCCTTTGCCTTTTCCAACGGCTGCCAGGAAATTCTCCCTGTTTTCAAAAACAACATATCTATCCAGATTTTCACGATTAAGCCGCAGCAGGTGAGGGACCTCGAACAGCATCTCACCAAAATGCATTAATACCCGTCTGTTAAGTCTCCTTATTTCAAACTCGGTCAAATTCTCACCGAAAGCATGTCTGAGATTGTCCAGAGAGTCCTTTGTTCGTCTCATTGGTATCATGACAAATGCCCGTCCCAATGTCCGTCCAATAAATTGACCTGCATGGAAAGGGATGAACGATAATATCCGAACAAGTAAATAAATAATCCTATAAATCAGTGTCAACGATTATTCCTTTTTTTTCAATGGCATCTCTAATTATTTTAAAAAAGGCTTCCTCTCCTGATAATAATTTAATTTTTATGGAAAGGTAGCCAATATCGAAATTTGCGGCCTCTAATGGCAATATCCTTGCCATATCCTTTTCTGTTGTAAGTATGTAGTCTGCGCCATATTTTTCTTTTTCACGGATTAACGAATCTATTTCATCACTCCTGAACCAGTAATGGTCTCTGAACGCCTTAAAACAGACAATTTCCGCATCTAAATTCTTCAGTGTCTCCTTGAAAAAACCAGGCTGAGCTATCCCTGCAAAGGCGATCACATTTTTTCCACGTAGTAATTCAGGATCATGAATCTTCGATGAACCAGGGAATATAACTTTGTAAGGAATATGCTCAGAAAGAAAAACGGGGCGAGCTGGAAACCTGGTCCTTAGAAAGTCAATTATCTTTGATTCGGAACCGTCCCCCCTGTAACGTGTAAGGATAAATGCGTCTGCTCTGCCAAGACTGGAGACGGATTCTCTCAGCGGACCCCAGGGAAGAAGGTGACCGTTGCCAAAGGGAAGTGTGGCATCAATTAACACTGCATTAAAATCTCTCTTCAGCTTTATGTGCTGAAAACCGTCATCCAGAATAAAGAAGTCTGAACCATATTTCTTTTTGGCATACAACCCTGCCATGTGCCGGTTTTTTGATATTACGACAGGAACACCGGGGAGCATTCTGGCAAGCAGATATGGCTCATCTCCAGCGTGTTCCGGTCTTGCTTTTATACTTTTTTCGTCAGATACTTCAAGGAGATTTTCCCTGTTTTGCCTTCCATATCCTCTTGATAATATAGCAACTTTATGCCCCGACTTCAAAGCCCATTCAGCCAGCATGGCAACAGCAGGGGTCTTGCCTGTTCCTCCGGCTGTCAGATTACCAATGCTTAAAACAAAGGCCGGGAGGGCCTTTTTCTTGAAAATTTTAATTCTATATGCCCATAGCCGCAGTTTGACACCAAGGCCGTATAATGCCGAAAAAGGAATCAATAAAATTGTCCAGAATCCAAACTGAGACTTCCGGTAAATTCGGGGCCAATCAGGCCCGGTGCCTTTCATTAAATGTATCTCCCTTTTGTTTTTCGGAAGGGAAAAATTACAATGCCTTCTGCAATGGAAAAGCAGTTTGCTCTGTCATGGTATGAGTAATATATGATATGATTTCTTCAATGGCCCCACGATTTTTCTCAGCAAATTCTTTCGCCTGCCTGCTCATGTTATGCCTCATTTCGGCATGGGCTAAGATTCTGCTCATCCCATCATAAAGCTCCTTTTCATTTTTTACCTGTATTCCGCCTCCTGACTCAAGCAGTAATTCCGACATTAAAGCAAAATTGTGCATGTAAGGTCCAAATAAAACAGGGCAGCCAAAAGCGGCAGGTTCCAGCAGATTATGTCCTCCTACCGGGACCAGAGATCCTCCCACAAAACTTATCTGGCTCAGGCCATAGATGCGATCAAGCTCCCCCATTGTATTCAGAATAAAGACATCGCCTGTGCTTCCCTTTGATTTGATCTCTGTTTTTAATACAGCCTTAAACCCTTTAAGTCGTGCCTTTTTAAAAATTTCTTCTGACTGTTCTATCTTACGAGGGGCTATAATAAGTCTCAGATTTGGGAATAAAGGCCTGAGTCTCCTGAAAGCATTTAACAATATCTCTTCCTCGCCACTATGTGTGCTGCCTGCCACCCATATCAGATCTTCAGGTTGAAGCCCAAGAATATTCATCCATCTGCTGCGTTCATCATTATTCATTGGAACCCACTGGCGATCAAATTTTATATTCCCAACCGTAATGACCTTTTCCTCTGGACGTACCCCTGCCCGCAAAAGCCTTTGCCTGTCAAGATCAGACTGCATAAGACACAGATTAATCGGTTCAAAGAGTTTTCGGGTAAAAAATGACATCCTTCGGTATGCCTTAAATGTGTGCGGTGAAACCCGGCCGTTAACGAGCAGGGTAATAATACCCTTCTTCTTTAAAAAGGCAGGAAGACCCGGCCATATATCGGTTTCAACCAGAATAAAGACTGAGGGTCTGATATAGTTGAAAATTCTGTATACACACCAGCAAAAATCCAAAGGCATTAAGAGTAATGCCTTCACTCTTCCCTCCAGCTTTTCCCGGGCAACAGCCATGCCCCTGGATGTTGTCACAGTAAAAACAATGTCTCTTTCCGGAAATTTACGGGCAATAGCTTCGACCAGCGGAACAGCCGAAATTACTTCTCCCACCGAGAGTGCATGAATCCATATGTTTCCCTCTTGAAGGGTAATTGAAGGGAATGCCAGCGCAAGCTTTCCGGCGATTTCTTCCTTTCGACAAAACAATAATATCGGGACAGCAAAAACAAGTACTGAAAGCCATACAAAATTGTAAAGGTAAATCAGCATAAGTATGGTCTCGTATTAAATCAGATTCGGGGCTGTTTGAAAAAACCCCATACCTGGCCTGCATATAGAATCAGTATTCCTGAACTGTTCTGCATGAAGCGCTTCTTCAATCATACCCTGACAGACAATTCAATAATAAATTTAGTCCCTTTAGGCTTATTGTCCTGGATTCTTATAAAACCATTATGATCGGTAATTATAGTGTTAACAATTGCAAGACCCAATCCTGTACCTCCCTTTTTTGTAGAAAAATAGGGTTCGAAAATACGAGTTTTATTTTCGGGAGATATCCCTCTCCCTTTGTCTGCTATCTCAATACATACCATCTGAAGGACATTGTCATACCTGAGATCGATAAACACTTCTCCTTTGGCATCAATTGCCTCGATGGCATTATCGAGAAGATTGATAATAACTCTTTTTATCTGTTCTCTGTCCAGATTAAACACAGGGATATCAGAAGCATGCCTGAAAATAAAGCTCACATCTTTATGTGCTTCTTTATACAGGCTCAATGCCTCACTAATAATTTCCCGGATATCTGCCGGAGCAGGGTTTGATGCGGGCATGCGTGCAAAATTGGAAAATTCATTTACCAGTCTTTTCAGTTCTTCTACCTGTCTGATAATCATCTCGGTACACTCATGGAATACTTTGCCTTCTTCATTTTCAAGTTTTTTTCCATATCTTTTCCGGAGGCGTTGAGCAGAGAGCTGGATTGGAGTCAGCGGGTTTTTGACCTCATGGGCTATGCGTGTTGCAACTTCCCGCCATGCAGCCATGCGCTGTGACTTTTCGATCTCACTCAAGTCTTCAAAAACAGCAACAAGCCCCAGATAGTTCTGGCGATCATCCCGCAGAACATTAAGATAAACAAGAATAGCAAGATTTTTGTTTTCCAGAGGTATCTTAATCTGCCTTCTTAAAAAGCCCTTCTTGAAAAGCCCTTCGTCATTGATAAAACCATCTATTATTCTGCTGTATTCATTTGAGAGAATTTCTTTATAGTTTTTGCCAATGATACTTGCCGGGTTTGTTATATTAAGCATCTTCTCAGCCGATTTATTTACTGTAAGGATTTTGCCGTTAGCATCCGCAGATACCACTCCGGCGGCTACATTTGCCAGAACAATCTCCATATACAAACGCCTCTGTTCCAACTCCAGATTGCTCTTTATGAGTTGCCTGTTGGCCATTTCAAGCTTATTTTTGCCCGTTTTAAGGTCCAGAGTCATTCTGTTGAAAGAGTTGACAAGTGCACCTATCTCATCCTTGGCCTCTAAATCAATGAAAAAATCATAATTCCCTGACGCAATCCTGTTGGTTGCCTCAGCCAGTTCCTTAATCGGTATGGTTATTTCTTTGGAAAGATAAAACCCGAACCACACTGAAGAAAAAACAATGAGAAGAGTAACTATAGACAGAGCGATCACATGGCTGATTTTAATAGGTTTTTTAAGCATCTTTAGTTGGCGGTATTCCTGAAGTCCTCTCGAAATAGCCTTGAGACGGTTAACAAATGAGCCTGGAACAAATTTTCCCAAGACCACAAGGCCTACTACTGCCTTTGTCTCTGTCCTTGAGAAAATGGGGACTATGCCTCTTATCAGGTCTCCGTGGGCTGCTGATTGAATATACTGGCTGTCTGTTCCTTTTTCAAAGGTCTTTAGCAGGATTTCTTTTTCAGGTCCTTTAAACGGGCTCAAGTCAATCCTGTTATCTCTTGATGCAGTCCTCAGTTCCAGTTCAGCCGATAATACTTCAACTGAGGTTAATCCATATTCTTTCTGTTTCTCACGAACGAATTTTTCAATTACATCCTTCTTTGAAAGCAGAATATATCCTTCATGGGTTATTATTCGGCTCATACTGTTTCCAAAATATAGAATTTCATCTGAGATTCTTTCGTAATAATCCTGTCCAACTTCAAGGGAATTTTTCAAAGACTGCTCAATCTGAAGATTAAACCAGTATTCTATTGAAGAAGATATGAATTGCACGGATACAAAAAACAGAATTGCAGTTGGCAACAGCGAAAGGGTCACAAAGGCAAGCACAAGTTTAGTCCTTAGCTTGGCCCCCATGATGTTTTTCTTTCTCTCAAAGAGGAGCTTTACCAGGTTCCGGACAGTAAGAAAAAGAAGCAGAAGAAGGAGGATTATATTTATATTGATTAATGAAAAAATCAGGATGCTGTGGGAAACTGGAAGATCCAGGCCCAGATCAAATACCTTGATGCCCAGAAACACCAGAAAACAAATTGCGGCAAAAAGAATAATCACCAGACGCCGTTCACGGCGGCGCCTGATAAGGTCATTCTTTTTTGCTTCTATATAGTAATTCATAAAGAGCAGGCTTATTGAATTTAAAAAAGGAGGTTATTTAAAAAACCAACCTTTTTCTTTGTTCATACATCATGATCTCGGATTTGGTCATCTAAAACATTACCAACCAAAGAGAAAAACATAAGCCTGTATAATACGTTAGGCTATTCTGAAAAGCAAGGGTTATAGCCTGATGTTAGACGGGCGCAGAAGAGAGTAACGGCGCGTTTCCGGGACAGGGTGAATTTTAAGGATTTCATAGGCCTGCTTTCTTTTTCCGGGCCAGAAGCTGAAGGACACCTCGGCAGTTTGTTTGCCAGCCTTTTATAATCAAAATGGACCTATTTTACCCACGAGTTGGCGCATTACGTGAAAGTTGAGATGACCCGAGCGAAGGGGATGGGCGCTCCGGGGAGCCATCAGATATGCAGTCCCGTGCCTTGATCTTTGAACCAGCTTATTCTGCATAGCAAACGAGCCACCATTGGACCTGTAAGTAACACAGCAAACAAGCGCAGGGTCTGCAGAGAAAGCACAAAAGGAACGTCACAACCACTGCCCATGGCGATAATGACCACAGAGTCCAATCCGCCGGGACTGGCAGCCAAATAGGCACTCAGGGGATCAACGCCGGCCCAGGCAGTCAGCATCCACGCCGTCCCACCGCATAGCGCCATGAGCCCTAAGATGGCCAGCAATTGTTGGGGTATGGCCAGCAGGGCATAGCGGAAGGTCTCTGGCGTGAAACGCAGGCCAATGTACCAGCCCAGACTTGCGTAGGCGCTCCAGAGCAGCCATGGCGGCAATGTAATAACCATAAGACCCAGGGAGTTCAGCGCAGCCCCAACCACCATGGGCAAGAGCAAAGCTCCGGCCGGAATGCGTCCCAGGCGGCCGAGTATAAAGCCTGAAGCCACAAGAATCAGAGTCTGGATCAGGTGGCCTAAGGGGGCATCGAAGCCCATTGACCAACTTCGCTCAGTCAATTCGGCAGTGTGCTCCAGCAGCAGTCGAGAAACACCCGATGCCGTGAGAACCACAACAAATATCCTCAGATACTGCATGAACGCCACCATTCGGATGTCAGCGCCGAAGGACTCGGCCATGGCCGTCATTGCAACGGCTCCGCCCGGCGAGGTACCCCACGCCGCGGTGTTTCCCGGAAGGGTACCGAAGCGCATGAGCCCAAGCCCGACAAGTGCTCCGAAAACAATGACCATTGCGACGGCCAGAAGCATAACCGGCCAGTTGAAAACCAGGGAAGCCAATATGGAAGGGTTGATGGTCAACGCCACCATGCAGCCCACAACTGATTGGGCTGCTGAAAATGCCCAAAAGGGCACATACAGATCTGCGCCTCGCAAAGCAAAGACCAGGCCGACAAGCATGGGACCAAGCAGCATTGCCGCCGGAACAGATGCCCATTGCAGACATAAGGACAACAGGGCTGATGCGGGGATCAGCACGGCCCATAGGCCAGTTTTTCGGATTTTGGACACCTGTACCTTAGGCAGCCTATGCGGCCTTGTTGTTCTCCCGGGAGACGCAGCCAAAGTGACTACAGCCTCTTATTAGTCTGTTGAAAAAGTCCGTTTTGAGAAGGCCGAGGGGGGACGGGATGAAATACTACTTGCTTGATTGAAGATTAGTCAAGGGCTTTCCTGTTTCTGTTTCTCTCCGTGCATCCTGACGTTCGTTACCAGAGCAGGAATTTTTTGACAGGATTAACAGGATTTTCAGGATGGCAGCTTTTCTTTAGCGGTGCATGGGATGTGACTTAAAAAGGACAGGTCATCTGATCAGCATTGACTGAGCCGTTAGAAATATTACGGCATGGGTAATGACTGAAGAGGATCTGCCTCTTTATAATTTAAGTCTGGCATATCCAGGAAAAGAAGACAATAACCTCGATGATACTATTTCGGTTATACCGGTCTCAGGTATTTCAGAATTGCTGATAGCATGATGTTAAGACTGTAGCGAAGGAGCCCTTTATTCAGCAGGAGGGTGTGTTGAGGCCACTTACAAAATACTCTCCGGAGAGATTAAAAACGCCCTTGTTTTTACCGTCGCAGCAGGCCACCGTATTTGGCTGCTGAAGTCAAAGCATGTTCGGAAGAGGTCTGCGGCGGCAGGTACCTTGTATTGACCCGCGGGGGCAACCGGGCCGATGTGGCGGAATATATCTTTCCAAGGATTATCGAGATCCTGACCGCGAAGGAATAAAGATATCTTGAATGGTCGGGGCGAGAGGATTTGAACCTCCGACACCCTGCTCCCAAAGCAGGTGCGCTTCCAGACTGCGCCACGCCCCGAACGAGATTGGATAAGATAAAAAATTATCTTATTTAGAGATATAACACAAGTCAATTTTATCTTTACTAAACTCTTGACCTGCAATAAGGTTGCCTTTATAATTTTTTCCCGAACAAAAAGCAATAATATTGAAATTTATCTTAAAAAAATTTTCAGGAGCTTGATGAGATGGATCTTTTCAGGAAAATTGGTATCGGAATAGTTATGATTGTACCCGGTTTCGTATTTGGAGCCATGGTTTGGGGATTTTTTGAATCCTGGCTGGCGGTTCTCGGCCTCGAGATAGTTATGATAATAATCTATGCAATGATAATTTCAGGAAAATTCGTATCAGCAGAAGGCAGATAACAGATCGACCGGCAGTGACAGAGCAGGCTTATTCTAATAATTCAGGAATAGTTATGCCTGCATAATACCCAGCCTGTATTTCAGGGAGTTCAGTGTATTCTTCATAAGCATTGTAATGGTCATGGGGCCTACTCCTCCTGGTACAGGCGTTATTGCCCCCGCAATTTTTCTGGCTTCTTCAAAATCCACATCCCCGCGCAGGACAGCTACTTTCTTTCCTGTCTTTTCACTGATCTTTTCTCCAACGCGGTTTACTCCTACATCAATCACGCATGCCCCCGGCTTTATCCATTCGGGGCTCACAAGCCCTGGAACGCCTGCCGCAACAATGAGAATATCAGCCCTTCTGCAATGTGAAGCAAGATCCTTTGTGTGCGTATGAACAACGGTCACCGTTGCATTAGCGTGCGGATCCTTCTGTAAAAGCATATTGGCAATCGGTTTTCCGACAATGTTTGAGCGGCCTACTACAACAACCTCTGCGCCATCGGTATTGACACCGGCACGAATAATCATCTCCTGAATTCCGGCAGGAGTACATGGCGGAAATTTTACCTCTGATCCCCCAAGCATCAAACGTCCGATATTTATAGGATGAAATCCGTCAACATCCTTATCCGGGTCAATTGCATAGAGTACCTTTTTTTCGTCTATATGTTCAGGGAGAGGCAACTGGACAAGTATTCCATGAATCGTGGGATCATTATTGTATTTCGCAATCAGGGAAAGCAGATCCTCTTCTGAAATGTCTGTTGGCTGGCTGTCCTGGACTTCCTTGAAGCCAAGACTATTCGCCGTTTCAACCTTCAGGGTAACATAGGATAAGGAGGCAGGATTATCGCCAACAAGGATTGTCGTCAGACCGGGAACCAAGCCGTATTCAGCCTTTATTTCCTGGACCTCTTTCCGGATATCACTCAGTATTTCTTCACGGATATCTATCCCTTTTATTATTTTTGCGGCCATCTTACCTTACCTTTCCCGGACTGTCCCTGTCCGGTTGGATTTAATTCAGCTTAAGGTGACATTGAGATTTTCTTTGACAGGATTACAACATGCATATATATACCCTGATGAACGGAAATATCAATCATTAGTTAGTTGCAGTACTGACAAGGTTATGTAACATGGTTTTTTCAGTCCCATTAAACTCGCCTGCAGATGACTCTTTTATATCCTCTTGCAGCTTAATGTTGACATAACTTTTTTTAGTAATACTGATTACATGTCAGGCTCCCTCGGTATTACAGGAGATTCTTTTACAGCGGTTAGGCAGGAAGGCAGTAATTATGAAATGCTCAATATGTGGAATTTCTCTTGATCTAGTTGACTATTCAACTGGTGAAAACTGGGTGTCCGTTTTCTATGAAGGTGATGAAGAGCATGGCCCGATATGCTCATCCTGCTTTAATCAGTTCATTCGTGTGGGAAAAGATGGTGAATTTGAGCTCAAGGATGAATATCGGGGCCGAATCGTCTATAATGAGCAGGCTGATGAAATAGGCCATTATATAACCATAGACCTGGGATCAATCCTGAATTAGGAAGTGTAAAGAGTATGTTAAATATGCATTTCGCCAAAAGGAAAATCAAATGATTCTTAAGATTCTGGAAGTCGGGCCACTGATGGTTAACTGCTATATTGTTGCCGATGAAGAGACAAAAGATGCAGCCGTATTCGATCCGGCAGGAGATGTGGATGTAATCCTGAATGCCCTCAATGCGGACGATTTAAAGGTAAAATATATTATCAACACTCATGCGCACTGGGATCATGTGGGCGGGAACAGGGAACTTCAGCAGGCCACTAATGCCCCTATAATGGCACATGAAGATGAAGCCGCTTCACTGCCGACCGTTAACGAAAGGGCTGAAGTTTACGGAAGCAGTGTTCCGGGATCTGAGGCAACTCAGTTTCTTAAAGAGGGCGATTCATTTCAGACTGGTTCGATTCGCTTTGATGTTCTGGACCTGAGAGGGCATTCGGCGGCAAGCCTGGGGTTTGTTTTTGAGGGCGAGCTTGAGCTTGAAAACAGCAGGCAGAAAGTTAAACTGGTTATATGCGGTGATGCATTATTTGCCGGGAGCATAGGTCGCACAGACTTCCCGGGGGGAAATCTGCCGCTTTTACTGGACAATATTCGAAAGAAGATATTTACCCTGCCGGAGGATACTATTGTACTCCCCGGGCATGGCCCGGCAACTACGGTCGGCAGGGAAAAGCGTTTTAATCCCTTTTTCTGAGATCACTTAACCAGGTTTACGTCCCTGAATATGGATTAAACGGTGATAAAGAAAAAATATCACAGAGTGCTTACAATTGCCGGCTCGGACAGCGGCGGAGGCGCAGGAATTCAGGCTGATCTGAAGACCTTTTCAGCCCTTGGATGCTATGGCATGTCAGTCATAACTGCGCTTACTGCGCAAAATACAATCGGAGTCAGCGCCATCCATGCAGTGCCGCCGGATTTTGTTGAAAAGCAGATGGAGGCCGTTTTCAGCGATCTCGGCACAGACGCCGTAAAAATTGGCATGCTGTACTCGGCGGAACTGGTTGAGGCGGTTGCAGGGCAGTTAAAGAAGTATAAACCTGGAAACATTGTCCTTGACCCTGTGATGGTTTCTCAGAGCAAAGACAAGTTGACGCGGGATAGATGTATTACTGATGCCATAAAAGAACACCTTATTCCATTGACTACCGTATTTACCCCGAATCTTCCGGAAGCTTCAATGCTTCTGAACCGCAGCATTGACAAACTGGAAGACATGTACCAGGCTGCAAGGGACTTTTCCCTGTATGGAACTGAAAGCGTCCTGATTAAAGGCGGGCATCTGGATGCCGATGAAAGCGATGATCTGCTTTTTATAACCAGTGAAAACAGGCACATAGCTATCAAAGCCGGACGCATAAACACAAGAAACGATCATGGGACAGGCTGCACTCTTTCCTCTGCAATTGCCTCTTTTCTGGCCAGGGGTGATTCCATTGAAAAGGCCGTTAGAAATGCGAAAAAATATATTTCAGGGGCAATTAGTGCCGGCTCGGAATATCAGATAGGCTATGGTCATGGCCCGGTCCATCATTTTTATAAATTCTGGCAGGCAGACAAAGCCCCCTGAAATTTGGCTCCCTTCAGGGCATATGAAATACTGAAAAGGTTACTATGCTTCCGGGCTCCTTTGGAAACCTGGCAGTACATATCCAAGGTCAGGTGAAAGCCTGATTTTGCTTCTGGCAAAGGTTCCGCTCCCCCTTGCAATTTCCCTTCCTTTGGAATCAAACAACTGAGACTCGCCGATAAGCAAATTTCTGGAAGCATGAACAACCCTCCCCGCAGCCTTAATCTGGGCTGATGAAACTGGCCTAAGAAAATATACATTGAAGCTTACGGTCAATACGAGAAAATCTTCAACCACTGAATTGCACGCAAAAAAAGCTGCGTCATCAAGCGCCTTGAAATACACTGCGCCATGAACTGCACCTGCCGCATGAAAGAACCTTTCATGAACAGGTATAACAAGCTCTGCTGCTCCCTCTGATACGGTCAGTTCCGGGGAGTAGTACTCGTTGCAGGAAGCGGATGCATACATTTGTTCCAACTTTTTATAATGTTCTTTGTCTGTCATAGATATCCTCCAGAATAAGGGACGGATTATGGATTGATTTCAAAAAGTAATAGCACAATCTGCTCTTTAAAAACATCAGAACTCCATGTCTTTGTTCATTTTTACAAAAAGGAGGCAGTCAGGCCAGGCCTTTGAGCGTGGAGCTTTCATAAGAGTCTGGTGTCAAAAAAGAAAAAGCCGGATGGACGTACAATTTATTGGATTGCTTAATGTATTAACAGCGGATGTGTTGTGAAGTTTGGTTTAATGTTCACCTGACCGGCTTTATGGGAAACACATAAGTTCTTCAGCTCTGGTATCCTATGTTATATGAAGAGGACTGCCTTATGCTGCTTTTGACAACCAGGGGAAGTTCTTTTCAGAAAGAGTTTAGTACAACTCCCTGCAAATTATTTCTATGGTGATAACCTATTACAGCTTTCAGTTGATTAATAAAAGATTTGATTAATTATTTTGACCTGCTATTATTACGGCCTGTTTAAAAGCAATCGATTTTATGTCACAGCAGTAACAGTCTGTCTGTAGATCAAAACCTTTTCTGAATCCTGGAGCTGTTCGAAATAACGCATAAAAACGGAACGATTATGATATCCATGATATTGTTTAAAAAGCTCATTACTTTTGCGATGGCCCTCGCCGCCCTTTCTTTTCTGGGGTGCGGCAGCAAGGCAGAGACTGACGGGGAGGTCAATTCGCAGGAGAAAGAGGCCAGGGTTGTGAGCGTAAGGCCTGTTGAGGCTTTGCCTCCCACTGGAAGCGTTGAGTATGTTGGCACACTCGCAGCCTGCAGCAAGGTAAAGGTCTCAAGTGAAATCAGCGGCACCATAGAAAGGCTTTGTTTTGAGAAAGGTGACAGGGTTCATGAAGGCCAGCTTCTTGCCGAGATAAACACAACACAAATACGTCTTGAGGTGAAACAGGCCCAGGCTGTACTTGCTGCAGCAAAAAGCCTCCTTAAAAAAGCTGAAAAAGGGAGCAGGCCTGAAGAGATACTCATAGCCAGGGCCGGTCTTAAAGAGGCTGAAGCTTCATCGCTTGAAGCCGAGAATGAATTCAAGCGAATAAATGAACTCCACAGAAAGGGCGCAGTTTCAAACAGCGAATATGATTCAGCAAAAAGAATGCTTGATACGGCACTTGCAAGAAGACAGTCAGCAAAACAGCAGCTTGAGATTGCAGAGCAGGGTCCCAGGATAGAGGACAGGGATGCAGCGCGGGCAAATCTGGAAGAGGCTGAGGCGGTTCTGGCGCTTGCAGGGGATAGACTTAAAAAATCAATTATATTGGCTCCGTGCTCCGGTGCAGCTGCGTTTCGGGAAGTGGAAAAAGGCGAGGTAATATCTTTCGGCACTGTTATCACTCAGATAATAAATACCGATTGTTTTAAAATCAGGGTTTCCGTTTCCGAGAGAGATATATATGTCTTTGAAAAACATAGCCGTTTTGATTTTAAAATAGATGCCATTCCGAATGAGGAATTTTCCTGCAGTCTGTCATTCAGATCACCTGTGGCAGATCCTGTAACACGCTCATTTCCTGTTGAGTTAACAGTGGATGATAAGAATCCGTGGATGTCTGACGGCATGACAGTGAGGGTAATGCTGCCACTTGTGAATGAAAAAAAAATGATAAAAGTTCCCGCTGCCTGGCTTGCAGAGGAAGAAGGAAGGATCGGCATGTTTATCATCATGAACGGAAAGGCTCTTTTCAGGCCAGTCAGTCTTGGGCAGTATTATGACAGGAGGGTGGAAATCCTTTCCGGATTGAGTGACGGCGACCAGGTCATCATTAATCCGGAGGAGATTAAGACTGGCGACCAGGTAAGGTTCAATTAGTGCGTAAATTTGATCAATACACCGAAATAAAAGCATGTTTTTAACTCGATTCGCCATATCCCGTCCCATTGTTGTCCGTTTGACATTGATTCTGATCCTTGTTTTCGGCCTTTACTGTTACAATGTAATGCCAAGATATCTGGATCCGGATCTTACAATAGGAGAAGGGCTGATTGTCACTGTCTGTCCCGGATTTTCTCCGGAAGACATGGAAAAGCTGGTGACGAAAAAGATCGAGGACGAACTCCAGGGAATTTCCGAGATCAGGCGTTTTGAGTCTGACTCCTTTGAAAGCACTTCCAATATACATATCTATTTCAACACCCGCCTGTCAGAATATGAAATCGACCGCGCAATGCAGGAGGTTAGAAATGCTGTTGACAGGGTTGACGATCTTCCTCCTGAGGCAAAGGTCCCCAGAGTTATTGAACTGGACATCGCACTCTTTCCGGTCTGCATGGTGGGTCTCGCCGGGAATCTGCCAATGATGCAGCTTCAGGACATTGCTGAAGAAATTTCAGACGCACTTGAAAACATCAACGGGGTTTCAGAAGTTGACATTATAGGGGAAAGGGAAAGAGAGATATGGGTGGAAGTAAACCCCAGACGCATGGCTGCCTACGGCCTGTCTATTCCGGAAATTGCCCTGTCCATAGCCGAACGGTTAAAAAACCTTCCCGGCGGCACCGTTGAAATGGGATCAAGAGAGATCTCGATACGAATGGTCGGAGAACCGCAAACACCCTTCGAGATTGGAGATATTGTTATAAAGAGCACAGGTGGGACTGATGTCTTCCTGCGGGACATAGCTGACATTGCTCCTGCTCTTGAAAAGCCCCGAATACTAACCTTTATTGATAATAAAAATGCCCTGGTCCTTTCGGTCAAGAGGAAGAAAAATACTAATGTAATCCAGATTGTTGATAATGTGAAAGGATTTATAAAGGATATACCGTCACAGTATCCGGGCCTTAAGACTACGCTTTATTTTGACCAGTCCCGTGAAATAAAAAAGAGGATAAATGAGCTGCAGAGCAATGCAGCCCTGGGTATCCTTGCAGTCTTTTTCATCCTCTGGATATCAATGGGCTTCAGAAATGCCGCCTTTGCCTCCGTCGGAATACCGGTTTCTTTTCTTGTAACGTTTATATTAATGAGATGGTTCAACCTTTCAATTGACGGTGTTACACTTTTCGGTCTGATTCTTGTGCTTGGAATTCTGGTTGACGATGCCATTGTTGTCCTTGAAAATGTCTTTCGTTACATAGAAAAAGGAAAGTCTGTCATGGAAGCAACCATCGAGGGAAGCAGAGAGGTCCTTGCACCGGTCCTGGCCTCGGTAACAACAACAATGGCTGCCTTTGCTCCCATACTTTTTGTTATAGGAGGAGTAATCGGACGGTACCTTTCCATATTGCCCAAGGTTGTTATATTTGCCTTAACAGCTTCACTGTTTGAAGTCTTTTTCATGCTTCCTTCCCATATTGTGGAGCTTACGCCGAAAAATGGAGAGAAAAAGGCTGTAAATAAAAGACCTGATATCTTCCGTCCATTCAGGAAGTTCTATTTCCCTTATCTGAAGGTCATACTGAAGCACAGGTATCTGTCGGTGCTGTTTATTGTCCTTTCAACAGTTTTGGCGTTTATCCTCTATTTTCAGACCGACTTTGTCATGTTCCCCAAAAGTGATGTCTTTCCAAGGTTCGACATATATTTTGACCTCCCGGTTGGTTCCACCCTGCAGAAGGGAGAGGAGATCCTTGCGGCGCTCTCAGATCTCATAAAGAAAAGAATCGGAGATGACCTGGAGGCACCTGTCAGTGTCGCCGGAATGAAGGAGGTTAACTATGAGCCGGTTTACGGCAGTCATTACGGAATGCTGAATGTTATTTTGAAAGCCCCTGAGAAAAGGAAACACAGTGTTGTGGATTTGATGGAATCCGTCAGAAAAGATACAGAGAAGCTGCTTAAATCATATGGCGCAACATCTTTTTCCCTGGAGAGGATGCTTGAGGGGCCGCCTGTAGGCGCTGATCTCGATTTGAAAATCCAGTCACCTGACTGGGAGACTTCGGCTTTGATCTCAAGGATGATTCGAACCAGACTTGCACAGCATAAGGGAATAGTGGATATCCAGGATGATTTTTCAAAGTCCAAACAATTTATGGAAATTACTGCAGATGAGGCAAAGGCAAAGAGGCTTGGAATTGACCAGAGCCATCTTGTAATGGCGGTTCAATCTGCATTCCATGGCTTTGAGGTGGCAAAATACAACCAGGGAGAAAAAGAACAGGCTGTCAAACTGAAATATCCGCCGGAGTACAGGTATGATTTTGATGACCTTGTGAACCTGCGAATTGTGGTTCCCGGACACGGTGAAATTCCGCTTAAAGAACTGGCCAGGATAAGGCTTGTCCCCGGATTTCACAGCATCTATCATTACAATGGAAAACAGACCGTCCGTTTGACTGCCAGCATTAAAGAGGTGCAGCACGATGCAGAGGGGTTCTCAGGTCTTTTTTCCGGCCTGAAAGGGGAAAAAATGACGGCAGTCAGGGCCAACGGGATAGCCATTGACTATTTCAACAGCATAAAGGATGATTTCCCAGGGGCAAGGATTATTGCCGGAGGCCTGCAGGAGGAAACCAACTCATCCTTAAAGGAATTAGGTTATGCAGGGGCAATGGCGCTTTTTCTCATATTTTTCATCCTCGCCCTTCAGTTCAATTCATTTACACAGCCATTTATTATCATGATAACCATTCCCTTTGTAACCCTGGGCGTTATGGTGGGACTTATTGTCAGCAAAAACCCGTTGACCTTCGTGACGCTTATCGGACTCCTGACGCTCACAGGAATAGTGGTAAATGATTCGCTTGTTCTGATTGATTTCATAAACCGGTATCGCAAACAGCATCCAAAACAGTTGTACCTTGCCATTCTCCGCGGTTGCAGCGTTCGAATGCGGCCAATTATCCTTACATCCATTACAACAATTTGCGGCCTTGCGCCGATGGCATTCGGGCTCGGTGGAAAATCAGTCTTCTGGGCGCCTCTGGCAACGGCAATTATGTGGGGGCTGGCATTTTCGACCCTGCTGATCCTGTCTATGGTGCCGGCCTATTATGCAATCCTCGAAGATATCGGATATCTCATAAGACATAAGAAGAGGCGGAAGGCGGATACATTGAAGGAAATAGAAGAGGCATTTCTGCATGAAGACCTGGGAACCGGCGCATAGACTGAATACTTTATGCTTATTAATTCCCGGATTCCTGATGTTTCACCTGCATTATTCTTTATTCTTCAAAGGCCTGGACCTGATATGTTGAAACTTCGATGTCTCCATTCATCCATGCATCACCCTTAAGACCCGCCTTAAGACAAAGGTGAGTCAAAAAATCCTCTTTTCCAGGCAGTTGCTCCCAGACCTGAGGCAGAAAGGTCGCCTGGTGAAAACCCTTTCCAAGGATAACGCCGTCGATGCCCGGGCGCAGCTTTGCCAGAAGGTCATTTGCATCAGAATACGAAAGAGGTTCGGGATCGGTCAGGATGCTGATCTCAATCTTTACCCGTTCCCAATCCTTTTTTGACATGGCAGGAAAACGGGGATCCCTGAATGCGGCATTAATAGCGTTGACCCTGATACCGTCAATCAATGATTCCTGTGGGATAATATGACCTATGCATCCCCTCAGGCTGCCGTCAATTGTAAGGGTGGCAAAAGTCCCTCGTCTTTCTCTGAAAACGGACGGCAGGTCATCCGGTTGTTCCTGTGCTTTTCGGCCGAAAAGTTCCTGCTCAATCGTTTTTCGTGCCACTGACAGGAGATATTTTCCCTGTTCTTCACTCAAATCCTTTTTTCCCTCCATTCCGGCTCCTTTCATCTTGAGGTGGTTCACTACAATAAAGCCTTATTCTTCAAAGACTGAATTTTCTATAATGCCTTTAGTCATATATCAAGATGATAGACAAAAACAAGGCACTGTCAAGACCTATTCTCGGCCTGCCTGACCTGAACTCCTGGATTGATGAAAACAATCCACTGTTGATACAGGAAGGGCCATTAAATTCATATTCACATTTAATAGATCAGGGCAGCAATTTCAGCTTGACGTGATGACTGTAATAATGAAAAAGGATGTGAGAGCAATTAATGGGCGACAACTAAAGACAATAAAGGAGTCATTATGGAAACTCTGAAAGAAAAAAGAGATCGTGTGATGCTTATTTATGAAGTACTGGACCCACTTTATACCCTCGACAGGACTGCACTGAAATACAGAACTCCTTTTGAACTCCTTATCTCGACGATTTTGTCGGCACAGTGTACTGACAGGCAGGTTAACAAAGTAACTGCGGTCCTTTTTGAGAAATACAAAGGCCCCGAGGATTTCGTGAATGCTCCTGTTGAATCTCTGGAAGAGGATATCCGGCCTACCGGATTTTTCAAGAACAAGGCTAAATCCATAAAGGGTTGCTGCAAAGGGCTTCTGGAGCTTTATTCAGGCGAGGTTCCAGCCACCATGGAGGAATTGCTCAAATTGCCGGGCGTTGGGAGGAAGACAGCAAACTGTGTCCTTGGCGCTGCCTTTGATATTCCGGGTGTGGTTGTAGATACTCACGTAAAGAGGCTTGCGCAGAGGCTTGGCCTGACAGAAAATATTAACCCGGACAAGATAGAGAAGGATATTGAGGATCTGCTGCCTGAAGGAAAATGGCGCCGCTTTTCCGACCTTATGATATATCACGGCAGGGCAGTCTGTACGGCAAGGAGGCCTGATCATGATCGATGCGCAATCATCGGACTTTGCCCTTATAATTACGTCTGATGGACTTTTAGAAAAATCCTCCTAAAACACAATGTCCTGGAATTCGGCCACAACAAAGGTGTGATCAGAGGGCCTTTCAAGCATCCTTGGCTTTATGTCAATCCATGTATTACTGGATTTTTCAGCGAGAGGCGCTGTAGTTAAGACGTAGTCAATTCTCCAGCCCATTCCGCGTTTCACGGCATTAGGTATCCTGTAGTCCCAGAAAGTAAAACAGGCTCCATCCGGCTGATGCTTCCTGAAGATATCAATAAAACCCCATTTAAAAAACTCCTGCATAACTGCCTGTTCGTCAGGGTGAAATCCTACCTGCCCTTTATGCCTTTCGGGGGCATAGACGTCTATTGGCTGCAGGGCAACATTAAAATCACCGGCAAGCAGAATAAAATCATCAGGGTCATAATTCGCGGTGATATGCCTAAGCAGATCCCTGAGCCAGCGAAGTTTATATTCAAACTTCTCACTTCCAACCTCAAACCCTTGAGGAGCATAAGCATTGATTAAAGTGATATCTCCTGTAACAGCACTTATAAAGCGGCTCTGTTCATCAATGCCATCATAGAGATTCAGGCAGATGTCATTTAGAGGGTTCTTGCTTATTATGGCTACGCCGTTATAGGATTTCTGTCCTGTAAATACGGCATGATAACCGGCTTCTGAAAAGGGATCGGATGGAAAATCCCTGTCCTGTACCTTGGTCTCCTGAAGAAAGAGAACATCAGGACGCTCATTATCCATCCATTCAAGAATAACTGGCAGCCTTGTACGCACTGAGTTGGCATTGAATGTTGCAAATTTGAATGTCATTCAGAATGATACCTATTGTACTTTACTGCCCGGAGATGTCTCTGCATCCGGCGACAGGAGGTGTATTCCTGAATTGTCTTCAGCGGCGAGCACCATCCCTCTTGATTCAACGCCCATCAATTTGACCGGATCAAGATTTGCAACTATAATAACCTGCCTTCCTGGGAGATCCTCAGGTGAGTAACTCCCAGCAATGCCGGCGACTATTGTTCTTGGTTCGCCGATATCCACTTCAAGCTTGAGGAGTTTTTTAGACTTGGGAATTGTTTCAGCCTTTTTTATTGTACCGACTCTCAGATCCAGTTTCTGAAACAAATCAAAGGAAATAGGATTCAATTTCTGCATGGTTTCCTGTTCCATCTGTTCTTCCTTTCTTTTGATGTTTATTCGGGGAAATAATGAAGGTGCCTTGATCAGGGGCCTGACTGGCCTCTCCTTGCCCCATGTCCTTATATTGTCGAGCTGTATATCCCTGCCTTTTGCTCCAAGACCCGACTGCATCTGAATTTTTTCAGCAGATTCCGGCATAAAAGGCCAGACAAGGACAGAAATAATTTTGATTGTTTCCATGATATGGAATATGACCGTGGAAAGCCGGCCGGGGTCAGTTTTCGCAAGCACCCAGGGAGCCATGGTGTCAATGTATTTATTAACCTTGCCGATCACCTCCCATATTGCTATCAGGGCCTTGTGAAAGTGCAGTTCTTTCATTAATCCCTCATAGACATCAATCAATTCGATGGCATTAATTCTAAGTTCCTCATCTTCAGCACAGGATATCCCCGGTTCAGGCATTTCTCCTTTGAAATATTTATGAACCATTGTGACGCTTCTGCTTACCAGATTTCCAAGATCATTCGCAAGGTCAGCATTTATCCTGCCCACAAAGGCCTCTTCGCTGAACTCTGAATCAAGTCCAAAGGTCATTTCACGCAACAGAAAATACCTGAAGGCATCCAGCCCATAGACATCCACAAGATCCAGGGGGCTCACGACATTGCCGAGACTCTTGGACATTTTGCCGGCATTCATGTTCCAGTACCCATGTACATTAAGATGCTGAAAAGGTTCAATGCCGGCTGATTTGAGCATGCAGGGCCAGTATATGCCGTGGGGTTTAAGTATATCCTTGGCGATCATATGCTGGGAATAAGGCCAGAACTGAATGAAATTTTCGCCATCAGGGTACCCCAGACCGGAGACATAATTAATAAGTGCATCGAACCAGACATAGGTGACGAATTTGTCGTCGAAGGGGAGGGTAATTCCCCACTCGAGACGGGATTTTGGCCGGGATATACAAAGGTCTTCCAAAGGGTCTTTTAAGAATGAAAGCACCTCGTTTCTGTACCTTTCAGGCCTGATGAAATCAGGATTCCGATGAATATGGTCTATAAGCCAGTCCTGATATTTGCTCATCTTGAAGAAATAGTTTGCTTCCTTTATCTTTTCAGGCTCTGTCTGATGATCGGGGCATTTCCCGTTTACGAGTTCCTTTTCAGTATAAAAGCGTTCGCATCCAAAACAGTAAAGGCCTTCATACTCACTGAAATAGATATCACCCTTTTCCTTCACACTGTTCAGTATTAATCTGACAGTTTCTATATGTTTAGTGTCCGTAGTCCGGATGAAACCGCTATTTGTGATATTCAGCCTCGGCCAGAGAAGCCTGAAGATCGAGCTGATCCTGTCCACATATTCTTTCGGGGACTGCCCGGCTTCTTTGGCAGCAGAAACAATCTTGTCTCCATGTTCATCCGTTCCTGTAAGAAAAAATGTCCTTGTTCCGGTGAGCATGTAAAAACGGTTCAACACATCAGCCACTATAGTCGTATAGGCATGGCCTATGTGTGGCTCTGCATTGACATAATATATAGGTGTAGTTACGTAAAATTTACTGTTCAATTTTCCGACTGGTTACTCCTTTTCGTTTTTTTTCTAAAAAAGCCTTCATGGATAAGATCCTGAACAGGCACATCAATTTCATTACCTGATTCAAGCATAACTGTCACTGATTCATTCAGGATATTCTGGCGGGTAACCTTGCCTTCACCTTCCTTTGTTGTCACCTTTTTTCCTATCCTGGGGAGATTTTTCTTTATTGCCTCATAATTTTCATACTCAAAATTCAGACAGCACATGAGGCGACCGCACATGCCTGAGATTTTGGCCGGATTAAGAGAGATATTCTGTTCTTTAGCCATCTTTATGGTCACCGGGGCAAAGTCGTTTAGAAAAGAGGCACAGCACAAAGGCCGACCGCAAATTCCCAGGCCTTCAACCATTTTTGCCTGGTGCCTGACCCCTATCTGTCTCATCTCTATTCTCGTCCGAAACCTGGCCCCCATTTCTTTCACAATTTCTCTGAAGTCAACTCTTCCATCCGCTGTAAAATACACAATAATCTTACTCCCGTCGAAACGTCTTTCAACGGATACAGGGAACATTGAAATGGCCTTTTTTTCAATCAGTTCACAACAGAACCTGTAGACGTTTTCTTCAGTGGCAATGTTTTTTTCGTGCCTTTCAATCTCTTCTTTAGTTGCCATATGAGAGATTTTCCGGATTTGCCGTTTGGAGTGTTCAAGTTCAGCTCCTGATCTTGCACTAGTGCATACACAGGCAATTTCCGGACCCTCTTCGGTAAAAATGATGACCCTGTCTCCTTTTTTGAGCACAAAATGCCCGGAGTCAATATCGTATACCTTTCCTTTATCCCTGATCCTGACACCAAAAATCTTATTCATATTTATCCCAGACTAAATTAAATTTGAACCTGTCCTTAGCAAGTCCTTTCAAGATGTTGTTTGTATTTTGTCCAGTGCGAGATTCCTCAGGCAGATAACAGTGTACTCCATCACAATTTTAGAATTCCGCATTCTTATTATATCCGTTTGAGCCTGATCTATCTTCATCATGGCCTTAATAAGGTTTGTCATCTTATAATTTTTTGAAGTATTTTTCAAATCATACTGAAAATCAGGGTTTATAAGCAAATCTGTGCGGCAGTCGTCTTTAACAAGCAGAAGATCCCTGTACCAGTTCTGCCAGACGCCCAGGATATCCAAGACCCCGGTCTCCTCGCCATCTGATGAATTTTTCGCTGATTTTGCTTTTCCAGTTGCATATTCAAGAGCCATTTCAAAGGCTTCGTCTCCTGACATTGCAGGAAGGTTAATGAGACTTAATAACCATTTCTGCCGTTTATCAAGGAAATCATTTTCGCTCATTTTAATAGCAAGGCCAAGACTGCCACCGGAAGTCTTGGCCAGAATCATTGCTGTTTCCTCATTCAACCCTCTTTCTTTAACAAGCCAGGCAGTTATTTCCTGAACTGGCAGGGGCTGAAAGTTGATTCTCTGGCAACGTGACACTATGGTCGGCAATAGATTTAAAGATTCTGAAGCCTTGAGGATGAAAATTGTTCCGGAAGGGGGTTCTTCCAGGGTTTTTAAAAAGGAGTTGGCCGCCTCGGATGTCATTGCCTCGGACTGATGAAGGACACACACTCTGTATTTACCGGCCACCGGTGCGAAGCTGAGTTGTCGATTCAGTTCCCGTATCTGATCTATTTTGATGTTTTGACCGTCAGGCAGCAGAGAGATAAAATCGGGAAAATTTCCTCCTTTCATCTGTCGGCATGGCCTGCATTCCCCGCATGCATCGGAATTTACAGGCGAAAGGCAATTAAGGGCCATTGAAAGCGCCATTGCAGTCGATGTCTTTCCTATTCCATAAATCCCTGAAAAGATATAGGCATGAGGGGTTTTATCCCTTGCCAGGACCTTTTTTAAAAAACCTTTTGCCTTTTCCTGACCGATTATTTGGGAAAATGTAAGCAAGAACCGCCTCTCTGTTAAAGCCTGTAATATCCATACATCAATTATAGTTGATGTCTTATTTCATCTTGTGATAGATGTTTATGTCAATAAAAAATTTTGAGAAAGGAGAATTTATAGCATACATGATGCCTGGCAGGAATAATTAAATATTTAAAAATCTTCAAGTCTTATTTCCGGCCTGGAAAAATAGCGCAGACTCAAAAATGATATTGCCCTCTAACAACCTTCATGGTATTTTAAAAAAGTGGAATATTTTAATACAAATTGTTTTTATAGAAACTTAATCAGGATGAATGGCAGATGAATACAGAGCAAAATACATTTTCAGAACCTTCTCATGCTCAGATAAAAGACCTTATTTATCAGATCCGCAGACTCATGCAGGCAGGATCGCTATACACGAAAGAATTGGACAGAAACTACAAGGTAAGCTCTCCTCAGCTTTCTTGCCTGATTGCCCTGTATGAGGCCGGCCCTCTTCCCCCCTCCCATATAGCCAGGTATATTATGGTTAAGTCCAGCACTGTAACGGGAATAATTGACAGGCTTGAGCACAAAGGTCTGGTAAGGAGAACAAGGAATTCACCTGATCGCAGGGTAATCAATATTGAACTTACCGATAAAGGCAGAATGCTTGCCGAAAACGCGCCATCTCCCATTCAGCAGAAGATTGTGGATGGTGTTAAGCGTCTTCCCCGAAGAAAGATAGATGAGATTATTAAGAATATAAAATTGCTTACTGATATGCTGGATGATCAGGATTTTGACCTCGACCAACCAACTGACGAATCTAAAATACCGCTGTAAAACAATCAATATACCGCTCCTTCTTGTGGCAGGCCTAGGGGTTGCCATGATGAAGTAAAAAATCTCCGGTCAAAGGCCTGGTCAAAGGCCTTGACAATTGGAGTTCTTTTATATATTACTTTCAGTGCAAAATAAAATTATTGATAATATATCAATTCAAGCCATATGAGCTGAAAGTCTTTTTCAGAAGGAATTTATGCAGAATACAGCTACTGAGAAAAATAATATTCTTTGCGACAGTGTTGACCTGTCGCTGATATTTGGCGGGAAGGAATCATCTCGATTTACCAATTTCATCAACAATAAATCGGATGATCTGTTCAGCATTTTCAACTCAATGATCGCCCCGAGATTATCCTACAGAACTAACAGGATAACCTCGACTGCTTATGGAACCGTATGTTTTAATGGTTGCGTGGAATTAGAAAGTGTAAAGCTCTCAAAAGTTATGAATCATTGTGAAAGTGCAGTCTGTTTTGTAGCAACTATCGGGGGGAAGATTGAAAAAGAAATAGCCAGATTGACGAATGAAAATAGCCTCTTCGATGCATATATTCTCGATTCAATGGGATCAATGGCAGTAGAAAAAATGGCTGAAGAGTTCTGGAAAGATATGCAGAAGAAATATTTCACAGAGGACAAGGGGATAACTCTTCGTTTCAGTCCTGGTTATTGTGACTGGCCAATTATTGAACAGAATAAATTGTTTCATCGACTTTTAGATGCACGACAAACAGATGTTACGCTTACAGATTCCTGTCTTATGAATCCGCGCAAGTCCATCTCAGGGCTATTTGGCATACACCCTTTCCGTACTGGAGATGGCCCTGTTTCTCCCTACAATCCTTGTTCTGATTGCAAGAAAAGGAATTGTTCCGAGAAAAGATTTTCTCCCAAATAATTTATAAAAAGCAGCAAAGGCCACATTAATAGAGGATATTACAGATGAAATCAAAAATGGGGTTGCAGGGGGGACAGTATAAACCCCTTAATGATGATGAAATTGCACAAATTCATCAGACGAGTATCAGAGTATTCGAGGAGGTCGGAATTTCAGTAAGCCTTCCTGAGGCGCGTGAGCTTTTCCGTCAGGCCGGCGCGAATGTTGATGATTCGAACCGTGTTGTTAAAATATCTGCGGGGCTTTTAGAAACACTGATAGGTTGTGCTCCGGCTGTTGTTACCCTGTGTGGCCGGGGTGAAAACGATGAACTGGACTGTGAAATAGGTGGAAAAAAGGTCTATATGGGAACCGGCGGAACAGCACTGAATGTCCAGGACCCCGGGGCAAATGATTCACGTCGAGCAACTCTCGAAGACATCATGGACATGGCCCGCCTTGTTGATGTTCTTGATAATATTCATTTTTTTATGCTTAATGTCTATCCGAATGAACTCTCCGCTAACGAGGTTGATGTTAATAGATTTGGAACAGCATTAAATTACACAAGAAAGCACATTATGGGGGGCGTCTATACCATTGAAGGGGTAAGGAATGTCATAAAAATAGCTGAATATATTGCGGGCAGCCCCGAAAAACTCAGGGAGCGACCGTTTATTTCGATGGTAACCTGCGTTGTAAGTCCCCTGCGGCTTGATGAACATTATTCGCAGCTTACCATCGAGGTGGCTCGCAACGGGATTCCTGTTGTGGTTCCGGCTGAACCCCTGTGCGGCGCAACATCACCTGTTACACTGGCAGGGAACCTGGTTGTGCAGAATGTGGATACACTGGCAGGGGTAATGCTTGCCCAGCTCGCCAATCCGGGGTCTCCGACACTTTATGGCTCTGTCTCATCAATTGCAGATCTCAGGACACTGAAATACCTTTCAGGCGCGGTTGAAATGGGCCTCCTGAACGCCGCTGCAGCTCAAATGGCTCAATTCTATAAGCTTCCTTATTATGCAACTGCAGGCATGTCCGATTCGAAAATAAATGATGCCCAGGCAGGATATGAATCGGCCATTACAAACCTGATGGTAGCACTCGCGGGCGGGAACTTTATCCACGATGCAGCCGGATTTCTCGAATTCTGCATGACAGCTTCCTACGACAAACTCGTGATAGATAATGAAATTATCGGCATGGTAATGCGAGCTGTG
>JAFGMQ010000214.1 GCA_016927455.1 Deltaproteobacteria bacterium
AACTTTTATATCAGGGGTGAACAATGATTCTTTTATATCATTCCTATTAACAAGCGCACCCGCTGTCATTCCAAGCTCAACCTCGTTACCGCTGCTGTCTGTCCCCAGAGAACCCCACAGGGGCGACATAAGGTGCTCGAATGCAGAATATCCTGTTTGATCAAGGAGTTCCTCCTGGGGAAATACCTGATCAAGGTCCGTCTTGAATGTGGCCTTGACTCCCGGATCGATAAACACATTCCAGAACGCTGCTATTGCTTTCAGGAAACTGTAATGCCTTCCGTATTCTCCATCAACACCGATAAGGCTGTTCAGGACTTCAGGACACTGCGGATCAAGATATCTATATGCCGCAGGCATCATTATCTCATGCGTCAGTCTTTGCGTATCGCTTTCGTTGAACATGAATATGTTCAGGTTACCTATATCCTTCAGGCGCAGCCCGTATTCAATATATTCCCTGACCATGTCCCTCAGGCCCGGATGAGTAACGGAAATGGAAAGCACACAGTTAAGCCTTGCATCCTTTGAGGCCGTTCCATGCCTCTTTTCAAATTCCACCGCCCTGTCCAGGCCCTCAAGTCCGTGCATAATTTCACTTTGGAGAGGATCGGCATCAATCGGAACCGGATGATCATACCACCAGGCCTGATCCTCCCGGACAGCCCGCCTCAGGGCCTGCCTTTGATCAGGGTTTATATGCGGAGCATTTATATTACCGGGATCACCCGGCGCAGTCATGAGGATATTTGAAGTAAAGAGTATCTGATTAACAGGATCTTTGACTGGAGAGGGGTTCAGCCTGGAAATACTGACCTTCCTTTTCTCTCTCAGGCATTTTACCTGCTCATCTCTTGACTCCTTATCCCTCAGCAGAGCACCTTCAGGGAAAAAGACCTGCCAGATCCTTTTTATGGTCTCGTCACGGTCTTTTCTCTCCCCCGAGCTGATCAGCCACAGATGCAGCCGGTTCAACTCCTCTGCAAAAACGGAGTCAGCAAGGCATATGTCTTCTATCTCCGATAAAACCAGATCCAGCCCGTCAAGGTAAAACCTTGCAGTCTGACCCCATTTCAAATCACTTTTAAGTGAATCAAGGTATCGGAGCGAATGCTCGTATTGCGGGTCATCCCTGCCGCAAAGTCCGATCAGGAAGGCCGAGTTGAGGCTTGCGGCAGTTGAATAATCATCAGGCCTGCCCGGCCTGAACAGGTCTTTGACCTTTATGCCGCACAGAGGCCCTGCTGTTTCTGATCCAATGATATGGCTGATGACTTTTCTGAATTTTTCCTTCATGATCTGTATTCCCGGGCCAATATTGAAAATCCGCCCATTTTTTCCGCTATTCCTTCAGAGGGTATTGAGCAGGCTAACTGATCCTTGCGCTTCATCATACGCCCACAGAAATGATGAGGCCGGAATGAAGAATTTTAGAACAGCAGGGATCAGGCAAGGGCATAATGTTACGTACATAAGGCCGGGCGTTAGCGGGGCATTATGATCTTTTGAGCTCATATCATGAATGGAAGCCTTCCTGCTGCCGCCTCAGTTCAGCAGCAGCAGGTCGTAAATCGGGACAATCGCCCTTATCCCGCCCTCTGCCACAAAATCTATCCCCCACCTGTTGCCTGTTGTTGTGGTATAACTGGTGCTGGTTCCCGTTGTTACAGGTTGGGGGTTGGGGGTGAATGTGTATCCCTTCTTTACGGCGCTGACGCTGTAAGCAGAGTCTGAGAGAACCTTGGGCAGGGCATAGATTCCCCTGGCATTGGTGGTGGCGGTAAATGGCCCTCCTGTCCCGGTGGCAGTAACGGTGACACCACTTACGGGCCTGCCGCTGCTCTCTGCCACGCGACCGCTTATAATTTCGCCTGAACCTGTAATATACACATTGTATACAATTGAGGTTTGGACATCAAAATTGTAAGGAACAGTCTCAACAGTGGGGAGATTATACCAGGCGTCTTCGTACCCCCCCCAGCCCATGTTGAGATGGTGATAAAGGGTAGCCGTGTTGTAGCCGTATCCGTCACAGACAATGGCATGGCCACCCGCAGAGCCTCTGATACCCATTATGGCGGGATACCCGGCGTCCAGGTTCGGGTTGACCATATTGTTCCTGTCGGCGACGGGAATGCTGGTGCCGGAGTTGCCTGAGTATGCATTCCTGGCACTGCTGTATCCGAAGGTACTGACAAAGGCCGTTGATACCTTAAGTGTATCGGCACCCGAACTGCTTGATGTATATTCCATATTTACCGAAACCCCTGCATCGTGAGTCAGGGCCCCGACAGCCTGTCTCTGCTGTTCAGCGATGCCGGAGCCGGGTGTCAGGGGCATACTGGCCCAGTTGTAAGCCCCCCCTGACCCGTCCCCGCCTCGCAGATTTCGGGGGGTCGGAAACCCATCAATTTTAATGTCATACGATCCTGTTCCCACCCCGGTGGCAGGATACTGCCAGAAGCGCATTACCTGAGCCATGGCCGTGGCTACACAGCCGCATACATAATTGCTGGCGCTGCCGGCCGCATGAGGCGGAGTGTAGTAATTATAACAGGCCAGGCCGCCGTATACCGTGCTCTGGCTCCAGGCACTCTGGACCAGGGGTGACACCCGGATGCTGGATATGGTCGGCTCCCCGGACTTCATGGTTTCCAGGGCCTCGTTTCTGCCGGACGGTCTTGCCAGCATTTCCCACTTCCTCTTGGCCAGGGCATAGACATCAGCCGGATCCAGTTTAATCCCTTTGCCCTGAACCTGCCTTTCCATCTCCTGCACGGCGGATATCCGGCCAGACATATCGACGCTTACCAGGGCGCCCAGGGGGTTTTCCGGAGATGGATCGTATTCACCTTTGGGCAGGAAGCCGATGATCGGCTCCACCATATCGTCGGCGGGAACAATGACAAAGCCCTCAGGGATCAGATAGACCACATAATAGGCAGATGTTCCATCATGCTCATAGGTTATGACGCTTTTAGTCTGCTGGCCTAAACGGGCGCCCAGTGGTGACCCATCCAGGGCCAGCCAGTTCTCCACTACGTCTCTTGCCTGCTCAGGACTGGCAGGAGCGGCCCAGACCGCCGAGACCCTGAGGAACACTATTATGAGAAACAAAACCGCCAGCCTGCCTTTGATGCAAGCAGAGGCTCTTTCCATGGTTTCACCTTCCATTTTGAGTGTTATTGTTTTAAAGGGAATTGTCTATCGATGATTAAACTATAAAACATGGCGGGATTGCATGTCAACTGCACACAGTCAGAAACAGGCAATCCCGGAGAAATGTCATCTGCGGGCTGACAGTTCAAGCGCTTTTTCAGTCACCTTTTCGGCCGTAATGCCGAATTTTTCATAAAGGATATTATAGGGCGCAGAGGCGCCGAAACGGTCAAGACAGACAGTCTCTCCTTCGTCGCCGACATAGCGGTGCCACCCCTGTGACACACCTGCTTCAACGGCTATCCTGGCATGTATCTCAGGAGGAAAGACCTGCTTTTTGTATTCTTCGGGCTGTTTTTCAAATAATTCCCATGAAGGCATGCTAACCACTCTCACCCCGATACCCTTTTCTTCAAGCATCTGAGCCGCATCAATTGCAATATGGACCTCGGATCCCGTCCCGATCAGTATAATATCGGGTATTTTATTCCGTGAGTCTTTGAGTATATAGGCACCTTTTTGAAGTCCCGCTGCAGGGGAAAACACTGTCCGGTCAAGGACAGGTACGTCCTGTCTGGTAAGGGCCAGCGCCACCGGTCCACTATCGGATATCAGGGCTGTCTTCCATGCCTCCGCCGTTTCATTGGCATCACATGGCCTTATCACTGTCAGATTGGGAATTGACCTGAGGGCAGCCAGATGTTCCACAGGCTGATGGGTCGGCCCGTCCTCGCCAAGTCCGATGCTGTCATGAGTGAATATGTATATTGTCTTCAAACCCATAAGCGCCGCCATCCTTATGGCAGGACGCATATAGTCGGAAAATACCAGGAAGGTTCCGCCGTAAGGTATAATGCCTCCATGCAGGGACATGCCGTTAATGATTGAGCCCATGCCGTGCTCCCTGACGCCGAAATGCAGGTTGCGCCCCTCATTAACGCCTGCCTGGAAAAATGCTTCACCTTTTATTTCAGTCTTGTTGGAAGGAGCCAGATCCGCAGAACCTCCCAGCAGGTTAGGGATGTGAGGCGCAACGGCATTGAGTACGGTTCCCGACGTGCCCCTTGTAGCAGTGCCTTTTGAATCAGCCGGGAAAATGGGGATATCCCTGTCCCAGCCATCCGGCAGGTCTCCTATCATAAGCCTTTCAAACTCTTCAGCCTCTTCCGGAAATGCATTCTTATAGGCATTAAAACGCTCCTGCCATTGTGCTTCCAGTTCCTTGCCCTTTAAAACCGCCCGGAGAAAATAATCCCGTGCCTCATCAGGGATAAAAAAGGGCTGATCAGAAGGCCATTCAAGGTTTTTTCTGGTCAGACCAACCTCTTCTGCGCCCAGGGGTTCGCCGTGGGCCGAGGCACGATCCTGCTTGTTCGGGCTGCCATAACCTATATGTGTCCTCACAGCGATAAGGGAAGGCCTGCCTTTTTCCTCCTGCGCCTCAATAATGGCCTTTTCAATGGATTCAAGATCATTGCCGTCCTTCACCTCTTTAACATGCCATCCGTAGGCCCTGAAACGATCAATCCTGTTTTCGGTAAAAGCCAGGTCTGTGCTGCCCTCTATGGAAATATGGTTGTCATCGTATAAATAAATGAGATTGCCGAGCCCGAGATGTCCTGCAAGAGAAGCCGCCTCATGTGATACGCCCTCCATCAGGTCACCGTCACTCACGATGCCGTAGATATAATGATGAATAATTTCATGCCCCGGACGGTTGAACCTGGCTGCCAGAAACCGTTCGGCAATAGCCATGCCTACGCCGTTTGCAAAACCCTGGCCTAATGGTCCGGTAGTGGTTTCAACTCCGGGGGTAAGTCGAAATTCAGGGTGGCCTGGTGTGCGGCTTTGCCATTGGCGAAAATTTTTGAGATCCTCGAGCGTCAGATCATAGCCTGAAAGATGCAGAAGGCTGTAGAGCAGCATGGAGCCGTGTCCGGCAGAAAGGACAAAGCGGTCTCTGTCAGGCCATCCCGGATCAGCCGGATTATGGCAAAGCAGTCGTGTCCAGAGGACATAGGCCATGGAAGCAGAACCCATAGGCATGCCCGGATGACCTGATTTCGCTTTTTCAATACAATCTGCAGAAAGCATCCTGACGGTGTTTATACATATCTCGTCCAGTGCAGTCATATCGTGCTTCAAACTCCTTGTATAAAGTGAATTGAACAGCGAGCGCATTCCCCGCTGCTTGCGGCGTGGTCAGCGAGCGAATGCAGGTAAATATTTTCCTTAATAATCGAAGGTTCCCTGCAACTTATTTCGGGGAGCTTCAATTCATCCCAAATATAATTCAGTCTTTACTACCAGCTTTATAAATACTAATCAACAGAATCTTTCTTCTTATCGGCCATAACAGGAAGGTTCCAGGATAAAGGCCACAGGACGTGACGGCTATGTGATCGAATCTGCCTGAAAAAGGGGGACTTATTAAGGATGACCAATGTGCTTGCCTGCAAGTTGCAGATCTGTTTTTCCATAACACATGGAAATTCGGAGGATAATGTTATATTTTAACTTGCCATTATACTTAATTGTGATAATCTTGGTTATCATGCAGTTTCAGATTTATACAAGAGTCAGTTCTTGAACTTGGAATAACAGGAACAACAGGGAAAAATATTTCATATTCTCAAAAAACTGTCAGGTGCCTTGCACCGGGGAGGTAAAATTGCCGTCAAAAGACCATGGTATTGAAGATTTGCTGCGCTTTGCACTTGAAGTGATACATAGTGCAGGAAAGGAAGCGTTAACGTTTTACGGAAAAGGCAGGTTCGACATGAAATTTGATGAAGGGCTTGTCACAGAGGCTGAACTCCATGTCATGGAGTTTTTCAAGGAACAGCTTGGCATAAAATTCCCTGACCATATAATTTTTGAGAACAACCAGGAACTTAATGAATACACTCATGAGGGCAACAGGTATCTCTGGATCTATGATGCACTGGACGGTGTAGCCAATTTCCAGGCCGGAATTCCCATCTGGGGAATGTCATTGGGCCTGATGGATAATTTCTGGCCGGTCTTCGGTGTTTTCTATCTGCCTTCAACAGGAGACATTTTCTATGCCAGGGCAGGAAAAGAAGCCTATTGGGGCAATGTTAAAATCAATTTGCTGAGTCAGGATTATCTAAATGATGAAAGCGTGCTTTTAACCTATTCCCGCTTTCATCAGCATTACAGTTCCACCTTCCCCGGAAAAATCCGGAGCCTCGGGTGTACTGCCGCTCATATCTGCTATGTCGCAATGGGCCGGGCAGATGCGGCGGTTATTGCGCACGAAACCTACCAGGATCTTTCAGCAGCTTCCGTAATTATTGAAGCCGCAGGCGGAAAGATATTCAGGATGGATGGAAGTGAATTTCTTCTTAATGATTATCTTAACGGAGAAAAGATTGACGAACATCTCCTGGTGGTAGCCCCTGAGGCCTGCCAACAGATTCTTGACTGTATCCAGAAAAAAAATTAACAGCACTATTGGCTGAGGCAGAAAATCGCCTTCTGTAACAGGCGTATGTTTTATTCCTGTTCTCCTGCCTTGGTCATAAAAACACACAGGAGGCAGTTTCAACAGGTTCAATCCCTGGCCGGGATAAAAATGGAATCGCACCACAGTCTGCAGTTCAGGAATTACGGCTGACGTCTTTTTATAATGTTAGAACTTTTTTTACTGACAAATAAATTTAAATGAAGATGATGTTTTGGAATTGTCTGATAAGGCTTAATTATGAAGAAGATAATAAACATGAGACAAATGTCCGACAATCAGAAGGGCATTATTAAAAAAATATCCGCTACCGGTGAAATGGGTAGAAGGATAAGGGAAATGGGCCTTGTGACTGATAATGAAATCCAGATACAGGGTCGGGCCCCTTTAAAAGACCCCGTCGCGGTAAAGATAAAGGATTATGTGCTGACTCTGCGTAACGATGAGGCAAGCCATATAATGGTAGAGGTAGAAACAGGGTAGCTGGACAGCATCGCCCCGGTATGGGACCAGGAATATGACGGAAAAATTTACCATAGCCCTTGCAGGAAACCCGAATTCAGGAAAAACGACTGTCTTCAATGCTATTACAGGCGCAAGACAGCATATCGCAAATTATCCCGGAGTGACTGTCGAAAAGAAAGTCGGACATGTCAAATACAATGGCTTTGACATAGAGATTGTGGACCTGCCCGGGACATATTCCCTTACTGCCTATTCTATGGAAGAAATTGTGGCAAGGGATTTCCTGATAAATGAGAGGCCTGATCTGGTCATTGATATCATAGATGCCTCCAATCTGGACAGGAATCTTTATCTGGCAGTGCAGTTGAGGGAACTGGGAATACCTCTCGTGCTCGCCCTTAACATGATGGATGTAGCTGAATCGCGCGGAATCATCATAGATCACAAGGAGTTAAGCTCACTTTTAGAGATACCGGTTGTTCCGATTATAGCCAGGTCAAACAAAGGAATATCCGATCTTCTTAAAACTGCGGTTGAAGCTGCAAAGTCAAATCCGGAATGGCGGCCTGCAGTTATTTCATATGGCATGGACATTGATCAGAGGCTTGATGAAATTGAGGCAATAATCAAAACATCTCTTATATTTGATAAAAAATATCCTGCCAGATGGCGGGCTCTCAAGTGCCTGGAGATGGATTCACAGATCATTGAGCTGCTGAAAAAAGATCCCTCTCTTGGTGAAAAAATATCTGCCATATGTCAGAAAATATACAGCCATACCGTAAAGACTCTGGAGGAAGAACCAGAGGGAATTATCGCTGATTACAGATACGGATATATAACGGGCCTGACTAAAACGGTGCTGAAGAGAAAAATTGAATCCCGCCTCAATCTTTCAGACAAGATAGACATGGTTCTTACAAACCGGATATTAGGCCCTGTCCTGATGATATTAATTCTCTACAGCATTTATGGTTTCACCTTCTGGGGAAGCGAAGTACCCATTTCCTGGTTCGAGACCTTTTTTGACTTCATAAGCAGGATATTCGCATTGATAATACCCCAGGGACACCTTCAATCTCTTATTGTGTCGGGAATTATTGACGGCATGGGAGGAGTTCTTGGATTCATACCGCTTATTATGTTCATGTTCTTTGCAATTGCTGTCCTGGAAGACTCAGGATACATGGCCAGAATCGCCTATATGCTTGACAGGATACTCCGTTTGTTTGGACTTCACGGGAATTCCGTAATGGCTCTTATTATCAGCGGAGGGATATCAGGGGGATGCGCAGTGCCCGGCGTAATGGCTACAAGGACTCTCAGGGGCCCAAAAGAAAGGATTGCCACCCTGCTTGTTCTTCCGTTCATGAACTGCGGGGCAAAACTGCCTGTCTACGCCGTACTGATAGCTGCATTCTTTTCCAGGCACCAGGCCAGAATGATGTTTATCCTTACCCTGCTCTCATGGGCGTTTGCGCTTCTGGCGGCAAAAAT